>JAQWSQ010000109.1 GCA_029243145.1 Planctomycetaceae bacterium | reverse complement strand
AACCCATTGCATGCAGGTCGTCTTCATTTTCAGACGCTTGATCGGCGGCGATTTGCCGCACAATAAATTGATCGTATGGCAAATCTTGATTAAAGGCATTGATGACCCATTCCCGATAACGCCACGCATCAGGATAATTTCGATCTTCTTGAAAAACATACCCTTTGGTGTCTGCGTAGCGAGACACATCCAACCAATGTCGAGCCCAGCGTTCTCCAAAATGGGGAGAGGCCAGATAACGATCAATCAGTTTGGCGTAGGCGTCAGGAGAAGTATCATTCTGGAATGTCTGAAGCTCCTCGATTGTGGGAGGCAGCCCGAGCAAATCGTATTTCAACCGACGCAATAATGTTTCACGATCTGCGGCTTGCCTGGGGCTGAGATCGTTTTCTCGCAACTTTTGTAACACAAACTGATCAATGGCATTCACGGGCCAGGAACTGTCTGCCAAATTGGGGGGCTCGGGTTTTGTAACGGGTTGATAAGCCCAATGTGATTGCCAATCGATGCCATGCTCACTCGCAGTGGTTTTTGGCAGATCAGAGGCAGGCCAAGGAGCCCCCATCTCAATCCAGGTTTTGAAATCGCCAAGAACGGAGCCTGCCAGTTTGCCATCAGGTGGCATCTGAGTATCGAGCGGGTCGTGCTGTAGCACAGCCCATAGACGGCTCTCGTCGAGTTTTCCCGGAGTCAAAACCGTGCCGGTATCGCCTCCTTTGATGAGGAATTGCCGATGATCAACACGCAGGCCGGACTGTTGTTTTTTGGGTCCATGACACTCATAGCAGGACTTTGCCAAGATAGGCCGGATTTTTGTTTCGAAGAACTTCTCTTGCTCGGGGGTGACCGGTGGAGCTTCCGCTTGGAGGGAGCTTGATCCCAGGCACATCAAAGAAGCTGCGAATAATAGGTAAATTCGATGCATAAGGCGGGGTGATTCGATGAGAAAATCGTTTTGTAGGTAGGACGGAGCGTGTGTCTGCTCCGCACCTCCATTATAGTTGTTTAGCGGCAGAGAAAACAGGTTCTCTGGATTGAACCGTAAAATGTAGGGATTTGTAGGGAAGCGGCGTTTTCTCCTGCTGACTGGGCCAATTAGTCGTGGGAAACATACATATTCCCGGCAAGTCCGACGTCATCATACCTTTTGACTCTCAGAGATTTCAGATGAAACGCTTCTTCTTGATGTGTCTTTTCGCTGTGTCTATGCTTTCGTCTCTGGAAGCCGGGCTATCACCCCCACAATGTTGCGGTGATTGTGAATGAAGATAGCTGGACTTCGAAAGCGGTCGCCAACGAATATATCCGTTTGCGAAATATTCCCCCGGCGAACGTCATCTATCTGAAAGACATCCCCGACACTTGGGCCATCGATGTCGAGCAGTTTCGCCAGCTCATTCTGAAACCAATTATTTTGACGATCTCCGAGCGAGGGATCGCCAATCAAATTGAATGTATCACCTATTCTGCTGACTTCCCTTGGCAGATCGGCCTGAAATCAGACATCGATAAAACTCCCGGTCAAAAGCCACCGCACTATTTAACTCCCTACGGCTCGCTCACGGGGATGACGTATCTCGTTGAGTATGTGTTTCGCGAAGATATCAACTATTTGCAACTCAGCTCGAATGCCTATTTCCGAAAGAGAGTCCAGGCAGGCGGTCCTTTCCTGCCCAACGAGAGCGAAGGGGTTCAATATCGCGAAACGCTCAAGATGATGGAGGAAAGCCGGTTCGGTGATGCCAAAAAAATCTTGGAGCGGTTGCTGGACACCCACGATCATGTCGGCTTGCTGTGGTATTACTACGCACGTTGTTTGACTGAGGATGAAAAATATCTCGATAGCTTGAAGGCGTTGGAAAAAGCGGTCACGAATGGATTTGTCAATGCTGAGCAAGCCGAGAAAGACGAGTCGCTGCGCCCCTGACGCTCGACAGAAGGTTTTCGTGATCTGCTTGCTAAAATGCGAAACCCTTTGTTTGAAACCGAAGACGCCTACGCATTCTCTCACCAGACCGCTTATAGTCTTCCCTTCACGAAAAAACCAATCCATTACATGATGTCGACGATGTTGGGTGTCACTGTTGGGAGGGGAAACTCGGTCTCGGAGATCTTGCAGTGCTTGCGAACGAGCGTGGAAGCGGATGAGAATTTACCAGCCGCCTCATTTTATTTTTCCCGAACCAAAGATATTCGTTCAACAACTCGCGATGGCTGGTTCGATGCGGCTGTTGCCAAATTAAGAGAAAACGGCCGTCATGCGTTGATCATCAAGGATGATGTTCCCAAGTTCCGCCGAGATGTGGGAGGCTTGATGTCTGGCACTGCCGGTTTTGATTGGCCCAAATCGCAATCCAAAATGACGCCGGGGGCAATTTGCGAACATCTCACCAGTTTTGGTGGAATGATGAATGATGACGCAACTCAAACTCCCATCAGTGAGTGGATTCGCTATGGAGCCTCGGGGACCAGTGGGACTGTTTACGAACCGTTCGCCTTGCAGCCCAAGTTTCCGACTGCCTTTCTGCATGTTTATTATTCTCGTGGCTACTCTTTGGCGGAATCATTCTGTCTCTCTGTGCAGTCTCCGTATCAATTGCTGATTCTCGGCGACCCGCTTTGTCAACCTTGGTCCAGTTCCCCCCGTTTTAATCTCGAATTTGAGGCGGGACAAGAATTGGGTTCCTCGGTTCCGCTGCTTACTCAACATAAAGACGAGATTGATCGCTTTACTGTTCTGGTTGACGGCGTTGAACAGTCGAGTTCGATTCCCGGCGTCCGAGACTTCTTGCGAATCAATGATCTTGCAGATGGCAGCCATGAGCTCACCGTCGTTGCCACGGCAAAGCAACAACCACAAACAGATGGCCGCAAGTCGGTACCGTTCAGTGTCAAACGGTATGGGAAGAGCATCGACCTCGCTTTGCAAACGAAAAAGATTGATGATCAACCAGAGAGTTGTTGCAGTTTGGGAGAAAGTGTCACCTTAAAAGCCACATGTAAAGATGCAGAAACCATAAAAATTTATCAGTTCTCAAAACTACTCGGCACGATTGAAGGAGCAGAAGGAGAACTGGAAGTCCTCGCAGATGTCATCGGTCTTGGTGATGTCCAGCTTCATGCCATCGCGGAGGGTGACGGATGGAGCATCCGTTCAAAGCCTTTGTCGGTCAAAATTGCACCTCTTCCACTTCGAAAAGCAATTGGCCCCGCACGCGGATTGCCATTGAAACCAGGGGTATTACTAACCACTCAAACCGGAAAAGTCGAATTGCAAAACACTCGCAATACCGACTGGATGCAAGCTAACGGTCTGGAAATGGACGATACCTTTGAATTGACCGGCTATCACGATGCCGATCAGCAGGACCTCTATCAATTGGAAGTCAGCAGCGGGTTTGATCTCGAAGTCACTTTGAATGGAGTACCCGTCGAGTTACCCCCTTCCGACAAGTTATTTCGTTGTGTGCCTTTGTCACTTGATAAAGGGAGGCATCAGTTGTCGATAAAAGAGACGATGATTCATAACGGCGATTTGAAAGTTTACTTCGGCAATCAATGCCGTCCCGTGATGGGAGATCAGCTCTTCAAAATTCGTCGATAAATGCTCGTTACGAGACTTTCGCTTTCATTTTTGGCATCAAGCTCGACAGTCCACCATCGACGGAAAATACTTGCCCACTCACCCAACTGTTTTCAGGGGTGAGTAACCACTCAATCATTGAAGCGATGTCTGAAGGTTCGCCCAAACGTCCCATCGCATGCATTGAAAGTGAGACTTCCTCGGTCATCGAATTTGAGAGCATTTTTTCAGTCATCTGAGAACGAACGAGACCTGGTGCCACGCAGTTGACGCGAATTCCCCGAGAAGCGTAGGTCGCGGCTGCGGAGCGTGAAAGTCCGACGACTCCAGCCTTGGCCGCAGCAATCGCTTCGTGATTGGCCATCCCTTTGAGGGCTGCCGCAGATGACACAAATACGATCGAACCACCCTCCCCTTTTTGCATCACGGGGATAACACTTCTCAAGATCAAAAAACAAGAAGTGAGATTCGCTTCAAGAGTTTGCTGCCATTCATCGTCAGTCGTGCTATGAGCCGGCTTCAACAGCAGTGAGCCCACGAGATTGGTGACTGCAGTGATCGATCCGAGTTTTTCATGCGCCTGTTTAACGACATTGTCGACTGACGATTTCTCCCAACTATCGATGACGGCATATTCGGAGTCCACTTCTTTCGCCAAACTTGATAGTTTTTTATCAGACCGACCACATAAAAATAGTGAATAACCCGCCTGATGAAGACGTTTACTCAACTCGATTCCCGTAGAACTGGTCGCTCCAAAGATGAGAACTCCGTGATCCATAGTAGCTCCAAGCACGTGTTTGTATGATTTAAAAGGAGTATGATGCTGCAAGAAACTTTAGGCATCTCCACGCGATTGACAATGGATCAAATTCTCGATGACAACGGCTCTCTTTTTTGCTTTCATCGCTGGACTGGCAATTCCCGTCGGAGGATTCCTCGCCTGGTGCGATAAAATTTCTCCCGACTGGGGAGAAGAAGAATTTCATCATTCGATCATTGCCTTCGGCGGTGGAGCACTTCTATCCGCAGTTGCCTTGGTGCTTGTGCCCGAAGGTGCCGCCAGACTGACTCCTCTCCCCGCCGTTGTCTCCTTTGTTCTTGGTGGAATCGCATTTTATGGTCTCGATTGTCTGCTTGATCGGCTGGGAGGCTCGGTTGCGCAGTTGGTCGCTATGGTCTCAGATTTCATCCCTGAGGCCATCGCGTTGGGAGCCACGTTTGCCTCGGGAGAATCGTCGGCATTGTTGATTGCCGGCATGATTGGACTCCAAAATCTTCCCGAAGGATTTAATTCCTATCGCGAAATGACTAGCGATTCACAACTCTCCTCGCGGAATGTTCTTATCGCGTTCAGCTTGCTGTCACTGTTGGGGCCAGCCGCGGCATTCATCGGTCTCGAATTCTTCGCCGAAAGAGAGGGTTCGCTTGGCGTTTTGATGCTGTTTGCCAGTGGAGGTATTCTCTACCTCACCTTTGAAGACATTGCACCGCAGGCGGTGCTCAAAAACTCTCGCTTACCGGCTTTGGGTAGTATTGCCGGTTTTGCTCTCGGATTGATCGGCTACATGTTCACAGGATAACCAGAGCATCTTGAGGGGTAGCGGGCCTGTGCCGACCGTGAGCGTTGTAATTCAGAATAGTGAGCTTCACTCCCGCATGATTTCCTCAATCTCCACGGCACGGTGTTCTTTGGCTGACAAATAGCAAGCATCCACCAGCGCCATCGTCTTCAAATTATCGCGTCCGCTGATTTCGAGTGTGCGTCCTGATTCCAATCCGCACAACAAATGAGCCATCGGGCCGACAAATGCATCCGGGAACCAAACTTCCGGCCAACGAGGCGACTGCCAGACGCCGGGTTTTGTGGCACTGATGTAGTCCAATGTGCTGGGAGTCCTCTCGGGATAACTGGGCCAACCTATGGTCCCCTTCGCCAGCCCATCTGTTCCCTCCAGTCTCCAATGGATCGAAGGTTCGTTTTCACTTCCTTCCACGACCGGGCCGGTCCAAACATCATCCAGTGAAGTCGCGCGGAGTCCGCTTTCATATTCCAGGATGTATAAGCAAATACCGTCTTGATGAGGAAATATTTCTGCCGTCCGCGGGTCGCTGCGGATACTGGCAAAGATTCGTTGCGGATCTCCCAGCAAATAACGAAATGCATCGAGGTGATGGATGCTCATAATACGCAGTGTCACCCAGCCGAGTCGCTCTTGCCAAGGCATCCAATGGGGAACGGCTCGCATATCAATCGACATTAAAACGGGTTCACCCAGATCTCCCCGACGCAGTAATGATTTGCAAGCTCGGATTGATTGGTCGTACCTCATGTTCTGATTGACGGCCAGTGCAATGCCAGCGTCTTCACAAAGCTCGACGATTTCTTTCGCTTCGGTGAAGTTCATCCCCAGCGGTTTTTGGCAAAGGATTCCCCGCAAATGGTCGTTATGCTTGACGGCGGCGCGAATGACTTCGATCGTGACATCGGGAGGCACGGCGACATCGAGAACTTCAATTTCGGGGTCGTTCAACAATTCTGTGTAATGGTCGTAGACTTTGCCAATCTGGTGTCGTTCTGCGACCTGTCTGGCATGATCGGGATTGCGGCTAGCGATGGCCACCGGATTAAATCCGTTGTTCCGATAGGCTACGAGATGACAATCCGACATAATGAACCCAGAACCGATACAGCCAATTGGCACATTTCGGTTCTCGGGTAGCTTGGGAAGATAATCAAGATCGGTCGAGACTTGGGATTCGGCATCAGACATGATAGAAAACTTTCTGGAACACAGGTTCTCTTAACATACACAACCATTGAGCAACTCGCGATATGTTTGATTTCGATTCCACAACTCAAAACTCCTTTCCTGCCAGCCGCGAGAGCTTGATCGAAGAATTACCGAGCGTTCTTGCGGAAAGTTGGCAACGGTCGCGAGAAACGCATTCCCGACTGAGAGAACTCTTTCTCGAAAAGCCATTGTCACTCGTTGTTGAGACAATGTATGTCTGTGGGTCGCTCGGTCGTATGGAGCAGATCCCAAGTTCAGATTGCGATCTGGTCATAGTGACTTCAAACGACATCTTGCCAAACTCAGACCTCGCGCAAGAACTCTACGGAGAGATTTGGAGCCGTCTCGAATCCCTCGGCATGATTCGTCCCAAACCGAACGGAATATTTTCCGAGACAGTGACATGGAAACAACTCGTCGATCCCACACACCGGGGACAAGTTGATGAAGATCAGTTCGTGTATGGAAAACGGATTCAATTGCTCCTTGATTCTCAGCCGATCTTTCAAGCTGATCGGTTTCGGGAGTTGCAACGCGTCGTGTTGAATCGTTTCTCTCGTGAGCCGGAATCGAACAACCCCTCGCAATGGCTTGGTCTCTTGATTGAAATCATCCGCTACTGGAAGGCTCTCGGGGCACGATCTTTATGGCTCGATGATCGTTCATTGGGAGAATGGCGTTACATCAACGTCAAGTTTCGACACAGTCGAAACTTGCTGATCTTTGGATTGCTAATTTTAGTGGGTGAAGCTTCGGCACAAACAGGCGATTCCCAGGAATGGCTGATGCAGCGATTGCCACTCACGCCGCTGGAAAGAGTTTGTTTATTTGCCGATGACAATAACCAGAAACAAATTCTTGACAGCTATAATCTGTTTCTGAGACAGATGTCGTCTGCAGAGATCGTCAAAATACTTCGAGACGATTCGAATGCCGAGAAAGAGCCACCGGAATTTCGAGAACTTGCCCAAAATGCGAGCCGATTTCTGAGTTCCATCCTTGAGACTCTCAAAACTCGCGGTCTTGGCTGGCCCACGGAAGTCCGGCATGAAGTCATGTTATGATCGAGTGGTGGCAGGGTTCCCACGTTTTCTAGTTCTCAGAGAGGCTCTGCGATTCTTTTTTGACTCGCAATTTGACATCGCGCTCTAAAACCGCGACTCTGGATATTCGTTTGGATATCCACACACTCACAAGATGACATCACGGAAAGTCTTTCCATGCGCAAGTCGCTATGTCTGGGCCTGTTTTTGCTGACCGCAACTCTCTCCGCAGCCGAGAAACCCAACATCCTGTTCATTGCCATTGATGACCAGAATGACTGGATCGGATGTCTGGGCGGTCACCCTCTCGCCAAAACTCCCAATATCGACAAGATCGGCGAAGCGGGGACCATCTTCCTGAACGCCCATTGTCAGTCTCCGCTCTGTAATCCCTCACGCACCAGCCTGATGACGGGCAAACGTCCCTCAACCACAGGCGTTTATGGTTTGGCCCCGTGGTTTCGACAAGTCCCCCAATGGAAAGACGTGACCAGCTTACCTCAGCACCTCAAAGCGAATGGCTATCACACTTACTCCACCGGAAAAATTTATCACGGCGGTTATGGTCGCAGAAAGACGGACAACGAGTTTGACACTCTCGGCCCCGCCGCCGGTGTCGGCGCACGACCGAAAGAAAAACTGGTCAAGACCCCTGCCCCGCATCCTCTCGTCGATTGGGGAGTCTTCCCGCATGAAGACAAAGACAAACAAGATTACGTCGTCGCGTCGTGGGCTGTTGACCAGATCGAAAAAGGCCCTAAAGATCCGTTCTTTCTCTCAGTCGGTTTTTTCCTACCACACGTTCCCTGTTATACCACTCAAAAATGGTACGACCTCTACCCCGACGACGATTCCGTTTTGCCTCCCGTGAAATTCGACGACCGCAAAGACACCCCGCGATTCTCTTGGTATCTCCATTGGAAACTTCCCGAACCACGATTGCAGTTTCTGCAAGAAGCCAACGAATGGCATAATCTGTGTCGTTCCTATCTGGCCTGTACCAGCTTTGTTGATCATCAAATCGGTCGTATCATGACGGCTCTCGACGCAAAAGGACTTCGAGACAACACCATCATTGTGCTCTGGTCGGATCACGGTTGGCACATCGGTGAAAAAGAGATCACCGGCAAGAATACGCTTTGGGACGATGGCACCCGTGTGCCGCTGATCTTTGCCGGTCCTGGAATCACAGCCGGAGGCAAAGTGACCTCTCCTGCGGAATTATTGGACATTTACCCCACTCTGAATGAACTGTGTGGTCTCTCCTCTCCGGGTGGACTCGAAGGTCACTCACTGGTCCCGCAACTCAAAGACCAAAACGCTACGAGAAAATGGCCCGCCATCACCACTCACAATACCGGCAATCACGGCATCCGCACGGAAAACTATCGCTACATTCATTACGCCGATGGTTCAGAAGAACTTTACGATTTGCAAAAAGACCCGCAAGAGTGGAACAACGTTGCTGCCGACAAAGGCTACGCAAAGATTATCGCCGAGCATCGCAAATGGTTACCGAAAGTCGATGTCGATCCGGTTCCGGGTAGCGCTCATCGCATCCTGACATTCAAAAACGGCCAGGTGAATTGGGAAGGCAAAGATGTCGCCCCGACCGATCCAATCCCCGAGATTGATTAAGCGATCGTTCTCATTCGATTTTGCATTTTTAATAGGGGACATGTACCATGCGCTCTCTGATCGTTGTTTTATTGGTGATGATTTCTGTCAATCTTTCACCACTTGATGCCGCTGCTCCCAACGTCATCTACATAATGGCCGATGATGCGGGCATAGGAGACTTCGGTTGTTATGGCGGAAAAATCATTCGCACTCCGAATGTCGACCGCTTGTGTGACGAGGGATTGAAGTTCACTCAGCATTACTCGGGAAGCACTGTGTGTGCTCCCTCGCGCAGTGTTTTATTGACCGGCCAACATACCGGTCACACTCGCGTTCGCGGTAACGGCAAAGGTGCTCACCTGCTTGACGAAGATGTCACCATTGGTGAAATCATGAAGCAGGCGGGTTATGTCACGGGGGCGATGGGGAAATGGGGAGTCGGGTCGGAGTCTGATGCCGGCGCACCCTGGAAACAGGGCTTCGATCACTACTTCGGCTATCTGAATCAAAGCCGCGCTCACCATTACTATCAGGACTATCTCTGGAACGACGGCGAGAAAGTTCTATATCCCGATAACCCCACGGAGCGCACTCATTACAGCCACGACCTGTTTGCGTCAGACGCCCTTGAATTTATTAAACAACATCAGAAAGAACGGTTCTTCCTCTATCTGCCGTTCACGATCCCACATGTCGATCTCGACGTTCCCGAAGACTCCAAAGCCGAGTATCTGGGAAAACTCGAACCCGAAAAACCTTACGGCACACCGGGAGGCCAACATTATCGGCACGAAAAGCATCCTCACGCCACATTCGCCGGCATGATCACTCATATGGATCGCGATATCGGTCGTATTATGAACTTGCTCAAAGAGTTGAATATTGATGAGAAGACACTCGTCATGTTCACCAGCGATAATGGAGCGACTTCTGCCGGTGGTGCCGACCCAGACTTCTTTGACAGCAACGGCCCCTATCGTGGGATCAAACGGGATCTCTACGAAGGTGGCATCATCACGCCGATGATTGCCCGCTGGCCGGGAGTCATCGAACCGGGACGAGTGACCGATCACATCT
This sequence comes from Planctomycetaceae bacterium, assembly GCA_029243145.1. Taxonomy (GTDB): domain Bacteria; phylum Planctomycetota; class Planctomycetia; order Planctomycetales; family Planctomycetaceae; genus JABURQ01. Next base: position 29,870 of record JAQWSQ010000109.1, on the reverse strand, counting down.
CCGGTTTTCAGGATGTCTTGCCGACACTCGCCGAACTGGTGAATGTCGAGCCCCCCGACAATATTGATGGCATCAGTTTTCTACCGACGTTGCTCGACCAACCGGAGAAACAATTTAAGCACGAATCTCTCTACTGGGAGTTCTCCGAACAAGGTGGAAAACGTGCTTTGCGTCAGGGAGATTGGAAGGTCGTGCAGTTGAAAGTCAGTTCCAAAAAACCGAAAGCTCCCGAGTTGTACAACTTGAAAAACGATCTGGGAGAAAAGATCAACCTCGCGAAACAACAACCCGAGAAGCTGAAAGAACTGGTGAAACTCATGGATCAAGCTCACACCCCGAGCGAGAAGTTTCCACTGTTCGCGAGTGAAAAGAACGGGACAGAGAAGTAACGCGACTTACCAAGCATCAAGTGCTCTCAAAATGCTATCCTGATGATCTGGGTGTTTTCTGCTCATTCGTGATGTTTGAGGCGAGAATCTGCGAGTTTCAGAAATGAACTTAAACGCAAATCGTGGATCAATGACTCCTCTTTTGCCGTGAGAAAACTTCGGTTGCTCTTTACCCCCTGAATCTTCTACAACTTGTCCACACGTGAACAGTTCAGGGGCAAGTGATGGCAGGTTACAAGGAACATATTGGATTCAGCGGCGTATTGGGCCTTGTCTGGGGGACGACTGCGACGTGGGTGTTCGGGTTCACTCCTGTGCAGGGAACGATTGTTTTTCTGCTGACTTGGTTTGCCGGCATGCTACCGGACATCGATTCGCAAACGGGACGGCCAGTCCGCGAAATCTTTGGTGTCGTCTCTGTCATCGGTCCACTGATTTTGATGCAACACCTGATTTCCTGGGGAGGCGATCCAGAGCGTGTGCTGCTGATTGTGCTTCTGTTTTACATCGGATTACGAAATTTCGGTCCTCTGCTACTCGGTAAACTTTGTGTCCACCGAGGAATGTATCACAGTGTGCCGGCGTTATTGATTGTCGCGCTGACGACGTTTCTGTTTTATAAGCATGACAACGTCGAAGTGAGACTGTTGATGGCAAGTGGTGTGGGAATCGGGTTTCTCTCGCACCTTGTGCTCGATGAAATTTATAGTGTTCAATGGACGGGAACCCGAATCAAACTGGCCAAATCTGCTGGGAGCGCTCTCAAATCGTTTGGCCACAGCGTTCCCGCCAATGCGTTTTGTTGGGCCGGGGTGATGTTTCTCGGGTATCTGGCGTTATCAGAGGTGGGGTTGATCGTTGAGACAGCCAGTGACCCTTCTGAAGTCGAACAATCTGTCGAACTCGACGATGCCCAGGCAGTACCATTTGATTCGGGAGTGCTCGCACCCGAGCCAGAAACGAAGCACGTCGAACTTGGTGCAGGAACGGATGCCCCGTTCTTTCAGTAAGAGGATTTACTTCGGTGGTAACGATCGGCAGAAATCAACTGCCAGCAAAACCCATTCTTTCAGATTTTCGTCTCCACCGATCAACCGGCATTCGATCATCACCCAGCCGCGCATGGGGCGACCGGTGATGTCGAATGGCTTGACGTGTTTTTTTCTCAGAGCTTCTTCGGCGACTTCAATACCTAGTCTTAGAATCAGTCGCCCTTTGTGGACGCCGCAGCACATGTTGCTGTGAAGAAGAAAACCGAGACCGCCAAACATTCGCTTCTCCTCAAATCCTTTTCGGCGTTTCAGGAGAGTGCGAACACGGTCTTCGGTTTGTGTGCCGATTTCGGAATTCTCTTGAGTCATCGTGCTACTTTCAGCCCATTAAAATATCGCGACCAAGTCGTCGCCGGATGTCGGCCAGTTGTCCATAATGCATGAATGGGTGGTTCGTGTTCACGATAAAGACCGCCGCCTTGTTGGGGAAAAACTCTTCGTATCCTTCCATCACAATAGCCGGTTTCGCTTCCAAATCCTCTTCAGAAATTCCTTGCAAGATGGAAACGGTATTGGCGCGTTCTTCGATCAAGATTTTCATCAGTTCTTCGTATGAGGGATAGTCTTTTCCTGCAGGATCGGGTGTCGATCCTCCTTTGAAAAGCGCGTTCCATTTTTCGTACGGACTTTCTTGCCCCATTGCAAATCCTCGACACATCTGAGCCTCACTCACGATCAGATGGCCGAGAATCCAATGAGCGCTGTTGCCACCATTGGGCAAAGTTCCTTCGAGTTGTGCGTCCTGTAAATCTTGAAACATGGGTAGCAGCATTTTGTTACCCATTTCGACAGTCCCAATTAAAACGTCTCTGGCGTGCATCGTGTTCTCCTGTTGTTGTGATGTTTGGGAATTCTGAAAGCATTTCTGAAATCAATTATTGATCATGAAGTGTGGCTAGTTGTTCAAGGGCTCCACCCCAGCCGTGACCATGGCTTTGTTTCATCTCGTCATCTTTGTGTCCTTCGTGACGCAGTGTTAGTTCTGTTCCGTCGGGGATTTTTTTGAGGTCGATGTGCACGATCGTGTCAATTCCCTGGTGATCGGGATTGCCGTTTTGCCAAGTCCAAGTGAATGATAATCCCTGTGGTGGATCGAACCTTGTGTAGGTTCCGTTGACCAGATGATGGGTATCATCGGGAGAGATGAATTCGATCTCATACTCTCCTTCTTTTCGAGCATCGCAGGAAACCTTTCCGTGTGTAAACTCGGGAGTCGGCTTGAGCCATTGTGTGAGTTGTTGGGGATCAGTCCACGCGGCAAAGATGGTGGCCGGGTCGGCTTTGATGACGCGGGAAAGTTCCAGCGTGAATTCTGAAGTCGGGGTCGGTTGAATCATGAAGAGGGTTCCTGTTTGAATGATTGTTGTGGAGCAGAATTCTCCAATGATTCCAGGTAGTCAGTCAGTTGGTCGAGTTGTTTATCCCAGAACTTGCGATAGCGAACCACGTATTCGTTCACCTCTTGCAGAGGCTGAGCGCGTAATCGACATATGCGATGACGACCTTCTTTTGTTTGTTCGAGAAGTCCAGATTTCGCGAGTACGCGGAGATGCTTGGAAATTGCGGGGGCAGAGATATCAAATGGCTCTGACAGTTCGGAAACCGTCGCTTGGCCGGCGGTCAATCGCTCCAAAATTGCCCGTCGCGTAGGGTCGGAGAGCGCAAAAAATGTCTCATCGAGTTCGATTTCGCGTGAATGGATCATAATGACTATAAATAGCCATATGGTTAATAGTAGTCAACAAAGAAAGCGTGAGAACGTCCAATTGGTATTATTCTTCAGGAAACTTGCGAATCTGTGAGTACCGAATGTAATCTTCGTAGATGTCGCCACCGTTGATGACGCGAGGGTCAGCCGTCTCCCGCAAATATTCAAGCATCGTTTTTTGAAGCGTCGACAAGTTCGATTTGAACTGTGAGTCGTCTGCCAGATTGTGGAGATTACCCGGATCGCTTTTTGGGTTGTAAAGTTCCCATTCGGGGCGTTTATCGACAGAGAGCTGAAAGTAAGGACCGATTTTCTCATCGTCTCGATTTTCCCACAGGAACGTCTTTGATGGGCATGCATCGATGTCATAAAAGCCAACGGGATCGTTCTTGAAAGGTGCCGGATGGCCGGCGGGCCAACGTTCCGGTCGCGGATTCCAAATCAGTAGATAGTCGTCCGTTCTCATGCTCCTGATGGGGTATGTCATATTATTATATCGTGATGAGGAGTGACGTTCCCGTGCTGAAAACGCGGGGCCATAATCATTCGACTTTCCCTGCATCAGTGGGAATAGGCTTTCTCCGCTCATTGCGATGGTCGGAAACAGGCCTGCCGCCTCAAGCATCGTTGGCGCTAAGTCCACAAAATCGACCGGTTGTTTTACGTCAACACCTGCGGGAACATATTTTGGATACCGAATCGCCAAGGGAACATGGACGCCGTATTCATAGCCGTTGGCTTTCGCTCTGGGAAATGGCATACCATTGTCTGCCGTGACAATGATCAAAGTGTTATCAAGTTCTCCCAATTCCTCGAGTGTCTTCAGAATGCGAGTGAGGTGTTTGTCAAACCATTCGATTTCAAAATAGTAGTCGAGGATGTCGCTACGAATTTCAGGTGTGTCGGGCAAGAATGACGGCACGGTCGCGTCTTCGAGCGTTTTTCCGTGTTCGAGGCCGATTCCTTTTTGGTAACTGCGATGTGGTTCGGAAGCACCGTACCAGAAGCAGAACGGCTCATCGGCTGGTTTATCTTTGAGGAACGCTTCGAAGTTGGCTGCGTAATCGGTCGAGCGAATTCCGGGAGGTGTTTTTGCTGTGATCTTGCTGTAGTTTTCTCCACAAGGGTTTCGGGTACGACCGCTGATTTTCCAATTTCCCGGCCCCCACCCTTTCCCGGTATAGCCAACGAAGTATCCCGCCTGTTCTAAAATGTCTGGGTAAACCTGATACGTTTTCGGAAAAGAACTGGCGTGAGTGCCGGCTTGTTCAATCTCCCATGTATGGCGACCGGTGAGTAACGCGGCCCTTGAGGGACTGCAACCGGGTGAACCTGCCAAACATGTGTGAAACAGCGCTCCTTCACGCGCAACACGATCAAATGCGGGGGTTTTGACCCCTTGGTCCCCATAAGCTCCAGCATGTGGGTACGACTGATCGTCGGAGATCGCAAAAAGTATGTTTGGTCGTTTGAGGATCTCCTGCGCTGATAGTGTTGATGTGACCGATGAGATCAGAATCAGGAGAGCCAGCAGAAAATGAGAACGCATTCGTGTATCCTTCAGGGAAAGCAAAAAGTTCTTTGGTGTGTGGTGAACCCGTCCGCTTGGTACGTTCTCTATCTTCCAATGACACAAGCCCCAATTGCAAGCCCTGAAACGAATGAGTGAGAGATCGATGAAAATTGCCGGCATACAAATGGATGTAAAAATCGGAGAAGTCAGCGAGAATCTCGACAAGATGATCGCACGGTTCAAAGAAACTCGTGCAGAAGGAGCAGACCTGACCATCTTCCCGGAATGTGCGCTCAACGGTTACTGTTTTGATTCTCTCGAAGAAGCCCGTCAATTTGCGGAACCTATTCCCGGACCGAGTGTGCAGGTGATGATTGATGCGTGTGCCGATTTTGGTGGCATGGTTGTCTTTGGAATGTTGGAGCCGGTTGGTGAGAACGGTGTTTTTAACGCAGCGGTGATGGTCAACGGGAATGGTCTGCTGGGCGCATATCGCAAGGTGCATCTGCCATTTTTGGGAGTCGATCAGTTTTCGACGTTCGGAGATCGGCCCTTTGATGTGATCGATGCGGGAGATCTCAAGGTGGGTCTGAATATCTGTTACGACTCTGCCTTTCCCGAGTCGTCACGAGAGCTGACCCTGTTAGGGGCTGACTTGATTGCGCTTCCCACGAATTGGCCTCCCGGTGCCGAGCATGTCGCCGAGCATGCGATTAACACTCGCGCGATGGAGAATGGTGTTTATTACGCTGCCGTCAATCGTGTTGGGCACGAGCGAGGTTATGACTTCATTGGTCAAAGTCGAATTTGTGGTGTTGCGGGAGAAACATTGGCCGTCGCCAATCATCGCGACGAAGCGATTCTCTATGCCGATATTGATCCGGCAGCAGCTCGCAAGAAACGAGTGGAACGAATTCCCGGAAAACATTCGATTGATCGACTCGCCGACCGTCGCCCGGAATTCTACAATCGTATCGTTGAAGCTCATCAGCTACCGAAACCGGGACGAGAGTAGAAGATCAGTTGCCAGCAAGAATGGATGCCAATGAATGCCGCTTGCATCCTTACTTCTTACGCCCCAATTCACGCGTGAATGCTTCGTACGCATCCCGGTATTCGATGGGTACGGGAATGTTTCGACTGCCGAAACTTCGAGTCGCTCGACCTAGCTGAGAGTTATTACTTTGAGACGTTTCCTCTTTGGGTTGGAAATTCATGTTTTTTAACATCTCTTCAAACTGACGCTGTCGGATTTGTTCCTCGTTCGTCAATTCTGCTCGATTCTGTGCGAGTTGTTGGCGCATTCGATCAGCAAATGCTCGCATTTGTCCTTCAGTCCAACCGAGTTCATCGAGCAATTCGTCGCTCACTTCTCCCCGTTTGAGTTGTTGTTCCAGACGTTTCAATACAAGATCGGCGGCTTGTTTGGCGTGATCGAGGTTTTGTTCTTCAGGAGTTCCCGAGCTGGTCTTTCCTGAATCACTGCTTGGACCTGCTTCACTCGAACCGGCTCCACCGCCGTTCGTGCCGGGCTTTGTCCCTATTCCTCCCGCAGAGCCTTCGCCGAGTTCACCTTTTGGATCCCCCTTCCCTTCTCCACTACCGGAACCTTCACCCGAAGATTCCCCTTTCCCTTCTCCCTTTGATGATTTCTCGCTTCCCGGTTTTCCTTCGCCTGATTGTTTTTGATCAGACATCGGTTCTCCCGGCTTGCCACCCGGTTTCCCTTCGGGATTCTCTGCTGTGTCACCTGGTTTTTCTGTGCTTTCGCCGTTCCCTTTTTCGGTGCCGCCTTTTTGACCATCAGAAGCTTGTTGAGAACTTCCGGTCTCTCCCGAATCCGGGTTTTTCGAGCGTTGCTCTTTTGGATCGCCTTCGCCCGGATCGGGGCGATCGGGTCCATCAGGTTGGTTTTTCGCGCCGGGGCTGTTCGGATTTCCTTTTTCTTCCCCCGCATTGGGAGGTCGGTCCGTAGATTGATCGGTGTTTTCTTTTTTGGGATTGTCGGAATTATGGGGATCCTCGGAAGGAACTGTACTCGGGTCGGTACCGTCTTTTCGTTTGATGTTGTCAGGATCATTGGCTTTGGTGGCGTTTTCGGAATTGGCATTCTCTTCAGGTGTTCCGGTTCCTTTTGCATTAGGGTCGCCGGGGCGTTTCTCGTCACCGGGGCCCTCGCTCTCTTCACCCGTCTCATCGTTCGAGGGAATATCCACTTTGTTGCCGGGATTCTTGGGATCGTCCGACTTCTGCTCTTTTTTGTTGGCACCGTTACCGGCTCCCGGTTGAGCGGGATCGTTGGAGGCTTCGTCATCGGGCATTTCTGCGCCTGAGCCACCCTCTTCGCCGGATTGTTCTTCACCACTCTCACCAGCTCCCGATGCTTGGTCCCCCTTCTCTTTCTGATCCTTGATGATCTTTTCGAGAGCCTCGGCATCGTCGGTGCCATCATTTTTGAGGGCGTTTGGCTCTCCTTCCTGTTTTCCGTTTTCTTCACCAGTTTCTGGCATTTCAGATTCATCGCCCATACCGTCCGTGTCAGATGGCTCAGCTTTTGGTTGATCGTCGGGAGTCGGATTGTCTCCTTCTTTCGGTTGATCTTCTTGCTGCTTGTTCTGCGGGTCTGAGTTTTTATCCTTCGGTTGGTCTCCTTTTGGCGGACCACTTTTATTGTCTTCTGATTTGTTGCCCTCTGTCTCTTCGGTCCCCGCTTCAGAGGTGTTCTCGCCAGATTCTTCACCGGCTTCTTCGGAGGATGAGTCACCACCTTCTTCGCCGTTCTCTTCAGCGGCATCTTGTTGTTCGTCTTGCAGTTGAGGTTCCTGCTCGGCTTCCTCTTTGCGAAGTTGTTCTTCGATCACTTCTGGCTCGGCAGGAGCCGTGATGGTCAATTTGAGTGGTTGCGAGGAACGACGATTCCCAAAGGGTTGTTTGTTGTCGCGGGCTTCCAACGCGAAGCTGACGATGTCTCCCGGCTGGAGTCCCAGCGGTTTCAATTCCCAGCGAAATCGATCCGCGACCGCTTTCTGTTGCCCACCAAAGAGTTGATAGCTTTGCAGTTCTTCCCCTTCTTTTTCCACGCGGAGTGTCACATACCGGAGTTGGAAATCTGGATCTCTGGCTTTGTAAACCAATGGGATGACTGCATTCGCGGGACGTTCGATGTCTCCCGAAGGATCGACGAATCCCACTTCGGGGGCCGTGTCGGGGCGGATGAGAATCGGATATGTGGGAGGATCGTCTTCACTGAGTCCTGCTTCCGACTTGCACAGAATTCGGTACTCTCGTGCGTAGGTTCCGTCATTGCGAAATTCCAGTTTCCACGAACCTTGCAAACGATTGCCGTCGATCACAGTTAGTGGAACTTCTTCATATCCTGTTGAGTTCATGTCGGAATCAACGAACTGCACAACTGCCGATTTCACCGGAACATCATTCCCGATGCGGGCGTCCAGAAAAATATCGGTGCCTTCCCAGGCATCAATGGCTCCGATGAACTGTGATCGCGGCTCCAGTTCCATATAATTTGGATAACGATATTCAATTCGCTCGATGGTCGCCGTGGGGACTTGTTGCACCCCAATGGTGAATGTCTCGGAACGAGCATCACCGGCTGTGACATAATAGGTTGTTTTCTGACCGATGCCATCGCCGTTCTCACCCGCAAACATCAACAAATACTCGCCCTCTTTTTCCTCATTCGGTTGCATCTCCAATTCTTCGTTCACGAATGATTCGTCGTCCGTCGTGTAATGGAACAGAACGCGATCCGGTTTCTTGTCACGCAGGGTGACCGTCACAGGTAAAGATCGGCGTGCGAGAACAGAAATATCACCCGGTTTCACTTCCACAATTCGCGTCTGCGTCGCCACAGGGACATTGGCGATTGTGAGAGGTCGTAGAAATGAAATTGGTTTCGGGCTGAAGAGTGCGTAGAGGCAAAAGAGAACGACGACTCCGAGCAGAATGACACAAATTCGTAAGAGCTGTCGGCGATCAATCACATTCTCCATATCAACTTTTGAGAGTTCGACGGCTGATCGTTTCTCCATCGCTCTGAGAATCGAAGGATTCGGTTTATGTCCTGCCGATTCGAGATCGATTAAATTGATGAGATTGCTTTTTAAACCGGGGACATGTTCTTCAATCATGCGAGCCGCAAATAAAGCATGCACTTTTCGCCACCAAGGGATCACAATTTTCCAGAGCACCCATCCTGCGCTCACAATCACCAGTGAGAATAAAAATATGGCTCGTGCCGAACGTGTGAAGCCTCCGTCGATAACCCAATGATCTAACATTGTGAACATGAACAGATATGCGAGTGTGAGTGTGGCAATGCCGGCCAGTGTGGTTAGTACATCGTTCCACTTGATCTCACTGCGCGTTTTTTCCAACTGATAGTCGACGAATTCATCGTACTCGACATATTTTGAAGAAGCTTTGGATGGAGTGGTGGATGACATGAAATACCCAGTTTCCGATGTTCAATGACTCATGTTCATTCTATCGACAAAGACGCTCATGAAAGGACAAGAGTTCCCGACGAACCGTTAAACCAAACCATTCTTCTTACGTAGGAACCATTCTGAAGAAATGATCACTACAAACAAAATCATTACGTAACTGTTGTCCCATAAAGAGGTTCTGCGAATTTCAGTCAATTCCTGGCTCGGTAATCGCTCGTCCTGCAATTGTTTTAAATAATCGTCGAGATCTTCGGGTGGAATCATCGAACCACCGCTCAATTTCGCAATTTCCTCAAGGAGTTGGAAGTCGGCTGCGGGATTGTCGAGTTCAGGATCACCGGCATCAATCAGAAAACGTGTCCAAGCAGTTGGGCCGACCGGCTGTCCATCACGTATCGCGTCTATTTTGACCCAATAGTCACCGGGTTGGTCAGTATCGATCACTTCGATCCTGCGTTCTCCCCCGGATCCTAGAAGTGAGGGTGAGAACTCGTTGCCATCGGGAGTTTTCACAGTGACCTGAAAGATTGCATCGGCCAACGGTTCTCCCCGGTCATTGCGAGCACCAAAAGTGATCGGCACACGTTGCCCCAGGCGAAAGTTTCGAGGATCAACACGCGCCCAGACTGAGGAGTCGCTATCAAGCTCTTTGCGGGACAGCCATAGAATGATCTGTTGCCAAAATCGCGTATGCTCTTCTTGAAAACCATTCAAATGCCATAACCATGTTGTGTCCCCGGCGAAAGCCAACACGCGTGCTGGTCCGAATTCCTGCGCAAACAATAGCGGTGCTCCCTCCTCACTTTCCGCAAGCACTTGGACGAGTGGGTGACGTTTTTGTAGTTTGTTCGCTTTTTGTAACGGGGGAAGTTCCGACCAAATTTCTGCCGGGTTTGCCGAGTTATCGAGTCGCATCAGATAATGAGACCGACCGCGTGGTGTTGGTCGCATTTGCAGATCTCGGAAGTAGTGTAGGTCGGGAGACACGCGACCATCGGACTTTTCTGCTTCTTTCATCACCACCGGCAACAGTTTTTCCAACGGTGTGCCCGCATAACCTCCAGGGCCAAAACTTCGTAATCCGCCCAGCATCATCAAGCCGGCTCCATCTTCCGAGACACGTTCCGCGAGAGCCGTCATTTGTTCGTCAGAGAGCAGCTCTGCGGGGATGTCGCCTATCATATAAACATCAAACCGATTTGGTTCGAACCAGTCATCGGGAATACGGTTTTGCTTTTGCAACGCCCCCAGATACATCAAGTTCGATTCAATCTGGATTTGTTCTGTGCCTCCCACTTTGAGAATGAACTTCGCTTCTGGGGGAATCGAATGTAGATAGGCGACTCGAATACCACCTTTTTGGACGGTAATAATCGTCTCCCGAGAATTGTTGACGGTCTTCACTTCTTTGGAGAGAGGCTCCGCTTCAACGCGGAGTTTGAATTCTCCCGTCGTTTGAGGCGTGAAGCTGAGGTCGATTGTTTGCACTTCGTTAGACGAGTTGATCGTGATTTCTTTCACGGGGCGGTCATCTCCCGTGATCAAGGGGATTCCCATCGTTCCCACATCTCCGGGAGCCCGTCCGCGGCGTTCTTCGACCAACAGTTTCACTCTGATTTTTCGACCGGCAGCCCCCAATGCTCGCAAGCGGATGGTGACCGGAATGGTGGTCTTTTCAAACGCAATCGGATCGACAAACAGTTCTTCGACGACCAAGTCCAGAGCGTTTTCACTTTGTCCCGTCCCTCCGAAGGGAACAGGATGGATGGGGATTCGCTGTTCACCATACCTGAGCGCGATTGTTCTTGGGTCGATATTCAGCGGAGCAAATGCACGCTGTGCTCCGTCTGTCATTAGTAGCACACCCACGACACGTTCGTTGCCTGTCTCTTGCAACAGTTTTTCCAGGCTTGCTCCCACCGCGGTTTGTTCGCCGGTGGTTAAAAGATCTAGCTTATCTCGCTCAACCAGCGTTTCATCAAAATCGTATCGCAGAATGGTGACTTTCTCAGAGAGGCCTTCGAGAGTCTCCTGATTTTCATTCAATGTGTTGAGTAATGCTTGCCGTCGTGATTGTGAACCAAGCCCATCGGGGGTTTCCATACTGCGAGAGGAGTCGCCGGCGATGATCAGAACCATTCCTTCAGTTTCACTGGAGGTGAATTCTAACGAAGGGCGTAGCATCACGAGCAAAAGTACCAAGAGGGAGGTAGCTCGCAGCGTTAACAATAATCGACCCCGAAACGGCGAGAGTCGTTTGAGTTTGGGTCGATAGCTCCACCAGATCACAAAACCCAGCGCAGCGGCGATCAATAACGTCGCTGGCCAACTCATGATGGGGGAGAATACCATTTTCATTTCAGCAGTGATAATCCTTTCAGAGAGCTTCTTTCAGGGAGGAAGATGCGGAGAGGTCATCATTGTAAAAGCGATTGGCAATCAATTGTTCCAAAGCAAAAAGTATCGCCGCCAGAATCACTAACAGAGGAACCACTTCTTGTCCCAAACGACGACTACGGACCACGGGTTCGAGTTCTTCCAGTGAGCGGGCAATTCCATAACGTCCTTCTCCAAACAAATCGGTTAAGTCTGGATCAGTCAAACGAGTTAAGTCCGACTCCGATTCGGTGATGTTGGCGGAGAAGACGATGCGGTAACCGTTTGGTTTTGAGCGAAAATCGTAATGTCCAGCCTGTGCCACTTGGCCAAGTGGCAATTGTTCGGCTCCGGGTTCAATGTTACCGCCTGTCTGTTCGAGTCCCGGAGTGCGAAACAAATACTGACTAAACTCACGGTTTCGCGGCAGAGGAATAACGGCAGACTCACCCACTTGTAAGTTGTGTGATCGCATGTCTCGCGGGCGAAGTGATTGCAGCATCAGGTCAGAGAGAATGAAAAACGCGGGGCCGGAATAAAACAGATCGTTCCAGTCTCCCGGCTCAATCGAGGTCGTCAACATCAGGACTCGGCCACGTCCGACGGCACGTTCCAGCAGAGCCGGTGTTTGAGCGGATTTTGTGTATGACAAAATCGTTCTTGCATCGTCTGCCACATCGACTTTCCACCATCGGCGAATTTCGGCTCCTGCGAAACCATCCGGCACGAGTAGTTCGTCCGCTTTTCCGACCAGAGGGTGTTCGTTTTGACCAAAATCCAGAAACTCGGGTGGTGTAAATTTCAGAAATGCTGCCGGCAATCCGGGTAGTAAATTCTTTGCCGACACTGAATTGAGATAACTGCTGGCGTTAATGTTTTTCTGGCCTAAGGAAATGAAGAGTCCGCCACCTGTCTCAACAAAATTTTCCAAACGTGACCATGCCGTTGATGACATGTCCTGGACACTCAACAAACAGATGACATCGAAATTCGGTAATTCAACATTATCGAGCGCTGCGGGGGGTTGTTCGGAGACCTTGTATCGCAGTTGTTTGAGCATGGTCGAAAACAATTCTCTCCGAGACTGATCGTTGGAAACAACCAGAACTCGTGAGGGTTCGGTGACATCGACTGTGAAATAGCGGACGTTGTCAAAGTTAAGTGGGTCGGATGAAACGAGTCGCAACTCTCCTGTCAGAAATCCGGGTCGTTGAGCCTTCAGCGGGAACTCAACCACCGCCCCACCCTCTTCAGAGAGCGATATATCTTGTCGCCCTTGTTTTACCAATTCTCCCGACGCATCGTGAACGAATAACTCTACAGTTTGATGGTCGTTGTTGATCTCTGTCGAAAGTAATTCGCTGCGGATGACGAGTGTGGAATTGAAGGCCACTTTTTCGGCAGACAATTTGGGATGAGCCAATGTCATGTTGCGAGAACTGACCGCACTGACATCAATCAGATAAACGGCCAACCACGGATTTTCTTCCATCTGTTTTTGGAGTGACTGAGAAGCAGACAGACGCCAGTCGCTCGCGGACATGTCCGTAAAAACATAGATTTCACGAATGAAACGATCATTGTCTGCGGTGTCGGCTGATGTCCCCAATTCGTCCAGAATTCGCTCGCGATCTCGAACTTGTAAATCGATGGCTGCTTTCACGCGACGGTCGAGTGTCTCCGTCAGCTCATTGATTTGCAATTGGTCGAGCCGATTACGAGCAGCCGTCGAATCGCTCAGAAAAACGGCGGGGTCTTTCGAGGCATTGTGAGTGACAGAAAGCTGACTGGCGTTTGGCAATCGGGAAAGAAGCTGTTCCGCCATTTCGCGAGAAGCATCCAGGCGAGTGAAATTTTGCTCCCGATATTCCATGCTTGGCGAAACATCAAATAATAGCACGGCAGAGACCGGGAAATTTTCTTGAATGGGGGATTGAGGGTCTTTCCACTGTGCCGTGATGCGAGCCCCGTATGGCCACAGGAACAACAGTAAGAACAAGACAAATGCCGTGACTCCGATGAGGCTACGAAACGCAGCTTGTCGTGATCGGAAGACCGAAGATAGTAATGGTTTTCGATTCCCAAAATGGGACATCACGCGGTCAGCGATGACGGCGAGCAGTAGAATGAGACCCAGTCGGAAATAATCCCCCCCGATGAGTGAGTAATCCGCAGCCGGTAATGTTGGCCTTGCCAATGCCAAGACGACCAGCGCGATTAGCAGAACGCGCAATAACAGTAGCCACAAGTGTTTGAGTTTGAGCCGACGTGTGTTTGATTTTTTGGTTTGCATCAACAACCGTAATGCAGGAAACGGCAGCTTCTTAGGCCGATTGCGCAATAACAGATGCAGAATGACCGGGATTGCGGTCATTCCAAGGCCGAACAGAATTGCGGCATTCAAAAAAGTCATTAGAAAGCGGATCCAATCTCATTCCATGAGAGATCAATATTTTAGAAAGAATCGTCGTTGAGAGCATCCCCATTGCAATAAAATGAAGGGACCGAGACAAAGTCGCAGCGTCCGTAAGTTCAATAATTTCGCAGCCCACTCATATAACAGCTATGAATTGTGCCGATCTCTTGGTTGCAGCATCCACCAAATCGGCCAACCAATGAGGCTCAATGCGATGCTGACCATCGCATGAACGGGCTGCCCGATGAAAACGGCGTACAGAAACCACGCATTAAAAATTAGATAAGCGATTGGCAAGAAAGGGTAAAGAGGCGTTTTGAAGGGACGTTCGCGGTCAGCCGCTGTCTTTCTCAAGACGATGACCGCACCCACGGTGAGCATGAAGAAAATGCTGGCCGAGTAGACCACGTAGTTTGTCAACGTAAAAAAGATATTGAGCGAACCCGGCTGCTGGGTGAGTTCCAGATACAATGCCACGACGGCTAATGTCACTCCCGACATGACTGCTTGAAAAATGATGCTGAATTTCGGTGTGTGAAATCGTTCACTCGTCACGCCGAGTCGTTCGAGGGCCGGTTCGTCACGTCCGGTGGCAAGTGCCACACGCGGGCCATTCATGAGGTTGACGTTAATCCCGCCAATCATGCTCAAAGAAATGGAGATGGAGATCACCAGCGAACCGAATTGAGCCAACTTTGTGCTCACCGGGTTCAACAGTTTCTCGATCATCACCTGCGGCAGCATGTAGTTTGCTTGACTGATCTCGTCCAGTGTCATCGAACCATGATAGGCGAGGTTCAGTAACCCGTAGACCAGAAAAATAATCATCAAGCCCCCCATCATGGCAATCAGAATATTCCGGCTGGGGTTTCGTATCTCTTCAGCAATGGGACAAACCGCATGCCAACCGTTGTAGGCCCAAGAGACGGCAAGTAGCGCACCCGCAAACCTTACCGCAAGAGAAGGATTATCGACCTTCATGGTGCTGGCGAAATTGTCGGTGTCGAATCCGATTTCTCCTCGTCCTGTGAGAACAAATGGTAAAGCCGCCAACAGAATCAGCATGAGACATTTCAGCAGCGTGGTGAAACCTTGCACGCGGCCTCCCCAGATGACGCCACGAATATTGAGGGTTGCAATGATGGCAATGGCGATGAGCGAGAGGCCAATTTCTTCCCACATCATAATGTCGGTTTTGAAAATGGCTTTCACTTGAGCCATCAGAATGATGCAGCACACACCGATTGATGCCGGGCGGCCAAAGACAAATTCACTCCACGCAAACAGAAAGGCAATACTGCGTCCGTAAGCTTCTTTGAGATAGACATAAATGCCACCTGCTCGTGGATAGGCAACCGCGAGTTCCGCGAAACAGAGCCCACCGATGAGACTTACCAACCCGCCAGCAATCCAGGCCCATGTGACGAGGCTCACATTTCCGGCGGCTGCCGCTGCTTCACCCGGTTTTGAAAAAATCCCGTTACCAATGACATTGCCGACAACCATCGCCATGGCCATGCCGGGGCCTAAGACTCGTACTAACCCTCTCTGAGAATATGTATTCACAGAGTCCGGGGCGTCTGTTGATGTCGTCACGCGAGACACACTAAACTTTCTCGTCTCTCAAGTGGTCTCTAAAATCCACCACCAGGCTTCGTGGGAGCCGTGCCGGGAGCTGCTCCCGCTGTCGGTTTGTCGGCTGAAATTTTGAGCGTTTCCAATGCCAGGTCGATTCGTTCCGCAAAATGTTTCTTCCTCGCGATCGTTTCAGGATAGATAAACAAGACATAAACGGTCACGTCCCCTGCTCCGAACAGATGTAATGAAATCTCAGCTGTTGTTTCGCCAACAAAAATCTCAGTTTGTGTGACCCAGACGGAGGCGCCTTGTTGTGGGACAAATCCGGGAGTGGCCGGGTATTGCTTTTGTTTCCAGACGCTCCGATCAGGATATGGTAGATTGAGTCCATCGATAACTTTTTCAGCGATGATATTACGGTATTCCATCGCTTCTTCTGCGTTATTCTCTGCCCAGAGATAACCATTCGACATCACAAACGCATATGCGGGCAATTCTTTGAATTCACCCGAGACATCCGCTTCCACAATCCCTTTCCAGGCACCAATCAAGCCGGGAAGTTCGAGAGATGGTAATTCAGGTGGGATTCGTTCATCGAGACCATCTTGTACCCATTCTCCCTCTTCGTTTTTCACCATCGGAGGAGGTGCGACTTCAACCATTTGAGCCGGCATGCGGACTTCGACACCCGACTGATTCCAGGCTGGCCCCAGATTCTCTTTCAGCTTGTTGGTGTACTGAAAAAGTTGATTGGTTGCATTGAGCCGATTGTTGTAAGCTTCACTGCCGCATCCGGCTGCAATGAACAGAACAGCACAAATGCTGGGGATGAGTAGTTGGCGGTGTTTTTGTGAGTGTTTCATGCGTGGTGCATCTTTAGTTCAGGGCTGGGGTTAGACAGATTGTGCGTCAGATTGTGTGGCGTGTCAATGATTTGTCCTGCCTAACACTCCGTTGAAAAACTTGATTTTGTCAAGAACGAGATATCCCTACCTTGTTCAGACGCGATTCACGTGCAGGTCTCTCCCGGGTTTAGGGGAGAAAATCTACAATTCCACCTATTCAGGACAAGCCTCCCCCTTCTTCATCAATCATTCGGTCAATTTCGGCTTGTAAGCGATCCAGAGTTTCATCCTTCATCATTTCGCTGGCCAATTCATCACCTAGTAAACCGAGTTCTTGATAAAGGTCGGCCCATTCATCCTCGTCGACTTGCTCTTCATCTTCGTCGTTGCTTTTGGGCACTGCTTTCGCTTGAGCTTCAGATGCTGATTGCTGATCGTGAATTTCCCGTTTGGCGAGCTTGTCCTGTTCCTTCTCTGCAAATTTTTCGACATCCCCGAATAGCTCCATCCAGTGTTCGAGTTCACCCGAGGTCAAACCACCCTCGAACTTGGGGTGCGACTCGGCAACGTCGTTTTCTCGATCACGGCGAGGAGGACGTTGGACGATCTCGTCCAGAAAAGCGATGCTGCCAATATATTTCGCCCGCCGTCGATGGGCGGCTTTTTGGAGGCGACGATCACCGGAAACCACAATGATCTGACGTGGTGCTGAGTGAGCGAGAATCAGTTCTTCGATGAGGGAGTCGGCATCGTGGCCGGGATCAGCAAAGCGGACTTGCAACCCGTCAAATTTCATGCGATTGGGGAGTCCCTGCGGTGCTTCCCAAGCATCAAACACAACTTTGGCCCGATCACATTCTTCATTGGTCAAAAAATTGACCAGCAGTCTGAGTAACCGATGACGGCAACGCTCCAGATCCCCTTGTGCATAAGTGGGGCGAGCGAGGCCCGCGGCATGCATCAGGTTGTAACCATCAATAATGAGATAAGGAGTGGCCATATTTCACGTCACTCCCCTCTGATGTTTCCATACCTTGAAGTTACACTGCAGGATTGATGCGAGATGCGATCTGTCCCAGATAGTAGCGGACTTCGCCACCGACTATGACGGTATGTGCTCGCCCTTTCACAGTCCATCCCTCAAAGGGTGTGTTTCGTCCTCGTGAGAAAAACTGTTTAGGGTCGATTGTCCACTCGACATGAGGATCGATCAATGTGATGTCGGCCGTTGAGTTCTCTTTCAGGGTTCCCTTGGAGAGTCCCAGAATGGCAGCCGGCCTTGTCGAGAGTTTGTCGATCAATTGCAACCATGAAAGATGACCGGGATCGATAAGTGATTGTATGCAAATCGGGAGAACCGTTTCGAGACCGGCAATGCCAAAAGGTGCCTGATCCAGCTCATTTCGTTTTTTCTCAATCGAATACGGTTGATGATCGGAGCTGATGGCGTCAATCGTGCCATCTTTCAAGCCGCGAATTAGTGAGTCGATGTGGTCCCGCGAACGCAGAGGTGGATTCACTTTGAACGCGGAATCGAAACTTTGCAGCGTCGAATCGTCGAGTGTCAGATGATGGGGAGTCACAGAACAGGTGACTTTCACTCCGGCTTCTTTTGCCTGCTGAATTTGTTTGACACTATTTGTGACAGTGATTGTTGTGACGTGCAGTTTTCCGTCCGTCATTTCGGCCAACGCCAAATCTCGACCGACCATGATCGATTCCGCCGCCGCCGGCATCCCCCGTAATCCTAACAGCGTCGAGTAATACCCTTCGTGCATCACACCAGAGCGACTCAATTCTTCGACTTCCGGGAAATTGAAGATCGGACGATCAAACATTCGGCTGTATTCGAGGGCACGGCGCATGATTTCGGCGTTGTGTAGCGGATGCTTGCCGTCCGAAAAACCGACCGCTCCACCATCGACGAGTTGTCCCATCTCGGCGAGTTCTTCGCCTTTGAGACTTTTCGTCACTGCTCCCAGTGGATAGACGTGACAGTTCCTTGCGCGGGCAGCCTGTAAGATTGCGAATTCGGCCGCGGCACGGTTATCAATGGCAGGGGTGGTGTCGGGAAGGCAGGCAATGCTGGAGAATCCTCCCGCTAATGCAGCCGCGGTGCCTGTATAGGTTGTCTCGTCTTCTTCGTCACCCGGATCACGTAAGGCGGCGTGTAAGTCGATCAGGCCGGGAGAAACGATCAATCCTTCTGCCTCAATGACTTCATCAGCGTGGCCTGCGACATCTCCCGCACCGGCAATCACTCCATCGCGGATTAAGAGATCTCCTGTCCGGTCCAGGTTTTGTGAGGGATCGATAAGTCGTCCACCACGAATCAACAGGCTGGTCATGAGTCTCCCCTTTCGGCTTGTCGATCCTGATATTGATTGAGTAGATAGAGACACGACATGCGGACCAATAATCCATTCGTTACCTGATCGAGAACGACTGAATGAGGGCCATCGGCTACTTCCGTCGAAAGCTCGACACCCCGGTTAATCGGTCCGGGAGCCAATACGACCATTCCCTCTTTACCACGAGAGGCACGTTCGGTGTTTAATCCAAACAAGTGGGCATACTCGCGAATCGAAGGGAAGAACGCCGAGCGTTGGCGCTCAAATTGGACACGGAGTAAGTTGACGCAATCTGTTTCCGGCAGGACGGCGTCAAGGTCGTAGGAAATCTCGACACCGAGTTGTGTGATGTCGCGGGGGATCAGGGTGGAGGGGCCGCAAACAATGACTCGTGCCCCTAGTTTTTTGAGTCCCCAGATATTTGAGCGGGCAACGCGACTATGCAGAATGTCGCCCACTAAAGTCACAGTGAGCCCTTCCAACGTCCCTTTTTGTTCTCGGATCGTGAAAATGTCGAGGAGGGCTTGTGTGGGATGTTCGTGTGTGCCGTCACCCGCGTTGAGTACCGAAGCTTTCAAGTGTTTGGACAACAGATGCGGTGCGCCGGGTGTCATGTGTCTGACGACAACCTGATCGACTCCCATCGCTTCGATGTTCTTGGCCGTATCGATAAACGTCTCGCCTTTGGAAAGGCTGCTGCCCGAAGGAGAGAAATCGACGGTATCGGCACTTAGGCGTTTTGCGGCTAGGCCAAAGCTTGTTCGTGTGCGGGTTGAGGGCTCAAAAAAAAGGTTGGCAACGACCTTCCCTCGCAGGGAATTGAGCTTCAAAACTCCCTCTTTCGTCTGCTGTTTGAACTCGGCAGCCTGATCGAGGATCTGAGTGATTTCTTCCGCGGATAATTCTTCCAATCCGAGGATATGTTTTCGATTCCAGACGCGACTTGGTCTCTCAGTGGACATTGTCTCTTCCGCGGACAGTAAAAAACAAACTGGTCAAGCTTAACAATGGCTACGCTCCGCATCAACGATCAAGGATCGCTTTTCAGAAATCCCTCAGTATTCATTGGCAATTGACTCGCATCGATCCCCGGAAAATCAGCGGAAAGTCGCGGTCCAGAGACTTCCAGCACAACAGAATCGGTCGGATTCGATGTCAATTTACCCTTGAACTGAATCGGAGCCAGAATCAGACCCTCAATCTGTAATCGTTTTGCTTCCAGCGGTAATACTTGATTCTCTGATTTCCAGTGTCCCGCGACGATGAGTGATTCTGATCCGACACAATCTTCGCCCATGAGAGACAAATACGAGAATTGACCTTCCGGTACGCGATCCTGCTTGAAGAGAAACAATGCGCCACGTTGATCTGTCAGGTCGAAAACACAACCAGTCGCGGTGAGTCGTATTTCGCCGGCAACTGGTGAATCGGTTTTGACAGGGTCGAAAATCAGGGCTGAATCAGTCCCACGAAGACTGAGATTCTTCCATTGGCCAGTGAGGGGACTCTCGGGTTCTGGCCAAGTTCGAAATCGGGCAAACGAGTTGGCACCAACCGACAGGCAATTTTCGACCGTCCAGTATGAGGGAGCGGTTCCCAGATAAAGCTGAGTTCCTCCGCCGAGGAATACTGAATTTTCCAGTTCAAAACGTCCACCGCTACGGTCTTCCGGGTCAATCGATTTCCAGGCAACCGCGATCAATTGAGAAGGTTCAATGGTTTGTTGGTCGGCTAGTTGGGACGAACGAATTCGCATGTCGAATACACAGTTGGAGATTTTGACATCAAGCGACTGAATCGCCAGCAAGGCGCCCTGTTTTGCGACGAACTCCTGTTGAACAGTGAGATTTTCCAGCGTCAGTGATTCACAACTAATCTCACAAGACTCTTTGACGATGAGAGTGGCCGTGATGCCATCGTCAGTCATGATTTTTAATGGCCCCACGACGTTCAGATCTTTCGCTTCATATTCGCCAGAAGTTTTGATGAGAATGACACCGTCGGCATCTGCTGTCGGCAGTTTCAGATAGTTTGACTCAGTGACTTCTTCCTCAACAATCGGTTGCGGAGCGGCGAAGATTTCTTCGGTCTTTTGTGTGACCCGATCTGCCAGTGACAACAACTCTGTGCGAGCACCTTCATCCTGGAGCACCATCGAAATCATGAGTAGGCTGGCAGAAGTTGCCAACATCCAGGGCCACGTTTTGCGTCGTGCGGAAAGCTCTTTGATTGTCCATCCGGGGGCTTGAGACAGGAAATATGCTTGATATTCACGAAGCTTGCTGCGATCACTGAGTGAAGAACGTCCGAAGAGTTTGGCAGCCGCAATCAATGATTCGGGACGTTTTTCTGGATCGCGTTGAGTCAACTGACGGACGGCCAGTGCGATTTTCTCCGGGACATCGGTAGCCCATTCGCGGACATCGGGGATGTCTCGTTGTTGGTGGGCGGTTAATTTGGCGAGCGGATCAGCTTCCTTGATCGCCGGGCGTCCTGCCAGTAATTGCCATAATAGGCAGCCCAGTGCATAAAGTTCTGTCTGTTCGTCGACACGATTTCCCGTTGCGACTCGTTCGGGAGCGATTCCTTCACACTGTTCGGTGGATAAGTCGGTGACGTAGGAAAGTTGCGGGGTGACGGCATTTTGGACTCCCGTTTCCACCAGCATCGCCCTTCCCCGTGGAGAGAGTTTCACGTTCTCTAAACGCAAATCGCCGTGGAAGACCCCTTCTTTCTGCAAAGCCTTCATGCCGGTGAGAACCTGCCGGGCAATGGCGATGACCACGGGGACTGGAAAGCGACCTCGTCGAACCAAAAGTTCACGCAGGCTAAGCCCTGGAATGTATTGGCTGACAACAACGAGTGATTCTTGCTGCTTGATGACTTCTCTGGGAGTCACGACATGAGAATGATGCCATTCTGCCAGTTGGCGAATCGTCTCTTTGAGATGATTCTCTGAGGAGTCGAGTTGTTCTGGACGTAGAGAGAGAGTTTCCAGACAGAATCGTTTTCGTTTGCGGTTTCGTGCCAGAAAAGTTTCGGAGCGATTCCTGCCACCAAGTCGATCAATCAGGATGTACTCTCCTGACGTGATCCGTTCAGGGTGCTCAGATTCTAACAATGTGGCCTGATACGGGGTCAGTGATTTCTGACTGACCAAAGCATCGATCCAGACCGAATCGAACGCCGGAAGATCCGAGGTTAATCGCTTCACCTTCCGCCGGCAACGACGCAGATCTGAGGCAACACACAAGCCGTGTGTCAGCAACAGTTCTTTCATTCGGGGAGAGAGTGGTTCCAGCACGTCGTGTGATTCCTTCGGGACATCCGTGTAATCTGAGTTTATCCCAGATCTCGCCATATTCAGCAAGATGAAGAGGCGAGTAGAAAGCGGAAACGGGAAAGCGGAAAGCCGAAAAAAACTGCACTTGTCTCGTGTCATTGGTTCCGATTACGCTTCCCCTTTGCCCAGGAATTCACAAATGCCCACAGAATCACTTCAAATCCTGCTCTTGGCTTCCGATATTCACGCTCGCCGTGATTTACAGGATTGGATTCTCGCGCATGTCCCGAACGCCGAGCTTGTCGTGTATGCCGACCTCTCTGAAGTGATTCGTGACGGACTTCACATGGACCAGCCGCCGCGATTGGTACTTCTCTCGGCAGGTTACACACAAGCCTGGTCGCTGGATGAGTTCGCCGAACTCTGGAACGAATTGCCTTTGGCCCGCTGGATCATCATTCAAGATGGTTGGAGCGATTCGGCGATTCGGCATTGGCCTTGGCTACCTCCCGGATGTTGCGTTCCCCGCGAACGCTTGGAGATCCGTTTTCGACAAGAACTGGATGTTTTACGCGAAAATCGCGAACCCTTGCCAATGACCGCGTCGTTGGAAGAAACATTTCTTCGCGATGCCGAACTTCCCGATCAAATGGACTTGGAGGGAATTACGGTCGGGCTCTTTACACCGGATCGTGACTTGCGAAGCTACTGGACCGAATTGGTTGTGTCCTGTGGAGGAAAAATTGTTTCCCTCGAACAGCAACCAGAAGCCGTCCTCTGGGATTGTGATCCCTGGCAACCAGACCGCATCCGACAATTGGAAATCTATCGTCGGCGTGACACCAGATGCCGCATTATTGGATTACGAAACATCGTTCACGACTTGGCAGAATCTGCCGCGAAAGCCGCCGGCGTTGATGTCTTGCTCCCGAAGAATCTGAGCGCGGCCTTGATTCTGGAGGCGTTGAGTGGGGCAAAGGTTTGATCCCGATTTGTTATCACGACGAACACCAATGAAACGAATAGATCTCACCGCGCGATCGTAGGTGGTATTAGCCGAGTGAAGCGAGCCGTAACCTGACAACTGATTTGAATCGATAAAGCAGTAGTCTCTGCCTGACTTCTACAGCCCCGCTGTCTTGTTGCTCAGATCCTTGCCGACATGAGGGAATCTTTCGGGACCAACCGCGATGAAGAGAGCACGGATGAACTAGGATCGCTCATTCTCGATTCGAAAAGCGAATTAAAAGAGGGTCGCTAAAGAGTAAAATTAATCTTAGATTTATCTATCAATGAAATTGTTTCTCAGACTCAATTGCGATTTGAGGCATCGACTCCCCAATAGCTCCTGCTTCGGAAAGATGATGCTTATCCCGTATCATGCTCATGTCGTCAATCTCAGCGGGCCAGACATTCGAGTCACCCGCGTAATAGGGAGTCGGATCGTAGACTCGTACATTTCTGTTCGAGAGTGAATGAAATACTTCACGAGGGATTCGATTGTATTCGTAATGTTCTTCGAGAGAGATACCGACTCCTGTGGTCTCTTGTCCAAGCCATGCGAGCCTCGCAAGTCGATGAGGAACCATATAGTTGAAAGAGGCGTTGTCTTCTACAATCACAACTTGAACTCCAGCCAGCTCCAGCTGGTCAACGGTATCCCGGACCGATTTCTCAAAAATTGAAGAATGACTTCGATAAGACTTCCCCCAATAGGCCACCATGACCACCAGAGGAATTTTATTCCGAACAAGAAATTCATAAGCCGCCTGATTGCGCTCAATCGAACGATTGGTAATATGTCTTCTCATATCAACACCATAATCGAGGAGCGGAGTATTTCCGGGATAAGTAATTTGGTAGCACTTAATGTTGAGTTTCTGACAAGCGGCATCAACGCCATTGCATGGCTGTCTCCCCAAACCAAGATTTCGTGTTCTCCTTCGGGATCACCCCAAACAGGAACCTCGTCTGCCTCCATTTGCTCCGGACTGATTCGATCCTTATACTTTCGCTCAGCAATACGACGACGAGTTGCAAGATAATCACTAGCCACCTTTGGTAATCGATTCGGAAAGCCGTCATTTTTGTTAATGACAACGGATGCCGAGATGAGCAACGCAGGTGCGATGAATGTTGCCAGCAAGACATGCCGCGGCTTCGGCAGGATCACTCGGCGACGGAAGGGTTGCTCGATCCAACGCCAGGAAATGATTGCCAATAGAAAGCTGGCCACAATGGCAGCGATCTTGGTCGTCAATAGCAATTCATCTCCATATTGGTATTTGAGAAATGCAAGAATTGGCCAATGCGCTAGATATAACGAGTAGGAAATCAGTCCAACGAAGACAAATGGTTTGGAGCTCATCACTCGACCAATCGACGTTTGATTTCTTAAGTTTGAGCAGATAAATCCCGCTGTGAGCAAACACGGAAGAGCAGCAGACACACCGGGGAAAGGTAGCTCTTCGTGATAATACCAGCCGCAAAATATCAGTCCTAATACTGACACAGTGCTTACGACCTCACGGACTCGAAAATGATCGCGATTGAAAACAGGAAGAAAACAAATAATTCCGCCCAACAACATTTCCCAGGCGCGTGTGGGCAGCAGGAAAAAAGACATTTCTGGTTGGGTGTGAACGGCATATTCGCTTCCGATCAATGACAGTAAAAACAGCCCAGTCAGTACACGTAAACGCACTGTTTCTCGGTAACGTCCCAGCCACATTAAAAGAAACGGATAAAAAAGATAAAATTGTTCTTCGACAGCCAGTGACCAAGTATGTAAAAGCGGATTTGATTCCGCAAAATTATTAAAATAGCCCGACGTCAACCAGAGGTTGACGTTAGACAATAAACATTGATGATACAGTGCGGTTTCACTCAGCTGTGAGAAATCATCAGGCATAAACGTGAAACTGGCATAGCACAAGACTGCCGTCACCATGAAAATCGATGCGGGGAGAATACGACGGACACGCCGTTCCCAAAATTCACCAATCCGAAATTGACTAGCTCGTTGTTTGTTGAGAATGATTCCAGTAATCAGATATCCGGAAATCACAAAAAACACATCGACTCCGATGAATCCTCCCTTGAATCCTAAGTCGGCATGAAACAGTAGGACAAGCAAGATCGCGATCGCACGTAAACCATCAATTTCAGGCCGGTATTTCCATGCCTTCATCTGCAACCCTTCTAGCTTATAGGTTTCAAACTAGGAGAATCAGAATTTCAGTCTGGAATAGATAGTACGTTTGAAAATATTGCACAAGAGAAATCTGCGTTCTGTCCAGTTTTGCGTATCACTACAACACAGGACTGGTGCGAACGCAGTATTCATCAATTGATTTGAATTGATACAGTCAT
The DNA here is from genome assembly GCA_029243145.1 of Planctomycetaceae bacterium. Classification (GTDB taxonomy): domain Bacteria; phylum Planctomycetota; class Planctomycetia; order Planctomycetales; family Planctomycetaceae; genus JABURQ01. The sequence goes on along the minus strand of JAQWSQ010000109.1, from coordinate 4,518 downwards.
AGACTCAAGCAGAAGGGCGGAGACGCAGCGAATCAAGTTGAACGCCGATAAGTGAAAAAAAAGAAAACACACATCAACACGAATGCTCTGAGCCGAACCTGATGAGCGAAGATGAGGGTCAATCAGTGTTCTTGTCTTTGAAATCACGACAACAGGCGAACCATGGCACACGAACTCAGATGGCACGAGAAACTGCTCTTTGAGATTTCTTGTGTTTCTTGTGGCCATCAAAACGAGAACCGCTGATTACGCAGATGTCACGGATAAACAGAGCAAGTGAAAGCGTTGTTGAAGGCCGATACTCTGTATCGGCATGAGCGATGAGAAATTGTTCTTTTGGAATGTCGGCTTGTCAGTCAGTCAGAAAAAATGTCTCACGCAGCGGCGCGGAGACGCAGAGGAAAAAATATAGGTTCGCATCGCTTGCCAACATGTAGTTCGACATCCAACCGTTTTGTCGGTTAACGATTCGCTGTACTCATCTCACTCAACCTGTAATTATCTCACTCCGCATGCGGAGTGATTTTGATCTCGCGATAATTCAAATCGGTCGTGGGGTCGTGGCCCTGCAGGCTTATGTGTCCCGCTTTGTCTCGGCGACCTTTTCTCGGGTTCTCATCCCTTTCGCGAGTGTCCATCCAGTCGGCGGTTTGGTAGCCGTTCACCCAGGTGGCGAAATGGTTGCCGGACGCATTCAAGGTGATGGTGTTCCATTCCCGGTCTTTGCTGACGACGCGGCGAGCTTCAACGCGTTTGAAGATTCCTCCCGAACCGTGGTCGGTTGGTTGTCGTGGATCGCCGTTCTCATACGCGTTATGCACTTGGCATTCGTAACCGTGGGACGGAGCGTCTTCGGTCCCCTTCATCGCCCGAAAGAAGATCCCCGAGTTCAAGCCGTCGCCGTTGATGTTGTAGTCGGCTTGCAAGACAAAATCGGCAAAGGTTTCTTTGGTTTCGAGAAAGCCGGGACCATCGGCCACGTGGATGGTTTCTTCTACAATATCGAATGTGCTTTTGGAACCAGGAACAACACTCCATTGGTCGAGTGATTCCCCCGCAAACAACGCGTTTGTGCTGAACGGTTTGAGTTTGACGTTTTTGAATTCGACCATACCACCATTTTGTTGCAGTCCGATTCGACCGGAGAGCAGCGGCTTCTCCGACTCGTCATGAAAATCAGTCATATGAACATCATCAAGCCAGGCTTGAATCCAGTTTCCGTCGCAGATGACGCGCAAGGTGTGCCAGCCACCATCTCCGGTGACTTCGGCGATCGGTTGTGCTCTGGTTACCAGACTGCCCGTTTTGAATTTTTCGTGTGTGTCACACAAATTGAGTTCGTAGCAATCGACCGCCGGATTGGAGGGTGATGGAGACGTTCGCAGAAAGATGCCGCTGTTCCCTCCGTCTGCTAATTTGTAGTCCAATTGTAGTTCGAAATCGGTCCAGGGAACGGTTGTCATCAGAATGGAAGGATCAGCGTCTGCAGGCGAAGTGAGCACGCCCTCCGCAGACACATTCCACTTCGCGGCGTGCAGTTGTTCCCAGCCGAACAAGGTGTAACCATCGAATAAGCGAATCCAGCCGGTTGTGTATTCTTCGGCAGGAAGAAGATCAGGAATGGTTTCCGGTTCATCAACAATGATTGGTTTGACGGCAGGTTGTTTTGGAGTTTCTTTCTTGGCGGGAGTTTCGGGTGTATTCGACGCCGGTGTAACGGTCGGTGATGTGGGTGAGCTAGAGGGTTCCTCCTGAACGCAGCCGGGCAAGAGAAACAGGAAAAGTGTGAAAATGGTCAACGACTGTTTCATGGTTTATCCTCGTGACGGGCGTTGTGCGATATAGCCGTCTTGCGCGAGCAAGTCGGATGGATACAAGTAACATTCGACGTACAACATCATTCGACCGCATCCCGAGTGCTTGCGCACTACGGGCTATAACAATTAATTCTGTTCGGCTTCATCCTCGTCGGCCATTGCGCCTCTCAAAAACGCTTCCAAGAAGTTATCCAGCTCGCCGCCGTCCAGCACATTCATCGGGTTGCCGCGAAGTCCGGTACGTGCATCTTTCACATATTGATCAGGATGCAAAACGTAATTCCTGAGTGTTTCACCACCAAAACCGATCTTTGACTTCTGGCCATGTTTGGCATAAGCCTCGGCGTCCCGTTTCTCCATCTCCAATTTGTAGAGTTGGGCGATCATCATTTTCTTGGCGGTCGCCCGGTTTTTGTGCTGAGACCGTTCGTTTTGACATTGCACCACGACGCCGGACGGTTCGTGGGTCATGCGGATGGCCGAATCGGTTTTGTTGACGTGCTGCCCCCCTGCTCCACTGGCACGATAAGTGTCCACGCGGACCTCTTTATCCCAGTTGATATCGACTTCAAAGTCGTCATCCAGTTCGGGAGAGACATCGACTGCCGCGAATGAAGTATGTCGGCGTCCGGCTGAATCGAACGGGCTGATCCGCACCAAACGGTGATTGCCGGTCTCCCCTTTCAGCCAGCCGAACACATTTTCACCACGGATCGCGATGGTCGCGTTGCGAATGCCGGCTTCTTCACCTTCTGATCGGTCGAGCAGTTCGATTTCGTATTTGTGATTTTCGGCCCAGCGAATATACATCCGCAACAGCATCTCGGCCCAGTCGGCCGAGTCGCTGCCTCCTTCTCCTGCCTGGACGGTGAGATAAGCATTGGAGGCGTCTTCCGGCTCGGAGAGCATCGCCTGAAGTTCAACCGACTCCAATTCCGTTTCCAGACGAGTCAAGGTTTGCTCAAGTTCGCTGGCCGAGGATGGATCTTCTTCAGCGAATTCGAGCAGAACTTCGATATCATTGGCTCCTGCGACGACGCTCTGCAAAGGCTTCAGGCTTCCATTGATTTGCTGAAGCTGTTTGACGGTGACTTGCGCAGCGTCCGCGTTGTCCCAAAAATTGGGAGCCGACATCTTCTCGTTGATTTCTGAGACTCTTACCTCTTTGCCGGCGTAGTCAAAGAGAGTCCTTGAGTAGAGTGATGCGCTCAGTGATTTTCGAACAGCGTTCGCGAATTTCGTTATCCATCAGTCTTTATTCCTTGAGAGGCTAACTTCGATCATGACTCGGAAAGTCGGTTGCCATATTGTTGTTGGTAATAGTCACGATACTCGCCAGACCGGACACGTTCCACCCAGCCTGAGTTCTCTTGATACCAATTAATCGTTTCAGCGAGACCCGTTTCAAACTTGACCTGTGGTTCCCAGTCGAGATTCTGCTTCGCCTTACGACAATCAATGGCGTATCGTAAGTCGTGTCCGGGGCGGTCCGTGACATATTCGATCATCGAGTCGGGCTTATCGAGTGCTTTGAGCAACAGCTTCGTCAGCGTAATGTTTTGAAGTTCGCAGTTTCCGCCAAAATTGTAAACTTCGCCCGCTTGGCCGAGACGCAATGCCGCGTCAATCCCTCGACAATGGTCGCGCACGTGAATCCAGTCGCGTACGTTCTCCCCTTTTCCATACACGGGGATCTTTTTGTCGGCCAGCAAGTTGGAGACAAACAAGGGAATTAGCTTTTCTGGGAATTGATACGGCCCATAATTGTTCGAGCAGCGAGTGATGATTGCCGGGAAATCGAACGTGTGATAATACGATCTCACCAACAAATCGGCTGCCGCTTTGGAAGACGAATAAGGACTGTTTGGAGCCAGTGGTGTCTCTTCGGTAAACAAACCCTCGGCACCTAAGCTGCCGTAAACTTCATCCGTGGAAACTTGAAGATACCGGGGGACTTCCGCCTTTCGACAGGCATCCAGGAGTACCTGAGTACCCACAATATTCGCTTGCACAAAGGGGCCGGAATCGAGAATCGAGCGGTCGACATGCGATTCGGCGGCAAAATTGACGACCGAATCAGGGGAATGATCGGCGATCAAATTCGCGATGAACTCTGCGTCGCCGATGTCTCCTTTGGCGAAGAGGTAATGATCATCATCTTTCAGGTCGGCGAGATTTTCAAGATTTCCAGCGTAAGTGAGTTTATCGACATTGATGATGCGGAGGTCGTCATCTAGTTCATGTTCGAGTCGAATGAAGTTGGAACCGATAAATCCGCAACCACCGGTGACGAGCAAGGTTTTCATGGGTCTCTCTTTGATCACAGGAGTTCGCAAAGAAGTATTGTGACTGCTGCCTGTGGGTCACTCTTCTTCACCAATGGCATCCTCGTCTGGTTCGATGTCTGTCACAGGTTCGGCAGAATCTGTTTCAGCCGGTGTCACAGCTTCAACCGGTGCCACAGCGGGACCGCCGAGATCCTCATCGTCGTCTCCTGAAAGCTCACCGGGGATCGAGGCGCAACCGGCGAGAGTATCGCCGTCACCGAGTCGAATCAGTCGCACGCCTTGCGTGTTACGACCGATGACCGAAATGTCTTTGCCGTGAATTCGCTGAATTTTTCCTTGAGAGGTCACCATCAGGATGTCGTCATCTTCGGTGATCGAGAGAATGTCGACCACTTTGCCATTCCGGGCTGTGG
>JAQWSQ010000095.1 GCA_029243145.1 Planctomycetaceae bacterium | reverse complement strand
CGTTGGATGTCCACGCCAGCGACCCGCCATCATTGGCAAGGGACAAATACGGTAGTCGTGTCGCCCCGCCGAGATGTTGGGCCATCAATTGGTCGAGTGAGATCTTGTTTCTGAACCCGGCTAATCCAGGGCGTTGTGCCGAGGTGAGCCAAGTGAGGCTCGATGCGTGTCCGTTGTTGCCATTCTGTTCGGGGTGTGACAGTCCGGAGAAGACGGTGAAGTCGTCTTTGTGATCTTTGAGGCGCTTTAGGTAAGGCGTGAGTTCGTAGTTTCTTCCTTCCTTTTTCGGAAACAAATACGGCGTATGAAATCCGAGTCCCCCGCAAATGGCGACGAAACGAGGCTGAGCGGCGGCTTTCGTCGCGGCAGAACCGAGGGTGGGTTGCATCGCGCCGAGCATCGGCAACGCGAGCGATGTGCCCGCTGCCTTGAGGAAGAAACGTCGGTCCATTGGCTGGTGGAGAGAGCGGCGGGGATCGGGGGATGAGGTTTTGGGGGGATGGGGTGTAAACCAGGTCATCGGTTTCTCATTTCTTGAGGAGCCAAGGTTTGGGGTTTGCTCAGTATAAATAATTTGTGAATCGATTCATCGTTTTTCTGCGGATTATTTCAGTAGTCAGCGGTTTTGGAAAACTCGCTCAGTATTGAAGATTTTGTCAACCTGCATGCCACCCTCCCCTCCTTGGGAGGAGAGGGACGGGGTGAGGAGGTGATCAATATTGACTGAACGACCTCCTCATCCGCCCTATCGGGCACCTTCTCCTCCAAAGGAAGAGAAGGAATATTGGAAGCTCTCCCCTATCTCCTCATCTACTTGCTTTGGAATATATTACTGCTAATCGCAAGATGAATGAGATCACGAACGCCATACTCTTGCTGCGCGGATTGCCTTACGATCTCGTCAATCACGGGACGGTCAGAGAACCCAAGTTCTCGGCCGGTGGCGAATGTGAGAAATTTTTCGGTCAAGGTTTTGGCGAGCAGCTCTTTCTCTTCGGCGAGATGGTCGCGGAATTCCTGGAAACCGGCAAACTTGCGACCGTCGGGAAGTTGGCCGGAGGCATCGACATCGGGGCCGAGTCGATAGCGGACGTTGCGACCAACAATCTGGAGGTTGATTCGTTCCCCTTCTCCCAATGATCGATATCGTTCCCGATAACCGCCGATGGGGTTGAATGCTTCCAACGCAAACCCAGGCGGGTCGATCTTTTGATGACATGCTTTGCAGCTTATCGAGTTGCGGTGTTTGTCCAATAATTCTCTCAACGTCGAGGCTCCCCGAATATCGGGTTCGACGCCGGGAATACCGGGCGGCGGTGGAGACGGTATCTCACCTAAAATTCGTTCCATCACCCACGCACCGCGCGTGACGGGGGAGCTGTTGGTGCCGTTGGCGGTCACTTTCAAAATCGCGGATTGCGTGAGAAACCCTCCGCGAGGAGAATCTTTTGGCAAGGAAATTTTCTGAAGTTTCGAACCATCCACGACGGGAAGTTCATAGAGCTGAGCCAGCCGACTGTTGAGCATGGCAAAGTCGGACTTCACCAGGTTCGTGACGGCGAGATCCGAGCGAATGAGTTCCTTAAGAAACTCTTTCGTTTCGAGGGGCATCGAGTATCGAAGATACTCATCGTATTCGGGAAACAATGAACTGTCGGGAGCGGTAAAATCCATCTCGCGCAAGTCGAGCCAGTTGTCTGAGAAGTCGTCGATAAACCGTTCGTGACGTTCATCTTTGAGAAGCCGTTCGGTCTGAGCTCGCAAAACTTGAGAATCGGAGGTCAATTTGCCCGCAGCGGCGAGTCGCAGGAGTTCTTTGTCGGGCGTAGTTCGAGTGAGGAAGTACGAAAGGCGGGAGGCGAGTTCGTAGTCGTTGAGTTTGCCGGGAGTTTCTTGCAGATAGAGAAAATTTGGCGAGCAAAAAATGGCAATAATGGCTGTCTTCAATGAGTCTTCAATGGACGACCCGTATTCTCGCTCAGCGTGGTACAAATCGAAGTAGGGAGTGATGTTTTGCTGGGTGACGGGTCGACGGAACGCCTTTTCGGCAACTCGCAATAACGATTTGCGAATCTCGGCGTCTTCGTTGTCTGTTTTGATCTCGAATTTTGGCTGGTACCAACTCTTCTTACGATCATTGGGATTTCGTGGCAGTATTTCTTCGCGGCTGATGCCTTCAAAAATGAGACGATGTCCGCGTGACGGAAATTCTCCAACCAGTGGACCTTCAATTTCAACATTCAAAATCGCCAAACCGGGGCCTTTGTAATCGTTAATGTTTTGGCCGTCTTTGTATCGATTGGGGTTGGCGATGCGGTACGGTTCGATTTGGATCATGTAGTTCCCTTCGATCCAGGTGACAAATTCGACCGAGGTCAGCTTGTCGGGAGGGAACGAGAAGAAGCCATAAATCGGTTTCTCGGAACCGCGCGCGAAGCTGGTTCCACCGACAGAGAATGTCATTGGTGTTTCGGACTGATGAGCATAACCGCTCACTTTGACACGATAGCGGCCCCTTTCGCGGACGCCACTGCCTCGCATCATCCCGGTGGGATAACCACCACTATCAAAACGCACGACGGCTCCATCGGGAAGCTGTTTCCAGCGAGTGCCGATGAACTCGTTTCCTTCCCGCTCACCTTTGTAACTTGCGACCAGCGTTTTCGTCTCGGGTTTATCGGAGGTCTTTGAAATCGCCGTATCGAGAACTTGTGTCGCACCGTCCATATATTTCTGTAAGTGAACGAGTGAAAGTCCCAACGAATCGCCGACGTTATCAAACTCGCCCGAGCGCCCATCTTCGGGCAACATCTTTTCGAGATCGACGTTCGTGCCGAACAGATCGTTCATCGTGTTTTGGTATTCTCGGCGATTAAGCCGACGTAAGACAGTCCCTTTAGTTTTTTCATGCGCGACAGTCAGTGCGGGACTTAACGACCGCAGAAACTTGTCCTGATCGATTTTGCTCGGTTGGTCGGCGTCTTTGGGAGGCATCTCGCCCGTGCGGACACGATCAAATAATCGTTCCCATTTGGCAAAGGTCGCCTCATCGGCAAGATTGTCCCCCAGCTTGCCGAGATCGAAGCCACCTTCTTCGCTGCCATTGGTATGACAGTCGGCACAATGTTGTGTGAGGAACGGCTGGATTTCTCGTCGAACGTCTTGCGCGGATAACGAAGACATCAAAGCTGGGTAGGTAGGAAATACCATCAAGGCGAGAACAATGAGCGACAGTCTGCGAACCATGGGTGTATAAATCCTCGGCTGAAATGACCTGAGTTGTAGGCTGGAACTGGTCCCAGCATCTGACAACAAACGCACATCGCTATGAAATGCTGGGTCACGACCCAGCCTACTCAAAATCGCGACCCGGTGATTGTCTCATGCAGTTGCCGGTAACTCAAACCGAATCTCGTATTTTGAAAGTCTGATCAGTGAGGACGTGGTTTCCATCCGTACTTCACCAGATAAATAATCAAACCAATAGGAAGAGTTAGAATGATCCAAAGGCACCAAGTCAGTTTTTGGTTGGGATCCGGAAAAGGTCGTTGATACAGAGCACGAATCGTCAGAAACAGAACCAGGAAGTGGAGAAACATTGTGCCAAGGATCCATGTCCAGTGTGGTTCAACTGGAGATCCTCTTTCAAGCTCTAGTAAGAACACCAGAAGGTTGACTGGGACGAGCAAAATTATCGATTTCTCGAAGCGATTCATCGTTTCTCCCTCATGCAAAGTCTGCGTCTTCAACTAACGGTATAAAATCACGATTGGATCATCAGAAACTTAGGCTACCCGGAATAATCGCTGCGATTACGCACAGGGTCTAAGGCACACGCGGCTCAAAACTGGTCTGTGATATTTCGTTTTATCCATTTCGGCGCGGCAGCAATTTTTCCCCCTTCGCTGTGGCGACGGGTTGTTTTGGGGTGTTGATTGGTCTGGATGGCTCTTATCAATGCGAAAATGAGACCTGATTGATTGAGAATCACGGGAACAGTAAACTGATAGCAAAGCAGTCAACTGTGAATCATTTATTCGACCACTAATTTGGTAAGTCAAACGATACCTATGCAATCCCATTTCAATTCTGAGTACCCCTCTGTTGACCATCTTCGTGAGAAGGCTCAAGCTCGCATGCCCCGCTTTGCTTACGAATATTTGGCGGCGGGTTGCTTTTCCGAAGTCAATCTGGCCCGCAACAATAGCGACATTCGGCAGGTCCAACTCAAACCGTGGTACTTGCGGGATTTTGCCGGAGCCGATCAAACCACAGAATTGTTTGGCGAAACCTATGATGCTCCTTTTGGAATCGCACCTGTCGGCTTGCAGGGTTTGATGTGGCCGAAGGCATGTGAGTATCTCGCTCAGGCTGCCGCCGATCACAACGTTCCCTTCACTCTCTCAACGGTCAGTACCGCGAGCATCGAGACAGTGGCAGAGATCACGAATGGCAAATTTTGGTTTCAACTTTATCATCCTGCAGAAACAGAGTTACGAGATATGCTATTGGAACGGGCTTGGAAAGCGGGGTGTCGTACGCTGGTGATCCTAGCCGATACGCCGACCTTCGCCTATCGTCCCAAAGAGATTCGGAATGGTTTGTCGATTCCTCCACAGATGTCGTTACGAAATGTCATTCAGATGTTAGGAAGTCCCGCCTGGGCATGGGGACAACTGATCGCCGGGAAGCCTGAGTTCAAGACCATGAAGCAATACATCCCGAAAGGATTGAGCATGAAGCACCTCGGCCTCTTCATGAACAAGACGTTTTCAGGCCGGCTGACCGAAGACAAAATCGCACCGATTCGAGACAAATGGCAGGGTAATTTAGTCGTTAAAGGGATCGTCAATCCCGAGGATGCCGAGATCGCTGTGAAGCATGGTTTAGACGGGTTGATCGTTTCCAATCATGGCGGTCGCCAACTTGACCGGGGACAATCGACCATCGTGCCGCTTCATAAACTGGTCCCGGAATTTGGGAGTAAGTTAAAGATGATGATCGATGGCGGGATGTATTCGGGAGCCGATATTGCGGCGTGCCTCGCTTGTGGTGCAGACTTCGCATTTATGGGACGGACTCCGATGTTCGGCGTTTGTGCTCTCGGAAAACATGGAGGTCACCACACTTTGGAAATGCTCAAGAAGCAATTACAGCAAGTCATGGAGCAGGTCGGCTGCGCGAACCCACAGAGCTTGCGAGACCACTTACTGTCTGAAAGTGTCCCCGCATGACGCGACTCTTTTTTAGGGGATTCAAAACGGGAAGGCACACATCATGAAACTGGGATTGATCAACTCCGCTTGGGTTCAGGCAGGTCGAGACACGGCTTGGGGATTGCAAAAAACCAAGGAACTCGGTTTCGATACGGTCGACATTTTCACCGACCCACTCGATATCGATGTGCGGGAAAAGTTGCTCATCAAACGAGAATGCGACCGGCTCGAATTACCCATCGTCAGTCTCTGCTGCGTCGCGGTTGGACTCATTGATTTCAATCCGAGCGTGCAGCGTTTTCACCTCGACCGTTGTAAACAGTATCTCGACTTGTGTTATGAATTCGAAGCCGACAACTTGCTGCTGGTCTTGGGTGAATACATCTGGAATCGGCAAGTGATCCCACCCGCAGAACAATGGCAGACCGGTGTCGAGAACTGCAAGCAATTGGCCGACTACGCCGACAGTCTCGGTTTACAGATCGCGTTGGAGCTGGAGCCGTTCCCGCTTTCACTCCTGAACGATGTCGATAGTATGGCCCGGTTCATCGACGATGTTGGACACCCGGCTTTGCAGGCAAATATTGATGTCTCGCATTTGTTGCTTGCCGGTGTGGGTGCTGAAGAACTTCGCAAGCTGGCTGGTAAAGCGATACACGTGCATATCTCGGATTGTGATGGCAAAGTTCACGGAGACTTGCCTCCCGGACGAGGAGTGATGGAATTCGAGCCGTATCTGCAAGAGATTAAAAATCTCGGAATTGATGGTGCGGTTTCCATCGAGTTGGAGTATTCACCCGAGCCGGACAAAATTGTCGAATGGGTCACCGAAGCGTACGAATCGACTGACAAGTTGATGCAGGCGGTCGGTTTGCGCGGATGAGAAGATCAATCGTTCTTGATTTCCTCTTCCCGTTTCTCTTTCTTCGTCTTGAAACGGGATTCTTCGCCCCGCAGCAGCCGGCCAATGTTGGTCCAATGTCGCAGGATGATCATGGCTGGGATGAAGAGACTGAATGCGGCCAGCGACCATGTTTCCGTGATAAAGGGGTTAGGTCGCAGTAACCAGAGTTGCAATCCCCCGAAGGCAACGGACGCCAGGATGGAACTGAGTGAGACGTAGCGAGTGTAGACGACCGTTCCCGCGAAGACGACAAATGCCAGCAACGTCGCCCAAGGGCCCAGCATCAAGACGACGCCGAGTGAAGTGGCGACCCCTTTGCCCCCTTTGAAACCGAGATAACAAGGAAACATATGGCCGATGATGGTGGCCAGTCCACACGCCACTTTCAAATGCAGAAAGTTGGGATCATCGGGAGAAATTACCAGCAACGGCAAACCCCAGACCGGTAACAGGCCTTTGCAAGCATCGAGGATGAGAACGATCAATCCCCATTTGCCACCCAGCACTCGACTGACATTCGTTGCGCCGATGTTTCCGCTACCCAATGTGCGGATGTCCTGACCGCTCACGAATTTGGCAGTGATGAAACCAAACGGTAGCGCACCGATCAGATAGGCCAGCAAAACGATCCCGATTGGAAAGGAATACACGGGACCATAAAATTTGGCAATTACAAATTCGAGCATGAAATCTCAATCATTGTGTGTGAGTTTCAACCATCATACAAAGTGGCGGTCCGATGTTCGACTCTCCGCGTAACCACGCGTCGCGAACGGAGGTCGAAGAGATATCCTCTTGAAATAGTTCCGGCGGGATTTCTGCGAATAGATCACGAAACTTTCCGGGAATTGTCAGGATATCGAGAGATTGCAATCGACCCCGATCACGCCGGGCGGCCACCAGAAATCGACATTCTTGGTCGGCAAACTTCTCCAATGCCAGTTCCAATTCACCCGCTGCATAGAAGCGTTGATCGAGCACACGGAGAGCCGTATCCCAGCCGATGATGAAGGTGCTTTGCGAGAGTAAGTCTGCTTTCTCACTGAAAGTGGGGACGGTGGTGAGAAGTAGTTCACCCGGCGAAAATTGTCCGGCTCGTGCTGAGAGACTGAGATAATCGAGTGGTGGTTTGTCGGCGTTGCGAAGCGTCATCTCATAGACGACTTGAGCGCCCAGAATTTCCGCAGCAGCCTTTCGCATTTTTCGATGCCCCGAATGCAGAGGATTGAACGAACCAGAGAGGATGCCCGTTCCGGGAAGAACAGATGACGAATGGAATTTTCGGTCTTCGTTAAGTGTCCAGAATTCCGGTTTGTCATGAAGGTCGGAAAACAGTTCTTGACGATTTGTGACATGTCGTTCGTCGGATGGGATTGAAGAGTTTGTCGAGGTGATTTGAGAGACCGTTGCGACCAGAAACTCCATTGCGGTCTCAGAAGTCTCGAAGGACCAGAGGTGCAACTCCGTTTGTTCGTCGTGATGGAAGGCCAGTGTGACCAAGATGCCCGGTAGGTCTTCTGTGAGTACAATCGCGGCACCCATTGCATCAGTATTGTGTGCTACCTCGGCAGCCAGCGTGACGGTTTGTTCGGCTTGAAGTTGTTTTAACCGCGAGGCGATCCCCGATTTTTGCGGTTTGGAATATCGAAGTTGGATGTTCGCATTCTCCAATGCGGCTTGAATCGGCTTTCTCCACGTATCGGGAGCCTGTACAATGACCGACGATTGATCGTGGTGTTGGTCGGCTTGTCCTTCTCTGTGAGACATTAGCGGGAGACCTGATTCATGGAAAACGAGATTTTTTTCATTGTTGCGTTCGGTATCATGTTCTGCCTGATGCTCGTTCCGCTTTTCATCGTCGGGCCACTGATTCGTTTGTGGATGATGTGTACCATGTCGGGGGCTCAAATCACGCTGTTTCAATTGGTGGGTATGAAGCTTCGCCGCAGCCCGGTTAAGCATCTTTGCGAATTGTACATTATGTCGACTCAGGCAGGACTGGGTATCAAGCTCACTCAGATCGAACGCGCCTATCGAGCCGGTGCCGATGTCGAACTGGTCGTGCGTGCTATGATAAAGGCATCTCGAACAGAGCAGAACCTCACCTGGGAAGAAGCTCTCCAAAAAGCAATGAAAGATCAATACGATCATTATGTCGAGGGAAATTATGGCTTCTGAGAGTCCAGATCACAACTTTAATCAAACGGCAGCTCTCTTGATTGCACACGGCTCGCGACGCGCTGAAGCAAATGCGGACTTGGTGAAACTGGCCGAGGCCGTTCGCGAGACAAATCATTTTGGCATCGTGGAGATTGCGTATCTGGAGTTGGCAGAGCCCGATATTCCGGCAGGAGCCGCGAACTGTCTCTCACGCGGCGCGAATCGCATCCTGATGATGCCGTACTTTCTGTCTGCGGGAGTGCATGTGAGGAATGACTTGCAAGGATTTCAGTCGCAATTCCAGGAACAGTATCCCGGCGTGACGGTCGAAGTCTGCGAACATCTTGGGTTGCACCCAAAACTGGTCGAAGTGGTGATCGAACGGCTAACGGAAGCGATCTAAATCATTCCCTCCAAATCGAGTGGCTGCTCATTTTTTCGTTAAAGCGTTCACTTGTGATTGGACGGCGTTCACGATCTTGTCTTCCAAGCCTGCTTTCCAAACCGAGGGTCTCTGATAATACCGCATCGAGGTGGCTCCTTCGTAGCCTCCCTCTTTCAAGACTCGCTCTGAGGGAATGTAGCACATCACATCATTGGCGTAGCCGGTGATCCATGTGTTCTCGTTGCCGAATTTGGTTTTGAGTCGCAATGAATAATCGACGACCACTTCGCCCCCCAGAGCAATCCATGTCAACTCGTCACCAAGTCGCCAAGTCTGGACAGGATATGCGTACGTCAGTTCGATATTGCCATCATCCTCTAAATCGGCCAATTGATTCTTTGCCCAGTTTTTGTCGTAGCCATCTCCGTTTTTGAGTTTCTGTTCGATTTGCTCACGCGTGGGAGCTTCGGCAAATTCGAGAGAGACGGTTTCGAATCGTGCTGACATCGTGGAAGCCAACGGTTGCATTGTTTCTTTCACGACATCTTGCACGGCGACGGAAAGTAAGCGTCCATATTTTTCGCACAATTCCATCGTCCGGCGTGGGAGAGGATTTTGGTCGGCTCCACATCCGGTAAAGAACATCGCTACTGCATCGGGGTAGGTATCTTCGAGATTCAATTGAGCGAAGCCGGCGTAATCTCCACACCACTGTTGAATTCCCAACGTCGTGTTGTGACAGGCATAGCCAAAAATGACTCCCCGGATCGTCCCTTGTTGGTCACTAATCCGTAGGACCGGTACGGAGTGATCGATGGGGCCTTCTCCAATCGGTGGTCGTCGATTCGTGGCAAAGCCGCACGTTCCATTGCCGTAATGGATTTGGGCCGGCTTCAGGTCGGCGATGGCATTTTTCACGGCAGACCGAATCCGGTCGTTCAACCATTTCTGATAATCGCGGACCTGATTCCAGTCTTTGTCATCCATCGCCAGCATCCAGGATAAATCGTGATCCAGTGCGGGGCCACAATGCGTATGACTGCAGGCGAGCATGATGTTCTCTCGCGGGATGCCATATTGTTTGGCAAATTCCGCACTCAGTTTTGTGGCCATCTCGACAGGAACACCGACCAGATCGAGACTGACAAACAAAAATTTGGGAGCTTTCGGCTGTGGTTGGAGGCAGGCGACCCGCACGAACAGGTCATGAATTTTGCCATCAGCGGGCGCTTTCCGACCTCCATACCCCGACATCCACATGTATTCAGGGGGCGTGATGACATCTCGCGAAACACCGGCGTGCCAACTGTCGTTTTGCTGGGCTTCGAGAGTCACACACGATGTGAGACACACCAAAAAGGCGGCCATAAATCGGCCCTGAGAGTAAAAGAAAGTCGAAAAAGGCATGTGTCTCTCCGAATTCGGGTGAACTGAGGCTCATCGAGGCGGTTAGGCAATCAGAAGCAAGACACCAATTGTAAGGTGGTGAATTCTGAAAGTGTAGAAGCATTTGGAATTCGTTGTTCCCGAACCGCTACAGCCTTGTCGCTGTTTCCATCACGATTTATAATCTGTACGGAAGAATTCATAGAGAAAATGACAGTTATGGCCGATCTCACACATTTTGACGAATCCGGTGCCAGCCGCATGGTCGATGTGGGGGATAAATCGGAAACCGCTCGTTCTGCGTGTGCGGAGAGTTGGGTGAGGATGCAGCCTCAAACATTGCGTCTGATCTTGGACAAAGAGCTCGCCAAAGGGGACGTGCTGGAAGTGGCTCGGTTAGCCGGCATTATGGCCGCCAAAAAGACGAGTGATTTGATTCCACTCTGCCACCCGTTGGTATTATCGTCGGTGGCGGTTGAATTGGCTCCTCATGACGAAAACCTGTTACACATCACGGCTACCGTGAAGTTGACGGGAAAAACGGGTGTCGAGATGGAAGCATTGACTGCCGTTTCTGTGGCTGCACTGACGGTGTATGACATGTGTAAGGCCGTTGATCGTGGGATGATATTAGGGCCCGCCCGTTTGTTGGAAAAATCAGGAGGAAAGTCGGGAGATTTTCATCATTCCTCCATACCGCCTGTTGAGGAGCATGACCCCGCATGAAGCAGCCTGCCACCGCACATCACTTGCTGAGTCGGGTCGAAGAACTCATTGGTCCCGATCTGATCCGAGTCGAACAGCAGTTTGATGAGGAGTTGCAACACCCCGAACCGTTCGTCAAAGACCTACTGTCTCATATCAGTCAGTTTCGAGGGAAACGGTTACGTCCGATTCTCGTCTTACTCTCGGCACAAGCGGCGGGGGGGATTCGTCCCGAGCACACAGTTCTCGCTGCCGTCACTGAAATGATTCACAGGGCGACTCTCGTGCATGATGATATCCTCGACGAAGCCGATATTCGCCGACACGTCGCCACCATCAATAATCGGTGGAACAACGAAACCAGCGTTTTGTTGGGGGATTACCTGTTCACACATGCGTTCCATCTGGCAGCCAGTCTCGATACGACCTTGGCATGTCGGTTGATTGGCGCCTCGACGAATCAAGTGTGTGTTGGTGAATTGATGCAGATTCATGAACGCGGAAATCACGAACTGTCAGAAGAACAGTATCTGAGGATCATTGATGGTAAAACGGCGGAACTCTGCGCTCTGTGTGGAGAGTTAGGCGCCCATTATGCAGGAGCCAACGAGAGTGTCAGTCAATCTCTCCGAGAGTATGGTCGCTCGTTAGGAATTGCGTTTCAAATTGCGGATGACGTCCTGGACGTGATGGGTGACGAAGACGAAACAGGGAAATCGCTGGGAAGCGATCTTGTGAAACAGAAACTCACACTTCCGTTGATTCGTTTACTCCAATCTTCTACCCCGGAGAAGAGAGAACAATTGACGGCTTGGCTGGAACAGGGAGATTCGGCGTCTCGACAGAGTCTGCGGGATGAGTTGAATGCAGGAAATGCGATTGAAGAGGCACACCACCGAGCTTTGGAGTTCGCTCAGCAGGCGAGAGTGTCTATCAGTGGCCTCGCAGATAGCCCGGCACGTCGTCTGCTGGAAGACCTGACGGAATTTGCCGTACAACGCTCCTTTTGACCCTCGCAGTGAGACTCTTTAATCAACGCTTGACTTCCGTGTCCCGAATGGTGAGAACAGGTCTTTAGGTAGAACCTCTATCCGACTTCACCCAGGACCGCGTCGATGTACGAAAACTTGACCATTCTCGGCGGACGCACAAATCAACCGCTTGCTCAAGAGATTTCCGACTATCTCGGAGTCGATCTGGGGCGTGTTGATATCAGCAATTTCCCGGATGGCGAAATCTTTGTGCAGTTGGAACAGAATGTCCGCGGTTGTGATGTTTTTCTCGTTCAGCCAACAGGTCCACCCGTCAATGAATCGCTGATGGAGTTATTGATTCTGATGGATGCGGTCCGCAGAGCTTCTGCCGCAAGAATCACTGCCGTCATTCCCTATTTTGGATATGCTCGCCAGGACCGTAAAGATTCGGGCCGTGTCCCCATTACGGCGAAAATGGTGGCAAATTTGATTGTTGAAGCGGGAGCGGACCGCGTTTTGACCATGGATTTACACGCGGCTCAAATTCAAGGTTTTTTTGACCTTCCGGTGGATCACCTGTATGCCGCACCGGTTGTCGACGAGTACTTCAAATCACTCGGAATCCCCGAGGAAGACTTGGTGATCGTCTCGCCTGATGAGGGAAGTATTAAACGTTCTTTGCAGCATCTCGACCACCTGGGAGGCTCTTTTGCAATTGTCGACAAACGCCGATCTTCTGCGACAGAAACCAAGCAAGCCAATCTAATCGGTGGTCCCATCGAGGGAAAAACGGTGCTTATGTTCGACGACATGATCACAACAGCTGGCTCGATCTGTGGAGCGGCAGAAGTTGCCCATAAACATGGTGCGAAAGACATCTACGTTTCTGCCTCTCACGCAGTTTTTTGTGGCCCGGCGACAGAAAGATTGCAAAAGGCTCCCATCAAAGAAGTGGTCGTGACGAACAGTCTAACCTTGTCACATGAACAATCGCTCCCGAACTTGCGTGTTGTCTCCATCGCTCCCTTGTTAGGCGAAGCGATTCGACGAATTCACCGCAATGAATCGGTCAGCTATCTCTTCGATTAGGTCAGTTCTCGACCGGCGTTTATTGGTTAGATTCGCCGTGTTTTCGGCTGCGCTCTAAGAATTTTTGAGCTCGTTTCTGCAGAATTCTCAAAATATTTTCAGAAATGAACGATATGAATGTTATTTAGGGTGTGCAGATACGGTTGGAACCACGAAGTGAGACCCAGATATACGACTTTATAACGCGATAATAAGTATTATTTAGTGGTTATTGTAAAAAAATGGACGATTTGACCGTTTTGTGGATTCCCTAGTTTGTCATCTTCGTATATTGTTAAGAAATGAACGTTTTGGACTTTATTGTTCGTCTCGAAAATTATTTACGAATCACGCCTTTCAATTCTTGGAGAACTTTTCATGCCAACAACTGCGACTACATCGAGTACGAAAAAACAAAAAATGACGAGCCCAAGAACGGTATCCACTCAAGCACGAAAGGGTGTCAAAGCGAAGAAGAAATATTCTGATCAGCTTCTTCAGCAAGCAAAGCAGATCTCCGATCTCGAAATCAACTTCATCAACAATGATGAGTTTCCAAATTCGGAGAGCTACGACCGTATGGAAGTCATCCTGGTTACGGAATACGACAACAAGCGAAAGCCGCGTGTGAAGCCTTCCAAAGATCTTCCCTCTTACTTCGCCAAATTGTATGAGACACCTCTTCTCACGCCACAAGAGGAACACGATTTGTTCTGGGCGATGAATTTTCTGAAGTACCGAGCCAACTTGTTGAAAGTCTCACTCGATGTGAACAAACCCGACAAACATCTGATGATAGAAATTCAAAAATGTCTCAATCGTGCGGAACAACTCCGCGATCGAATCGTTCAAGCCAATCTGCGATTGGTTGTTTCGCTGGCTCGAAAGTTTTGTGACCATTATTCGACGTTTGAGGAACTTGTCAGCGATGGGAATGTCACCTTAATGAATGCCGCTGAAAAATTTGATTGTGCCCGCGGATTCCGATTCAGCACCTATGCGACCCACGCGACACAACGTGATTACTATCGGCAGATTCAAAAACGTCGTAAGAACGCACAACGGATCGCGGGAGATCAAAACGAGTTTCTGGGTAACATTGAACAAGAGAATGAGGAAGAAGAAGTGCCAATGAAAACTCAGGTATTGCTATTCCAGAAAGTCATGGAAATTTTTGCACACGAATTGGATGAACGTGAGCAACATATCGTCTGTGCCAGATTTGGAATCAATGAGCAAGAATCTGGTCAGACTTTGCGATCCGTCGGCGAACAGCTCGGCATCAGTAAAGAACGTGTTCGACAATTGCAAATATCGGCTGTCGAAAAATTACAGGAAGTTCTGCTTGGGCAGCAAATTATTCTGCAGATGATCGATAACCTGCCCGCGTCGGCAACTGCCTGATCAACACCCGTTGCGAATACCGACGATCGGTCCTTCAGGAATTGAACCGATCGTTTTTTTTGCGCCAAATCAAGAGACTACCTGATTCAAAGCATTCAGCTTTGGCGTGTACTCGGCAATCATGAAGCTTTGATAGCCGAGTAATTCATTGGCAACATGAGAGGTCGACTTCGATTTGACGGTGACCTTGGGGAAGGCGATTTTCAGAGAATCACCCTGCGATAGCCAAGCGTTCTTGCCGCTTTGCTTGCCAAAGAAGGAACGCTTGAGTCGCTCTTTCAAATTCAGAGTCTCGCCAACATATAACTGTTTCTTGCCAGTTTGAATGACATACAAGCCAGGAGTGCTGTCGCAGTCTTCTAAGTTGAGCTTTTCCAGTTTGATGGGTTTTCCGGTTTCGAGTTTTGTGGAGTTTTGTTCGCGTGCCATTTTTTCGGCCCGTGATCGCGCTAATTTGGATTGTTTTCGGACGGTCAATGCCGCCCAACGATAGTCGATGGATTGAAAACCGGGAGCGAATTGAGCAGCCGTCCGATCAAACTCGGCGGCCAAAACGGGATCACAAAATAGATCATCCAAGCTGACTCGATGTTCGTCGACGATGAGTTTCCAGGCAATCTCGGCAGCATCCAAATAATTGTCGAGTTCGTCCCAAGAATAACTGGTGCGATTCTCTGTTTCGATGCCGGCTGATTTGATTTTCCCAGACTTTCTCAACCGGAACAAATAACGATTTAGGTCGAGCGGAGTTCCTTCCAGACTTTTTCGTAAACAACTATCGAGAAACGCTTGATTGAGTTTTGGATCGAGAACGAGACGGTCCACCGAGTATCCCTCATGAGCTTCCGCAAACGCGGCAATCAGTTCTGCGTCAAACGATTCTTTCAGTTGCTTGTCGGTCACGGGTTTGTTGGTCACTTGAGTTTTCTGCTTTCCACGACCATCAACGGGATAAGTGACAGGTGCGGACAACTTGGGATCTTCTGCTCCGTCGAGTGGATCGCCCGGTTGAACGGCAGCGATTCGTTCTTGTCCCTTCTCGGCGTATTCTTCAGAAAGTTCCATCGTCAGAAAATGACGATGCAGTTTCTTGGCCACCACGCTGGTACTCGCGCTGCCAGAAAAAGGGTCGAAGACCGTCTCGCCGGCTCTTGAGCAGCAGCGGATAATGCGACCGAGCAATTGTTCGGGCATTTGGCACCCATGAAAACCGGCTCGTTCTTTGAACGTCCCGGCAACACGGGGGAAGTACCAGCAATTTTCATCAGGATTGAAACCGTCCTGACAGTCTTGTGGCCTGAGGATCCAGGTGTCATCCGGGACACGACCTTTGGGGTTGGCGCGTTTGTCGTTGTAGACAAGTTGCCGCGCCGAAGGGACGGCAATCGCGTCACGATTGAACGTGAACTCTTTGGGGTTCTTGACGAAGTAGAGTAGATGGGTATGCGAACGTGTGAATTTGGACTCACAATGCACGCCGAATGTGTAGTACCAGATCACCCAATTACGCGAGTGGAAGCCGATTTGATTCGCGAGGATTTTGAGTTCCGCAGCAAAGTCGTCTCCGATGGCCAACCAGAAAGCGCCATCATCTTTGAGCAATCGATGGACTTCAGACATCCATTGCTTCGACCATTCGAGATAGTCGTCAACTGACTTGCGGTCATCATAGACATCGTATTTGTAACCGATGTTGAACGGTGGATCGGCAAACGCCAGGTCGATGGATCCCTCGGGCAAGGCCCGCATCATTTCAATGCAATCGCCTGTTTGTATTGTATTCAGAGAGGCAACTGCTTGAGTCTTGGACTTCTTGGTTTTGCCGTTCAATTTATTTTTCGAGGTTTTCTTATTCTTCTTGGCCACAGTAGCCTCCCTGCATTGGGCTTTGAATCGAGAATCCGGTCAATTGGAATTCTGCTTGGATGGTTCGGGCAGTGTTAGCCACTCTTTTTTAATGCTAACATTGACGCCCTCTTTGGGAATCTCTTCTCCCAGCGTCCACAGGATACCTTGCAAGATGAGTCTACGGTAGACCTCCTCACTCCAGTTTCCGTGATAGTGTAGACCGCTGAAGCCGAAAGAACGCCCTCCTTGCGGGCGTTCCCAAGCCCAGGCGGTCATAGACCAGCCCTCTTTCATTTTCGATTCCATGATGGGGATAATGGGTGAGGGCGATTTGAATTGCTTGAGGTTGTAGTAAAATTCATCTTCGATTTCGAGAGGACGCAATCCATTTTGGATCGGATGATTCTCTGTGGTGGGGCGGAACCGAGTTTTCAAGAAGTCGTACTTTCGATCTTTTCCGCCATGAGTCGCACCAAGTAACGGAAGAAAGGCGGAAATATCTTCATCGGCCTTACTCCCGATGGCCCAATGGAAAGCGACCAGCCCTCCTCCCCGGTGTGCATAGTCCTGAAACAGTTTTAACCGCGCGGGTGTTTGTTGAATCCAGCGCGAGCCTTGTGAGATGAACAAGACAACCGTGTCAGCACGTTCCAGCAGTTCTGGGCCTTCTTCCCATTTGTCGTCGGCCTTGGAAAGGATCACATGATGCGCCGTATGTCGTTGCAACATATTGCCAAGTAAGCGAATGCCCCCTTCAAACTCGTGTGTCGTTGGTTTGTGTCCATCAGGGCCTTGCCACAACAGCACAATCCGTTTGGGGAGAGGGTCTTTGGCTTTCGTCTTCTGGCAGCTTGCACCGGCGTCAGAATCAAGTAGACCGCCAATGATCGGTCCCAGACTGCAAAGCAACCAGATGGCGAATCTATTTTTCGAGAAAATCATTTTTCTTCCCTGATTGCGGCAAGATATCGTCGTCCGACTCCCACATATACTCATGACGGAGTCGATGCCTGGTCACTCAGTTTATCAGGATCGAAGCAGGAAATCCCTTTGGAAATCATGAATCAAAACATTACCCATCAACAGGTAAGCATATAATGAGACTCACATTACGAACACTTTTGGCCTATTTGGAAGACGAACTAAAGCCTGCTGAATCCAAAGAAATTGGGCAGAAAATTGCCGAGAGTCCCGTCGCTACTTCGCTCGCTCAAAGAATCCGGGAGGTGATGCGACGCCGTCGTCTTTCTGCGGAAGATTTGAATGAAACGGGGCTCGATCCGAATTTGGTGGCCGAGTACCTCGATGGATCATTGACTCCTCAGGAAGTGGCCGATGTGGAGCGTGTTTGTCTTGGTTCTGATGCTCATCTGGCGGAAGTTGCCGCCTGTCATCAGATTCTCACGCTTGTTTTGGGAGAGCCCATTGAGATCAGCCAGTCAAGTCGAGAGCGAATGTTTGCACTCGCCGATGACGGGACGGTCGCGAAGTCCGACATCCCGATGCCTGTCACTGTCGCACCCGCTCCCGTGGAACAAGTCGAGCCGACGCCATTTCCAGCTCACCTGCAACGGAATTCGCGTTGGCAGTCTGCATTGCCGCTTTTGATCCCTGTCGTGCTCATCGGAATGTGGGTTGCTTTGATTCGTTTCGACCCCTCTTTGAACTTTTTTGCGGCAGCCCCCGGAGATGGTGAGAACGGGATGACCATTGCCGCCGCTGACCCGGACGAAATTGAAGAGAACGGTCAAGCTCCTGACTTTGTCCCACAGCAAAAACAAGAACCAGATACCGTTTCAATCTCTGCCGAGCCGGGCGATCCCGAACAAGGTATCGATCCTCCACCACCGCCCGACATGCCTGAACCCGAGGGCGCGACGATCGCCGCGACGACCGACGGGTCAACTCCCGTCGTGGCCAATAATCCCACCGAGAAACCTGCGGGAAATGTTCCCGAATCTCCCGCTCCTCAACCCGAAGTCCCCGTTCCACCTCAACCGGGGAAACCTGCTGAACGCAAAGCCGTAGGGCGGTATCGTTCCACAGCGGGCATCCTCTTGTCGTTTGATGAAACAAAACGAGGCTGGTATCCGGTTCCTTATGAACTGGAACTGTTGGAGGAAACTTCTCTGGTTGTGCCGGTACCCTTCTCTGCCATTCTTGAAATGCGGAACGAGGCCCCCTTACTTGATTTGAAGGGTGGTACGAAAGCCGAATTGATGACCAATTCTCAAGCGGCTGATTTAGGAGTCAGGCTCCACGAAGGACGAATTGTGCTGGAGGCGCTCAATCCGCAACCGACCCCTTTTGCGTGCAAAACCGGGACACTCGATTGGCGTTTTGAATTGAATCAGGCTGGCACACGAGTTGGTATCGAGCTGAAACCTCTTCAAGTTTATGGAGCGGAACGATCGTTGCCTGAAAACTACTTTCGATTAACAGTCATTGTGACGAGCGGAGCCGTCCGTCTCGCGAGTGAAACAGGCCAAATCACATTGTCAGAAGGGCAAGAGATTGTGCTGCACGATCCCACTCGCTCGATGCAGCCAAGTGCCGATCCTGCTGTCCCGGCTGTGGACTTTTCGATCCCCGGAATGCTGAAACCAGAGATGGTTCAGCCTTATGATTTGACTCCCGACTGGATGAAACCGGAATCGGGAATCATCTCCACCATTCAGCAGATGTATATCGATGAGTTCGCGACTCGGTTTCGTCCCGATCTTCCTGCGGCAGAAAGTCTGGAATCGTTATTGGAGGATCCACGTCCACG
The DNA here is from genome assembly GCA_029243145.1 of Planctomycetaceae bacterium. Lineage (GTDB taxonomy): Bacteria > Planctomycetota > Planctomycetia > Planctomycetales > Planctomycetaceae > JABURQ01. Next base: position 33,756 of record JAQWSQ010000095.1, on the reverse strand, counting down.
AATGGCTCAGTACACGGTGATTTGCCTGGGACTGATTGACCATGTTCAGGATCTCATCAAGACGATGCGAGTCAGCGAATTTGAAGATGCACGATTGGCGGCGGCCAGCGAAGTTCGTCTGTGGTTGCCACGTCATCCTGAACAGCGCGAAGAATATCTTTCTCGTCTGGAATTGTCGTTTCCCGGGGATGATGCGGATCAGTTGGATCGATTATTGTGGGGGTTCTCCACCGATGACGCACGCGATCCTATCGCTTCACAGTCGTTGATCGCACTTCTGGATCACGATCGCCCGATTCTCAGTGAACTTGCATTCTTGGAAATGGCGAGATTGACGGGGTTGGAAGAAAGTTACAAAGCGCTAATCACGCCGACTCATAGACGTGCCTGGATGAATCGTTGGAAGAGAATGGTTCGGGATCAAGGGACCATTCTTCCCGCGCAAGCGGATGAATAAAATCTCTCAGAAGATTTGCTCCGCGCAAATAGAAAGACCCGGCTTTGACACCGGGTCTTTCTCATGAGGTAAGAAAGTGATTTCGGCCGTCCCTGACCGTCTTCTCTCTCCACTCTGCCGATATGCCCTCCTCGCAATCGGCGAGTGCCTCCATCAAAAACGGTAAGTCACTCGAATCTGGGATGAGTCTGGAGTGAGCAAACCTGTTGCAAATCAAAAATTGTAGTCAGGGTTTTCGATATCAAAATCGATATCTTTGAAGCCCTGATTGGGTTCAAACTCAAGAAACGTGTATTCTTCGTACAAAACAGGTTCGGCACCCGGCTTCGTGGGAAAACTGTAATGTTGCAGACGCACTGGAATGTTCGTCTTGGCATCAAGATAGAATCGCGTGATATGATAAGAGGCACCGGCGATTTCTTTCGGGTGGGTTACTTCAATCGTCTTGCACGCTTTTTCGCCAATTTTTGCTTTCGGATAATATTTGACTTCGATACCCGGAAGATGGGCTTCTGAAATCCACAAGTCGGCTAATTCTGTCACCAGGTTTTTGATGCCGAATTTGTTGATGGAATGGTGGTTTTCTTTCATCGCCATTGATCCATGAGGGTCGAGCGATAAAGTGCCAGCCAAAGATTTAATCCCAGTTTCATGAACGAGGAGTTCGTTATTGTTTTTGCCTTCGACAAAGATCACTTCGCGACCTTCATAGGGTTTCCCGAACAACATATAGACACTTAAAGGCTCTTGCCGAACTTTCACATTCATGATGGCTTCATTCATAACGCGACCAATCAGTTCGCGTTTGACAAAGACCATTTTATAGTCGTCATGTTGGTCCATCAATTGTTCGCATTGTCGGCACAGTTTGATGGGTGTTTTTAGCTTGGAATTCTCCAGAGCGGCCGCCAGCTTGATTGGCTCTGCACCTATCAACTGAAGTGGGTTCGCAAAAACGAGAGACGTTCCTACGGAAGAAAGAACTAGGTTTACGAATTGTCGACGTTCCATAATTTTGTCCATCCATAGACTAAAGACGCTGTAAGTCCCTTATTGAGAATGCCCGATAACCGGCATTGATCCCTGATGCGCTATTTGGGATACAATCATCATCGACCGAATAAACCGTCTCCTGTGCATCTTCCGAAAGAGGCCGAGCATTCAGCAGACGCGCAACAAATACGCTGTTATTCAAAGTCGCTAACAAATCACCCAAATTAACAGGCTCGAACTCGATTACTCTTCGAGCACGGTGGGCTTCTTGCGTAAAGCGGCAGATAGTGCCGGTGTCAGCCAGATGAATAGACAGGCAATTCCCAAAACCGCCGCTAAAGGTCGCGAAAAGAACGCCAGCAGTGAACGATCTTTGGTCAGATTTTGAACAAAGCTGGCCTCGAGATCGGCTCCCAACAACAATCCCAGAACTACGGGGCCGAGTGGATAACGATATCGTTCTAAGAAAAAACCCAAGAGACCGAAAAACAACATGACCGCAACATCAAACAAACTACTGCTGATCGCATAGGAACCCACGATGCAAAACAAAAGAATCACAGGTAACAAGACACGTTGTGGCACTTTCAAAATGAATCCGCTGGCACGAATCCCCACATAGCCGAGTGGAATCAAAAAGAGATTTGCCACAATGAACGAGATGTAGATGCCGTAAATTAACGTGACCTGTTCGGGTTGCGTAAAAATATCGGGACCGGGATTGATGTTTTTCATCATCAAGACGCCGATCAGGATGGCCGTGACAGAGTCACCCGGTATTCCCAGCACAAGAGCGGGAATCCAGGCACCCGCCAAAGACGAATTATTTGCAGCAGACGCATCGGCAAGACCATCTTCAGAACCCTTGCCATATTCTTCCGGCGTTGACGACGAGCGTTTAGAAAATGTGTAAGACATCCAGGCGGCAATATCGGCCCCCGCTCCGGGAATCATTCCAATGAGCGTTCCCAGTGAACAGGAACGAAGTGTTTGCCAAGGACGCCGAGAGATCCGAGAGAGCCAATGCGAGATTTGCTGGGCGAACGAGAACCCCTCTTGTTGGACATTCAGCAAGTCAGAATATGTGGTGACAGCATCTTTACCTCCCGACGCCCACAACCCTCGTAATACTTCGGAGACACCGAATAACCCAATCAATGCGGGTATAAAATGCACTCCACTGATCAGCTCTTCCGAACCAAAGGCAAAACGGGGTTCGGAATGGACTTCACTGAGACCGACCAATGAAAACAGAATTCCCACAAGCAAAGCGATCGCACCTTTCAAACGAGAATCTCCCGATACAATCGCCGCGCAGCTTAGCCCCAAGGCATACAACCAAAAATACTCGTAAGTTCCAAACTGTCTCGCCAAGACGGCCAGTTGTGGTGCGCACAGAAATAGTATCAGAGTTCCAAAGAGCCCACCCGTGACGCTGAACATCAAGGATGTCGAAAGTGCATCTGCGTAGCGTCCCTGCTGGCGCAGCGCATACGCATCGTCAACATATGCCGCCGAGGAGGGAGTTCCCGGAATTCGTAACAGTGTGGTGGGTATATCACCTGAGAAAATACAGACCGCCGTGAGAGTCACAATGGCGGCAATGGCGGAAATGTCGCTGAGATAAAAGGTGACCGGTACAATCAGGGCCACCGCCATGGTGGCTGTCAGTCCGGGGATCGAGCCCACAAACAATCCGAACACGCCACACAATAAGATCGTCAGCAATGTTTCCAACGACAGAACATCGAGTAATGCGGTTTGAAGTTCCATCTCACACCCCCCACCAGCCGCGAGGCAACGGAACGCGGAGTATCACTGCAAACAGGTAGTAAACAAGTGGCACCAGAATGATGGTGATGACGGCTGCCGAAGTGAGTTTTGTTCCCAATTTCCAGAGAAACATCACGAGAAGTCCCGCCGTCAGTACCAGGAAGCCGACGGTTTCTGCCAGAAGAATATAGAGCAACACCATTCCGAGACCAAACAGGACATTGATGATCGAGGAACTGACATTTTCGGATTGAGTGCTTGTTTCGAGTGACTCCTGATCGGTGATCGCCGGAGTCTGAATACGCCTCGAGATGACAACTTGAGCGATGACCAGTCCCGAAAGCAGTAATCCCAGCAGCATGGGAAAATCGTACGGACCGACCGCTCCTTCAGCGAGTGAGGCGAATGCGTCCGAGTTTAAGAGTTTTCCCAGTGACTGATCATTGCGCGCCAGAAATTCATGGAAATCATCGCTGGTTCTCCAACGATTATTAAACCCGCGCTGGTCCATGAACTTGGGAAAACTTTTGTCATCAATGACGACCTCTCCACTAACAATCTTCTGCATTGCAGTTCGTAACACGTCCACTCGGTCTTGGGGTGTTCCGGGAGGGACTGCGAAGCCGCGCCAACCGACAAGCACCCAATCAAAATTTTGTTCTCGCATCGTCTTGATGTCTTCAAAGCCGGGGACCGTTTCTTCGGCCATGACACCCAATGCTCGAAGTTCGCCGCGATCATAATACTGTTTTGCTTCCGGCAGCGAACAACAAACCAAATCGATTCCACCGCTCATCAATTCCTGAACGGAAGGATCGGCACCCCCTTTGGGGATCCATTTGACCGCAGTGGTTTCTAACCCCGCAGATTGTAACCAACCGGCGAAGGCAAGATGCCAGGCTCCTCCCGTCGCGGTGCCAGAGGCAGTGAGCGATCCCGGATTGGCTTTGATGTCGGCGACCAGATCATCGAGCGTTTGCCAGGGAGAGTCAGCCGGCACCCAAATCGCGGCCGCATCTTCATTGACCGAGATCAACGGAATCATGTCTTCATAGGTCAAGGTCGTCAGGCTTTGGTGGTGGAGCGTATTCAGCTCAAACGTGATGACGGCAATCGTGTATCCATCCGGTCGCGCCATCATCCCCCGCCGATGCCCGGTGACACCTTGTCCTCCGGTCGCATTGATCACCGTGCAAGGTGTTCCCAGTTCGGCTTCCAGAAAATATGCCATCTGACGAGAAACCTGATCGGTTCCTCCTCCGGGTGACCACGGACAGACCAACGTGATGGGTCGGTTGGGGAATGCTTCTTGCCTCTCACACCCCATTAAAAGAGAGGAGAAGAGCAGGCTCCAGACGAAGAGTGTCCGCATATTCATAGATCGCTGCCTGTGATAAGTTGAACGCTCATAGGATCTTAACGCGAGAAGAATGTGATTTCCCCACTATTCCTGTCGATATTTTTTGTGCGGGCAAATTACGCTGACCGGGTATTGTCGACAAAACTCGAAATATTGGGCGCAACTTGCTTGGTCTGCCGATGTTAAATAACATTTTGAACAGAGACTCACCTGTCGTATAATAGTCCACCGGGACATGGTAGGAGACTGTGTTCCCCTACCCACCTACCACGACCCACCACATTGAAGACTCGATTGAGTCTTGCCGCGTTCTTTCATTCATAACCGGCTCAGCGTTGAGCGAAGATCATGCCCATAGATATCACCTGCGATTCCTGCTTTAAGCAATTCAAAGTGGCCGACCGTTTTGCCGGCCGCAAGGGTCGCTGTCCGGATTCTGACTGTCAGGCCGTCTTTCGTGTTCCTCAAGTGGAAAACGATTGGACCGATGAACCGCCGAGAACGCCTCCGCGTGCTTCGCGAAAACCGAGCACGAAATCGAAGCCTGCAAACGTGACGAACAGTGGGACTTGGAAGCTGCCAGTTTCCATCGGAGCAGGTGTTGCTGTACTGGGAATCATCGTTGTGATGATGATGAATGGTGAGTCACCGAACGAACTGTCTTCGACCAATAAAACGGTCAGCGCAGAGTCGTCACCAGCTTCCACGGTTTCGACACAAATAGTTGCTTTTGAAGGACCGGAAGGAAACGTCAATCGTCTCGATGTCGCCTCTCTCAAAAACGATCCGTCATTCGAAAAAGAAGTAGTCCCTTTTCTGAAAAAGTATTGCTTCGAATGTCACGAGGGAGAATTCGCGGAAGAAGGTGTGCAGTTTGATCTCTACAAAACGACGGCAGATGTCTTGAAGTCGCGCAAAAAATGGGAAAAGATTCTCAGCATTCTGGAGATCGGCGCGATGCCTCCCAGTGATGCCGATCAACCGACAGCAGACGAGAGACTTCCTGTTCTCGCTTGGCTGGACAACACACTTTACAATATTGATTGTGAAGCCATTAACGATCCCGGTCGCGAGACCATCCAGCGTCTCAACTTGGCAGAATACACGAACACCATTCGCGATTTGTTCGGTATCGATGATATGAATCCCGGTCGTAACTTTCCGGCAGACGATGTGGGAGAAGGGTTCGACAATATCGGCGATGTTTTGTCACTGCCGTCATTGCTGATGGAAAAGTATCTTGCCGCCGCGGAAGAAATTACGTTGCGAGTGATTGTTGACACGGATATCATTCCCGTTCTTCGCAAAGAAGGTAACAAGTTCCAAACCAAAGATTCGGCCAGTGCGTCGAATGGGGGAATTTCTTTTCCCTCGAAAGGAACGGCAACAACGAGATTCAAATTTGCGAAAAAAGGAGATTATATTCTCCGCGTGAGTGCCAGTGCGACTCAAGCGGGGCGCGACCCCGCAGAAATGGGAGTTTATATCGATGAGAAACCCTTCAAACTCGAAAAAATTAAAGAGCACAATCAGCCACAGGTATACGAGTACGACTTTAAGGCCGTTGAGGGCGACTTTCCCATTGCGGTTTCTTTCCTCAATGACTTCTATGACAAAGACGCGAAGGATACCAACCGTCGAGATCGAAATCTCTTTGTGAATTGGGTTGAATTGGAAGGTCCACTCTCAGGAGTTAAAATTGATCCTCCCGAACATCACAAGCGAATCGTCATCGCCGAACCGGGAGAGACTCAATCCGTCGAACAGGCAGCCACAAAAGTTTTTGATTCGATCTTACCAAAAGTGTTTCGTCGCCCCGTACAGGCAGAAGAAGTTCAGCAGTTTGTGTCTCTAGTGAAAAAGACCGTTGAAGAATTTGATGAATCCTACGAAGCAGGGATCCGGCTCGGTCTTCAAGCCGCGTTAGTTTCTCCCAGCTTTCTGTTTCGCGTCGAAGCGGACCCGCGTCCCGACGACCCGAATTTCAAACGCGAACTCGACGACTTCGAATTGGCATCGCGGCTTTCTTACTTTTTGTGGAGCAGTATGCCCGATGACGAATTGTTAGAAGCCGCTCGTAAGAAACAATTGAAAGATCCGAAGATTCTCGAACAACAAGTTCGCCGAATGTTGGCTCATCCCAAGTCAAACGCTTTAGTCGATAATTTTGGCGGGCAATGGTTGAATCTCAGAAATTTGGACGAAATTGACTTTGATCGCCGACGGTTCAAAACGTTCGATGATAATCTGCGACGAGACATGATTACTGAGACGTTGACCTTCTTTGATTACATTGTGCGTGAAGATCGCAGTATTCTCGACTTTCTGAATGCCGACTACACGTTCGTGAACGAACGGCTTGCCAAGCATTATGGAATCGAAGAGATCAAAGGCAAGAAACTACAAAAAGTTTCTTTGGAGGGAACCCCGCGATCCGGTGTTTTGACACAATCGAGTATTTTGGCTTTAACGTCAAATCCCACTCGCACTTCTCCCGTTAAACGGGGGAAATGGATTATGGATAATATTTTGGGGACACCCCCTCCCCCACCTCCGCCCGGTGTTCCCGAATTGGAGGAGACGGCCAAGGCTTCACCCGATGCGACATTGACCGAGCAATTGGCTCTTCATCGAGAAGATCCCGGTTGTGCGTCGTGTCATAATCAGATGGACCCATTAGGTCTGGCTTTTGAAAGGTTCGACGCTGTCGGCCAGTTTCGAGAACGGGAAGGCAAAAAAACGATCGACGACTCGGGAGTTCTCCCGGATGGTCAGAAGTTCGCTGGTGCGAAGGAGTTGATAGAGATTCTCTCGCAGCGTGAAGAACCGTTTACGCGGAATCTGACAGAAAAAATGCTGACATATGCACTCGGTCGAGGTCTAATATATTATGATCGTTGTGCCATTGATGAAATTATCACCAGTCTGGAAAACGATCACTACAAATTTTCTCGCCTCGTTCTCGGAGTGGTCAATAGCGCCCCGTTCCGTATGCGACGTGGCGATGGAGGCATTGAATAATGACATTATCAATCGACCGACGAACATTTTTGCACGGCTTGGGAGCCGCGATTACCTTGCCGGCGTTAGAGATCATGCGCCCTGCGACAAAAGCACACGCATTGATGACGGCCGAATCGGGTCATCCCGTGCGAATGGCGTACGTCTTTTTCCCCAACGGTGTGATCATGCCTTCCTGGAAACCGGATGGAAAAGGGAATGATTATAAACTCTCCGATACGATTTCAAAAATTGAACGTCATCGCAATGATTTCAATGTCATCACGGGACTCGCTCAAGACAATGGCCGCGCAAAAGGTGACGGAGCGGGCGATCATGCTCGCTGTGCTTCGACCTTTTTGACCGGCGAACATCCGGTAAAAAGTTCGGACCGCGTACAGGTCGGCATCTCAGTCGATCAGGTGGCCGCCCAGCATGTTGGTCACCTCACCCGACTCCCTTCTTTGGAACTCGGGATCGAACGAGGAAAGAATGCCGGTAGCTGTGATTCGGGTTACAGTTGTGCTTACTCAGCCAATATTTCCTGGAAGACAGCCACAACGCCGACTGCAAAAGAGGTCAATCCGCGTCAGGCATTCGAACGGCTGTTCGGTTCAGGAGACGAGCAGACACGCAAAGAACGGATGCGCAACCGCAAATCGATCTTAGACATCGTGGCGGCAGACGCGAATCGTCTGAAACAAAAACTGGGGCAAACGGACCGACAAAAACTCGACGAATATTTCACCAGCATTCGAGATATTGAACAACGCATTGTACGTGCGGAGACTGCTCCAAAAATCGAACCGCCCGATCTCAAACTTCCCACTGGTGTCCCGAGCGACTTGCAGGAACATATTCGGCTGATGTTTGATATTCTCGTCGTTGCCTTTGAAACGGATGCCACTCGCGTTTCCACTTTCATGCTGGCGAATGCGGGGAGTAACCGTAGTTATACGAATGTGGGCGTTAAACAAGGACATCACTCATTGTCCCATCATCGGAATAATGAAGAGTGGGTCGACAACATTCGCAAGATCGACGGGTTTCTCATCGATCAGTACGGTTACTTCCTGGATCGTCTCAAGGCGACTCCCGAGGGAGAAGGAAATCTGCTCGATAACAGTATGATCGTTTACGGTAGTGGATTGTCTGATGGAAACCGTCATCAACATCATGATCTACCGTTGATTATGGCGGGCCAGGCAGGAGGTACCATCAGCACCGGTCGCCATCTGCAATACGATGTCGAAACACCAATGAACAATCTGTTCCTGTCGATGTTAGACCGAGTCGGTGCTAAGGTCGATTCCATTGGCGACAGTAAAAGTCGATTGGACGAATTGTCGTAAAGATCTCTATCTTTAACGGTCATCACCGATGGTAGATTTTCCACTCGATCTCACCGCTTGAAGAGGATGAACCTTTATGATTTCGCCTTCATCCCACCACGGATCGCTCCGGCTGCCGTCGCTCCGTAGTTGCCCGCAAAATCTGGGTGAAGCGGTCTGCTGTTCGGCATGGAGAGCCAGATTCGAAGCAGATGCCGTCGTTCATCAAGATCGTCAAAGTCTACGAACTTATTGCGGCGATGTAACAAGGCCCAGTTATTGACGAGCAACAAATCTCCCGGCTCCTGGCGGAAAGTGACGTGATTGTCTGGTTCGGCGGCGACTTCTTCCAAGAAATCGAGTGCCTCAGTTTGCTCGTCAGAGAGACTGGGTAAATCGTCAGAGTTTGCCGCTCGCTCAATCAACACTCTGAGAAAATTACAGGCAAAATGATTGTCGTACAGAGAGAAAATAGGCTGGCGACACCACGGCTTCTCATTTCCTTGATCGACGTCATGGCGCAGGTAATAAAACGGCTGTTGAAGAGCTTCTAACAAATCAGGTCGGCGTGTTCCGATTTCGTTGAACAGATACATCGAACTGACAAGTTGATTCTCGCCGCCCGACTTCGCCTGTTTGAGGGTCAAGAAAGAGATGACATCGCAGCGGTCGGTATGAAAACTGAGTTTCTTAGAGGTGTTCGGGCCGCGAGCCTGAGTATCGCCCATCTTGAAACCTTCATCACGCACGCTGAAAATACGTGCTCCGTCGGCACTTTGAGAGACCGGAGTTCCGATGTGACACATCAGACCCCAAAAGAGTTTCTGACTCGCTTCGGTCGTGAGGTTCGGCAAATCGAGACCGCGAATGAAACAAGCACCACTACCATGTTCGAGGTTGCTTTGAATCTGTTCCAGCTTGCTCGATAGCCCAGGAATCGCAAAATCCTCTTTCGCGAATTGCTCAGGCAACTTCTCTGGAACACCTGATAACGCGGTTTGAATCTCCGCACGGTCAGCTTCTGTCAGATGCACTTCCCAATCTGGGCGAGAGAAGAGTTCTGTGCCGCACCAGACAGCGGGATGATCGAGTGATTTGAAAGAAGTCATGCTGCCATCATGTCAAATAATGACCCGGCCCGTAAAGTCTCCAAGAGTGAAAGTTGCTCAAGGGGCTTGAATGACGACGGGAACTTCCAATCGTGGTTGCAACTTCGAATCGGTTTCGATCACGAGTAAGCCTTTTTGTTCCTGCATATTCAGGGGAATACGGAATGACAATTTGATGGTTCGTTGTTGGACGAGAGGCCCCAACTTGCTTGGTTTCGCTTCCCCTGTATCGACCGTTCCGTCTAGTGAATTCAGAGTGATCGTTTTCAAGTTCGCAGGCGTTGGTTGGAAATCGTAAAATTTGATGGAACTCGTCACGGTTCCGTCTGCTTCTGCCTTCAGAAATAACGACGAAGGATCGACTTTCAACGGCAAATCATCTTTTGATACTTTTGGTTTCGGGCCGCTGACCAGAATAGGTAGCTGTAAGAGATTGAATTGTGGATCATCGGTGCGAATGTTGATCAAAGCGCGACTCGTTCCGGGGGGAACATCGCCCTTAACGACGACTTTCAGTTCATGATGACGATTGCCAGAATCGTCATCTTTTTCATCGACCAGCATCGCACGCACCAGTGGTGACGTTGATTCCATCGAGAGAATGTTGAAATGCCGTGACCGGTAATCAGAGATCTTTACATTCTGAACGGTCTCTGCGGTGTTGCCGTCCAGTTGATAGAAGACCAGCGCTTTGGGAGTGATCTCGACGCTACGAGCGGGCAACACCAATTTATACGTGACGCGAATTTCGTGAGGATTTGGGTCTTCGTAAACGACGTCCACAAAATATTCGCGCGGTCCCGGTTTTTCTTTGGTCGGATCGACGCGAATCATAAACTTGCCTTCTTCACCCGGCAAGTATTCCATTTTTTCAAGTTGAGGATTTAAGCAACCACAACTCGGTCGCAGCTCTTTGATGGTGATGGGGTGGTCGCTCGTGTTTTGGAAATAGTAGTGAGCACGATAAACGGGGCTGACTTCTGGCTCTCCGTCATCGACGAGATACTGAGAAAACGCCAAGGCTGGTAACTCTCGAGTTTCCAACGCGGCATGCGTTTGAGGACCAACCCAGTGAGCGATCATGGCCAGTAGCAAAGGCAAAAGTGCTCCTGCCCAGCAGCACCATGTTTTCCATTTTATCGTCGATTGTGTGGACATCCTTGTCCTCCTCGTCAGATTTCTAAGAGCAATTCTGAAGCGGGAGTTGTATCAAAGTATGGCCAAACCGGCAAGATCATTAGAGGATTGCCGCGATGGTGTAAAGTTAATAGATAGAACAGTTTAAGGGATTCTGGTCAGGGGAGTGGATAGGTGAGAATCTCTTTCCGGTCACTGGCCAGAATCAAAGACTTCTCATCGGCAGACAGGCAACCCGAGTACAAAACATACGGGACATCCAAGGAGCCGGTCGTTTTTTTCTGACGCACCGAGAAACGTTCGATGTGACCGTTGTAACCGACCGCAAACAAACTTTCGCCCACACCATCAAACTGGAGAGCATAGATGCTGTCAGTTTTCATGGGCAAGGTGAAAAATGGCTGCGAATCCCCAACATTCCAGATCACAATTTCTCTGTCTGGACCAAGCCCTGTACCGGCAGCGCAGATTTGTTTGCCGTCATTGGTGATGTCGATTGTGTAGAGTGTTTCGTCGTTCCCCTCGTAGCTGTGCATAAGTTGTCCCGACTCGGCCTCGAGCTGTCGGACAACGCGATCTGCTCCACAGACGAAGATCGACTTTCCGTCGGGTGAGTAGACGACGTCATATAGCACTTGATCATAGGTCGCGAGAGTTTTGATCGCTTTTTTTTCAGCAGGATCCCAAAGTCGCACGGACTTATCACTTGAAACTGAGACCAATCGAGAACCGTCTGGAGAAAACGCAACGCCATAAACTTGACCTCCATGTCCATTCAATCGGGCGACAGACTTGGAGTCTGCCATTCGCCATGCCTGCACTTTGCCGTCGGGTGTGATACTCCACCCGGTTTCGTGGTCTTCACGAATTCCGTAAGTCAAAGGTGCTTCGGTAGCAAACGTCAATTCCTGAAGAGTGGGAGAAAGTTTCTCGGGATCAATTCGTTCGTTTGGCTCGGCTCGTTCTACGGGGTAGCAGCGTATTTCCTGACCATTCGTTGTGGCGATCAATAGGCTGGAATCTCGTGTCAATTGTAAATCGCGGATCGGTTTTCCCACGCCGTAGGCTTGTTCGAGCCGATGGTTTGATGTCCGCCATTCAAAAATCATTCCTGTTTGATTGGCGGCATAAAATTGATTATTGCCGGGAGCATAGGCAATTGCCGTGATCGTTCCGTCGTGTCCTTCATACTCTTTTCCGGGACTACCATTGTTGCCATTAAATGTTTTGAGACTTCCATCTTCACACACAATCGCCAACTCGTTCATGTTGTCGGAGAGTGCCATCAATCGCGCCGCGCTGTCCCCGATCTTCGCGGTATAATTGACGAGTGGTTTCTGACGTGAAATTTCTCCCGTGGAGGTCACTGTGAATGAGGAGCCGTCTCCCAATCGTACGCTGGAGAGCAAAATCCCCTTCTCGAAAGAATAATGTTCGCGAGGCGTGGACGTTTTCGTCTCCCAGATTGTGATGAGTCCATCAGCATCTGACGAGATGAGAGCGTCGCCATTTGAGCGTAAGTCTACCTGAGTCACGGCGACCGACTGTGTGGGAAACTCGGTCACGACTTCCAGTTTATCAGCCGAAAGTGTCAACAGCTTTCCTTGTTTTGACCCCACGGCGAGTTGGTTTTGACGAGAGTTATAGTTGATGGCCGTGATGGGAGAATCAGTGGACCACTCGGCCATTTTTTCGGATTTGGCGACTTCCCAGCGTTGAACCTGACCTGATTCTGACGCGGCAAAGAGTTGTTGAGAACTCTGCTGCCAATCAAGTTGTGACACCGGCTTACTTCCTGTGGAGAACTTATGGAGTTCTTTCCCCTCGGTCGTTTCCATCACACTCACGTTGCCATCTGCAAACCCGGCGGCCAGTTGTGATTTGTTGGGCGAAAGGGCCAAGGTGGTCACGGGAGCGGTGAATTTCGGCAGGGATCGCAACACTTTTCCGTCGGACATCTGAATGACGTGCGGTGTCTGCTTGTCTGTTAATACGATGAGTAATTGTGCATCCACCGAGATGATCGGATGTGTGACCACGCCATTGAGTTCCTTGACCTCGCTGGTTGACTTTCCCTGATTCACGTCCCAGATTTGGACCTTGTTGTTTGTGCTGGTGGTGACGAGTCGGTTGCCTCCTTCATCAACGACCGCGGCAGAAAACTGTTCTCCCGGAGTTTCCCAACGAATTGTTTCTGGAGGACTGATTGGCCAGCGACGTAAATAGTTGTCTGGCCCGACGGTGAAATAGTAACTCGAGCCGGAACTTAACAAACCAGTGATTCCACCTCGATGCGATTGCAATCGCGTGCGTGTCTGTAACTCATTCCCACTGAAGACTTCCATCTCACCGGTCGCGTTCGCGATGGCGATCGACGTTCCATCTTGGTGGATGGCCATAAATTGTGGGTCGGAAATAACAGACTGCAACTCGGCAACGACCTTCTGCTCAATAGTATTCCAGAGAATGATTTTTCCCTCGGCTCCTGCCAACCCGAGGAACTTTCCTTCGCGTCCAAACACTGCCGTGGTGACGGGAAATTTAGCCACATCATAGACGGTCACGGGCTCAGACTTGGGAACGTCCCACAAACGGATATCTCGGTCGAGTCCTCCTGAAGCGAGCATTGTTTCATCGGGGTTGAATGCCGCGGTCAGCACGATGCCGGTGTGTTCCTGGAACGATGTGATCATCGATTGTGTGTTATGGTTCCAGATACGGACAGTTCCATCAAAACCAGTGCTCGCCAATCGTTGACCGGAGGGACTAAGAATCACCGAATAGGCGGCCGAGTCGTGGCCGACGTACTTGTTGCTCGGTTGTTGTGCCTCAATTTGCGTAATCAGCAGCAAACAGAGGATTGCCGACGCAATCCGTGGAGACTTCATCATGACTCTCCTGTGAGACGGGCGCGGTCTTAACAACCCGCTGAAAAAATTGACCGACCTTCAGTCTCTCTCTGGTATCGCTTGCAGTCAACTACGAAATTGGTGAGAAGCGTTTTAGGCGGTTATTGTTTGCCCATTTCGACAAGTTGAGAACCGGGATAATAGGCCTCAAGAATGGTTTTAGCATCGTGCCCCTGCTTGTCCTGTCCGCGCGCTCCCCATTGGCAAAATCCCGCACCGTGACCGTGCCCACGACCACGGAACACCACGTCAGTTCCTTGTAGTGCCACCTGAAATAACGGGCTCGGAAGAACATGTGCGCCCAGACGTTGTTGCATGGAGTACCGTACCACTTCGATGGTTGTGTCATCCTGCTGAATCAGAATCGTATCTTTTGGATTTGCTTCGAGTGCTGATGTGGCTAAGTCATTGATCACGACAGAGTTTTCACTCGATACGAGTTTTTGCGAATCAAACAATTTCAGAAAACGCTCAATCGTCACACGGCGTTCCCAGCGATGCAGTTTTGCATCTCCACACCACTCACACATGACGGGTCTCACTGGTGATGCCGCGTCTGAAAAGAGATCGGTTCCCTGAATGGTTTTTCCTCCACAGGCAGCACTGAAATAAGTGCAGAATATTGTTCCGTCGTACACGCAGACAATTCCGCGTGTTTCATTCACAATTCGACGACTGGCTTTTGATTCTCCCGCCCAGCGTTGTCCCTGCGGACCTGGGTATTCAACTCCCAGATACATTTGACTGCGCGTGCTATCATACAGATCGAAATACGGGTGTGATTTTCGCTGCTGTTGTTGATAAAGAGCATAGGTTCGAGCGGCAATACATTGAGCTTTTCTGGCCTCTGGTCCAAACTCTCTTGGCATCTCACTATCAACGACACTCGCGAGGTAGTCCTCTAAGCGAACGACATTCACAACGCGCAGGCGACCGTCACGCATGCGGTATAAATTTATCTTACCTCGATAGAGGTGATTGTTGACGCGTATCCCCGGTTCTCGATCAACGGCTATCTCGATTCGTGTCGCGGGCAGGTGAAGCTTACCAATCTGGATCCCATTTGCGGTCGATGAGACCTTTGAAACGGAGATATTGTCAGCATGTTGCAAAACGTCGGACGAGTTGGCGGATGAAATTGTGACCTCTCCGTGGCATCGCAACTCGACTGACCTGACGGGAGAACTCGTCAGCGCAACCCGTATCCAGGGATTATAAGTTGTCTCGGACACGACGGAGGAGACGGCGACCGTAGGCAAACTTGCCACCCTGCCCCAATAGAAAGACGCACCAATCCCGAGAAGTCCACACAGAATTGTAATCTGTCGAATATTGTGCATTGGTTGCAAACGCATCTGGAGTAGTTCTCTAGTTGAATTTGATCTTGAGCATCATGGTGATTTTGTTCGCTTCCGAAATGGTTCCCTTACCGAAATAACTCCAGTAAGTTTCGAGATGGCCATACCATTGGGTGTTATCCGAACGAGTGAGATCGACGACTCCCACTTTCTCGATCATTGACCGATCCCGAATTTGGTAATTGAGCCACATGGCGGGAGCGACGTAATAGATGACGCCTTTCTTCCAATGTTTATTAGAGATTTGAGAGCGGCTCCATAATGCCGGGCCACTTCCCAGCAGATAGAGCACCGGAGAAAAGATCAACAAAAGAATCAGCTTCCGTTTACGAGATTTTCTTCTCTGAATCGCTGCTTTGTCCTGCTTTGAGACAAATCCAAACATTTCCTGCTCCTGATGATACGAATTGAGGGGAGATCGTCGGCAGAAGTGTAATGATCGGGCCAGATTTGGGCGAGACGGATTTCCCCACCAGTTCTCGCTTCTCCCGCGATTGAAGACGGCATAGAATGATGCCAGATGCGAAATCGATACGTTCGAGACAGAAAGTGAAGTGAGATGCCATTTTACATTTACGAAGTGATTGGCAAAGACGGTCAGCGTGGGGAACAATTTGAGGTTTTTCAGCAGATGTCGGATAAACCTCTGACGAAACATCCCGAGACCGGTGAGCCGGTTGAGAAAGTCATTACCGGTTGCTTTATCGGTGGTTCATGGTCCGATTCTGCCATGCAGAAAAATAGCTCAGATAATAAGAAACTCGACAAACTCGGTTTCACAAAATATGAGAAAGCCGGCGATGGATACTACGAGAAAAAAGCCGGCAAAGGCCCCGATGTCATCCACAAAGACAATCCGATCCAAGCGAAAGATTTGAAGTAGATCGTTTGTTGATTTCCGGATTCCTGCGACAAAAAAATAACCCTGGTCGGTAATCATACCGACCAGGGTTTTCTCACAGCGGGAGAGTCTAATCTTCGACCGTGAGGAGAATTCTCGTTGTGCCTTATGCTTCTGCATTTGCCTTGGGAGGACTATCAGGAGTGGGAGTCGGCTTGGCCGATTCCTGTTGAACTCCTGAGTCTCCATTGCAACTGTTGCAGTTTGAAGTCGGACAGACTTGAACCGGCACCATGTTGCAAACCGTGTAAGGGACTTGTTTCTGGACGCATTTTGCAACCATCCGAGTGCAAGTCACATCTTCGTTGCAGGCCACCATCTTACATACTCGTTGAGTCACGTTGTAAGGGACTTTACGAGTCGTGCAGACCGGAACCTTGCAGGTCTTTTGTTCGCATACCATTTTGCAACTACGGACAGGAACCTTACAAGTCTTTTGCTCGCACACCATTTTGCAGGTACGCACAGGAATCTTACAGGTCTTCTGTTCACAAACCATGCGGCAGGTGCGATAAGGCACTTTGCAGACCTGAACTTCAGGGACCATCTTGCAAACATTGTAACTGACAGTCTCGGTGACTTGTCGAGGAACGACTTTGCAAACTGTCACTGGGCAATTTTGACGAACCACTTCGGGTCGCATGACGGTGCAGTTATAGGTTTCGTTGACGACGTTTGCACACCAGTTTCGTTTGGTGGTGCAGAACCCCTGAGTCTGAACCATTTGAATACGTGGACCGTAACAGGTTTGTACACATCGCGGAACACACGGGCCGGGGTGATAAACTTTTTGAGCCACCCAGCGACCACGATCAACGCAGCGTGTTTTCTGTACTGTGTAGGGTTTCATGACGGTGTAACAGCGTTGGACATTGACTGTCTCTTCAACACGATCCATGACGGTTTTGCAAACTTGCCGTTGGACCACTTCCGTCGTCGGCTTCATAACCGTGCGACGAATTTCCCGTTCGCAAGTTTCCCAGACCGGTCGCTGAACCGTATAGTTCTTCTCAACGTAACTGGTCTCATAAACGGGTCGTTGGACCGTGTAGCTCTTTTCGACGTAGCTGGTCTCGTAGACGGGGCGTTGAACCGTGTAGCTTTTTTCGACGTACGCGGTCTCTGTCACATTGCGGTAGCAGGTGACCTGATTCTCTTCCCAAGTCGGTTTGTAGGTGGTTCGTTGGACGGTGTATTGCTCGGGTTCGTAAACAGTTTCCTGAACCGTACGATAACAGGTTTGACGCTCAACTTTGTAAGACGTGTAACAGCAAGTCGGTTGGCAAGGTTGTGGGCAACAACGATAACTGGTCGCTCCACAGTACCAGCCTGCTTCGACCGATCCCCCGGTCAGACAAGCCATTGCCATCACCGCTGTAGCGATGAAACTTCTCATAACATTCTCCCGTTTCAAATAAATCTTGATGTAGTTCGTGGTTTAGACTCTTCCCGCCTCTTCCCCGATTATGAACAAAGTCGTGCGAGTAAGTAAAACAGCTACATCAGTCATAGCCGGAATTACCCACAGCTCGCCCCGGTTCTTCGGGTTGCTCCTTTAGCATAGAGCTGAGAAGAGAGTGTTGTCAGGAAGTTTGGGTAAGATTCAGTCGTTCGCGCGCCAAGTAATTTTTGAGAAGCCCGTTAACCCGAATGATCCTCAGAGTTTCTCTATTTTGACATGCCGATAAGAATGGCGCAAAGAATTATGATCAAACCAGTTGCGAATTTGATCGTGGAGACGCAGAGAGTATTATCGGTCATCGGGAACTTAACGCGCGAAGCAATTAAAGCGATTTCAACACGTTTTGTGCGGCCAGCTTGATGCTCGGCTCGCGAAAGTTGTCTGACAAATTTTTGATGAGCGGTCGGATCCGGTCTTTCTCCGAGTCGGAGAGTTGAGGGGCCAATTCTCCAATCGCAATGACGGCATACTTGGTTTTTAGAACCAATTCGATTTCTGCGATGTTAGCCGCTTTCCTAGCATCTAAATCGGCCGCATTCGTTTCTTTGAGTGGTTCCGATTTTGTCGCTGTCGTGAGAAGCTGCTCCAGAATACCGATTCCCGCGGTCGATTTTTTTCGCGACAAAGCCAACGCCGCATTCACGCGGACAAATTCGTCTTTATCTTCCAGTAAGACAATGAGCCGATGATCGACCTGATTGTCATCCAGTAACCCAAGTGAAAATGTCGCTGCACGTCGGATGACGGGATCTTCATCGCGGGAGCCGTTCACAAGGGCGGCTGTGATTTTTTCATTCTGAAGCGGGTCTCCTTCCTCAAAATCACGACCTGCAATGAAAGAGATGGCAGTCATGGCGTTCTGCCGAGTTTCCAGATCGAACTCTGGTTTCATGGCTTCGATCAATACCGGGAATGTCACCGTATCAACATCGAGCCAGCCAAGTGCTCGAATGAGATAGGAGCGGAGTTTGATATCTTCTTCCGACTGTGACGGGATCATGAGATTGTCGTTGAGGACATCGACCAATTGTGTGGCAAGTTGCTCATTTTCTTTGAGGTTGGCCGATTCTTCGCCGGCGTGCAGATCGGCTTGCATCATTTGAGTCAAGCTGTAGGCGGCCCGGAAGCGGCGATTATTATTATCGACGCGGAGTTCGTTAACTTGCCGTTCCCAGTCTTGATCGTTGGTGGCGAGTCGTCCAAATAATAACCACACACCAATCACCGCACCGACAATCAGTGCAGGGACGACGAACAATTGGATGATGAATCCCGCCGAAGGAGGTTCAACGGGAGGAAGATTCTCGGGAGACTCAATGGTTCCACCAGGGTGAATGGGGGAATCACTCGACGTCGAATTGTTTTCACTGACAGCCATGAACGGTCAATCTAATAATGTTGAACACTGATTACAGTCTAGAATGATCGGTGCAGGATTCAAGCAGACGGCGAAAGAGAGTTTATTCATCCATATGTCGTTGCGACCACCATTGGCGCACCCGTTCCAGATCCTCGGGGGTATCCAGATCGAATAAGAGTTCATTGGCATCTGTCGGCCAGTGAACGACTCGGCTTGGGAAGGCTCGAACAATTGAGTTTAACCCTTCATCGGAGGATAATTTGGCGACTTCTTCCGAGACTGGCCAGCGGAAAAAAGTCGGGTGTCCCCCTGTTTCATTCACCGTGGGAATGAAAATTTCTGCTGAGGAGTCTTTCCACGCTTGGCAAACTTTCTGGAAAGTCTCTGGTGTGATCAGAGGATGATCGGCGGGAAGGAGTGCCCAGGAATCTTCCCAAGCCGGGGATTCCCACAAATCAAGAGCCGCGAGAGCCAATTCGACGCTGTCGCGCATTTCGGGGGGATCCTCTGTGGGCGTAATGACTGTCAGCCGCTCGTGAGCGTGTTGTTCCAACACTTCCAACAGATTGGTGTCATCCGATCTGGCAACGATGACAATCCGACTCACAGCGGAAGATGCTTGCAGCGTTTCGAGCAGATGGACAATGATCGGCTTGCCACCCAAATCGATGAGCAGTTTCGGTTCTCCCATCCGTCGGGAATGGCCGGCAGCAGGAATCACAACGAACAGACGAGACATCATCGTACCTCAAAAAATCAACACTCGTGCCGGTCTGCTTCAGAGACCAGCGAGGGAGGGGCTGCGATGTTATTTTCATCCACATGAACGACTAGCGAGCGATGAGTCTCAATTTCTGATTCATCATACTCTGCGTAAGTCGCGAGAATTACTAAGTCGCCTTCCGTTGCCAGATGGGCGGCCGCACCGTTGATACAAATCACTCCCGAGCCAGATTCCCCATGAATGGCATAAGTTGTCAGGCGGTTGCCATTGGTGATGTTGTAGATTTGCACTTGTTCGTGCTCAACGATGTTGGCGGCTTTCATCAATGCCTGATCAATTGTCACACTGCCGACATAGTCGAGGTCGGCTTGCGTCACGGTGGCGCGATGAATTTTGGATTTGAGCAATGTGCGTCGCATGGATAACCAATTAGCAATAAGAGTATTTGTCGTCCCTAGTCTCGGTGTCTCACATCGATGAGAGCTTATCTGGCTGTTTGTAAATTCTTTGGAGTGATTTTTCAGAACACGTTCCAGTAATCCTTCTCCTCCTTTGGAGGAGAAGGTGCCCGATAGGGCGGATGAGGAGGTGGTTCAATCAATATTGATCACCTCCTCACCCCGTCCCTCTCCTCCCGAGGAGGAGAGGGTGGCATGCAGGTTGGCAGGTTGGCAGGTTGGCAGGTTGGCAGGTTGGCAGGTTCTTCAATACTGATCGAATTTCCCAAAACCACAATCGACTGAAATAATCTCCTGAAAAATCGACACGCTACCCTATTATCGGCGCTTTGGGGTGTGATGTCCAGAATCCCCGGTTGGTCACTCTGCACAGATTCGAGGAAAAGTCGAGAAATTTCCACGACTCAAAGAGCCGTTCACAGCAAAATTGAGTTTTTCAACGGGCTGTTATGCCGTTTCAGGCATGAATGTCGGAAAGAGGACACCTTGAAACTCTGCTTGACCACCACGCACTTGACCGAAATGCAATTCGCAGTTTCGTGCACCCCAAGAGTAGAGCGTTTGAGCCAGAGATTGACATTCGGTCGGGATTAACCAGACGGGCGTTTCTCCCACGTGCTGATTGAGCTCGGATAATAATAACGCGGCAGCAATATCTTCATCTCTTGCGACGCCGGGGCCAATCATTCGGCTGGCGGGGTCGGCAATGGACGCGATGACGCCCGAAAGTCCCTCTGCTGGTGTTTCGTAGACTGAGACATGCCAGATTCCCTCTGAGTTTTCCAGAAAGTAGCGCCAATCTTTCTCCCGCTTGATGCCGGCTAACTGCGTTTCCAACTTGACGATGTCCGCAAGGTCGTCGAGAGTCGCATCGCGAACGTGATTCACTCCGGGAACGCTGACTGCCAATCCTTCTGCGGGAACATCAATCAACACATCCTGAAATGAGGCGTAGGGTGTGAACCCCGCCCGACTGTAGAGCGAAAACGAATCCAGATTCATGGCTGAGGAAAACAGTCGCAATGGAAGTTGCCGTTCATCGGCGATTTGACAAATTTCCTCCAGAAGATTACGAGCAACTCCCATCCCGAAGTAACTGGGATGAGCGTTCATAATTCCCAGTGAAATATGTGTCTCACGCGGATGATAAAAACAACTGCCGATGATGCGTCCCGTCTCAGGATGTTCGACCACCAAGCAACAGCCGGGATCGAGATTTTCGTACACACGGCAGAAAAGATTGACCTGATCGGGTCGGCATTGAAAGATTCGCATGTTGCGATTGGCTTCGTACCAATAGTTGGTCGAAACGTGGATTAACTCGGCGACATCGGGCCAGTCCTCACGTGTCATCGTGCGGATTTGTAATTCGCTCACTCCGGCCTCATTTCAGAAAATCGAGTCACGCTTCCGCGGAAGAAACGCGTCCTCCCAATTGTGTCACAACGGCTCTCGCCAAAAGAAAACAAGCCAGACCAATCAGTACTCCGCACCAGTCCGCGAGGCAGTCCATCACGTCGGCAGTGCGCCTAACGGGAATTTGTAACAACTCGTCCAGAATCGCATAGAGTCCCGGTATTACGAGCGTCAGGCGAATCAGACGACGGTCATCAAAGCCTCGCAGCCATTGCCAAGACGCAAAAAGAAATGACAAGCCCGCATAGGCAATGAGATGCATCACTTTATCATTGCCATCGGCGAGCATCTGTTCGGAGGAAGAAAACCCTCGTAACAGCAATTCGGGCGGTAAATGAGTCACCACAAACAGAGCGAACCAATAGATCCCCAGCGTGGCTCCCACAGCGAGGAGCAGATTTGAGATCGAGTTTTGGCGATTAAGTGACACAATACTGTTCATGTCGGCGATTTTGCACCTGTTTCTTGACTCAATCCATCATGCCGGTTCGGGATAAGGATCTGCAAGACGATACTGGGGGCGTTCCTCGAGAAATGCCTGAATCCTCTCAGTTCGGCTGATGGCTTCAGGCAGGAATTCGACCGCTTGCAGCAATCTTTCGTCTGCCTCTGCACAACTGAATCGCAAGAATCCATGCCCGGCATCGCCAAAGCATTCTCCTCCCAAACAAGCGACACCGAACTTGTCATCGGCGCCTTCCAGCAGATAAAGGGCTAAACCGTGACTGGTAATCCCCAATCGATTGCAGATGGGCGCCACATTGGGGAAGACATAAAAAGTGGCCAGAGGGGGTAATGTTTCAACGCCGTCAATTTTGTTCAAACCAGCGGTGAGTAATTCCACCTTCTGGCGAAATTTTTGCATCACTTCATCCCGTTCGCTACTGTCTTTTTCCAACGCGGCTTTGCCGGCCAGCTGGACAATCGGTGGCGTACACGAGAGAGTGGTGTTGATCATCTTGCTGATCGCAGTTGTGATTTCGGGAGATGAAACGGAAAACCCGAGTCGCCAACCGCTCATGCTGTACGATTTGCTGAAAGTAAACGCGGCGACCGACTGTTCGAGCATGTCGGGTTGTGCACAGATGGAATGATGTTGTCCTTGCCAAATCATGTGGCAATAAGGCTCGTCACTGAAAACGGCAATGTTTTTCCCTCGCACCAAGTCGGCGAGATTCTGCATGTCTTCTTCAGTCGCGACACCGCCGGTGGGGTTGTGTGGTGTGTTGAGGAAAATCGCTTTCGGATGGGGATCCTCATTGATGAACTTTTCGATGTCATCGAGACTGGGGCGAAATGCATTCTCTCGTTTTAAGTCGGAAAGAACGATCCGTGCTCCACGTCGTTCGATGTTGGGCACGTACGTGGGAAAATACGGACTAAAAACGAGAACGCCATCACCGGGGTTCAGAAAGGCTTCACAGAAAAATTGTTCGAAGACTTTTGCACCGGGGCCAACAGCAATATTTTCTGCCTTCGCGGGAATGTTGAATTCTCGGTTCACAAAATCGGCGGCAGCGGCACGAAATTCGGGAAGACCGGGGGAAGGACAATAATGCGATTGATTGTTATTGATCGCATCGAGTCCCGATGATTTGGCAGAGAGGGTACTATCAAACGGACTGTCTCCTACCTCGAGTTCAACGACATCTTTGCCGTCCGCTTTCAGTTGCTTGGCGATGGCCAGAACCGTGAACGCGGTTTCGACGGTCAGAGATTGTGCAAAGTCACTCAGTTGAACAGCCACGAGAAACGCTCCTGCAAGAAGATCAAACAATTTGGTGAAGTATCGATTATGGAAAGACGCTCGTCGCGAAGCAAGTGGGAGGAATCGTTCAAAGTTTGAGCAAAGCAGGGCGAGAGATCGCTTCTCCTTTAATCTCCACTTCAAACAAAGGCCAGTGACCGGTTTTGGTCAGCCATTCCGGCCCGTCATCTGTCACCAAAATGGTGTCGCTCAGCGAACAAGGGCCGACTTGCGACTTCCAATTGACGAGCATGCCGGGTTTGAGGCGCAGCGGTCCGTTGGGCACGATGCGATGCTCACACGGTCGTTGTGCCAAAATCCCTCCTTGCTCGTTCAACCTCCACTCCTCTGAGAATCCATTGACTTCATAACTTCGCGCGACACGTTCCCAAATTTTTTCGAGCATCATTTCTGGTTGCGACCAGTAGATCCCCGTCGCTTGACTGATGTCGGCTGCCTGATATGCGGGGGGTACTGTCTGCTGGGGAATCTCAAAGCACAAGATTCGACTGACTGTGAGACAAACTCCGTCTCGTCGACCTGTTGCCGTGACGGTGGCAAAGCGATCAATACGGTTCGATCCAGGGATTGATTCCTGATATCGTTCATTCTGGCCATCACCACTCACCCAAACACCCACCGGTTCGATTCCCGCAGCCATCAGTCGATGTGTCACTGCACCGGCAACTTCCAATTCTGTTTGCCCCGGTTGGATTTTCAGGGCCGATCTTTCGACGTAACTGGTCAAATCCTGACCGAGTGTTCTCGCGAGAGATTGCTCCCGCGGTGAAAGTCTCACCCTCAATTTCTGTAATTCGTTGTCGATGTTCTTTGTGTTGGCGACTCCGGTGTCACTGACCACTTGCCGACCACGACACAGATCGCTGGCAAGTTCCTCGGGCTGCTCTGTCCAATTGCGATCTTTGACATAAAACCCCAGTTGTGGAATTTGAGTGTCAAAAATCCAGGGAGCATCGGCATTGCTGGTCAGAAGGACGCGAGTGTCCTTGGTGACATAGAGCGCGGCACAAAGGCGACCATCGGGGGCTTGATCGTTCCTCCCGAGGTGAACCATTGAAAGTTCCATGGTTGTTGGATGATCAGGGTCGTCTGATTGTTTTTCTCAAGCAACTCGGCGATCAATTGCTGTTTGCGGTCGATCTCCAGGTACCTTGGGTCATTCAGCGCGGGAATTTCCGATGAAGAGTCAGCACTGGAGTTTTCTGAAATCGAGGAAGACATGATACGGCAGGTCTGTTTGTGACAGATTCATGCTGCCAATTTCTGATGATGCGCGAGGATCGAAGAATCTAAACTTAGCTCACAGAAAGCTAAGATTATTATCTTTTTTAGAGATTACCCAGATCTCTTTCTGCCAGGACAGCCCAGTCGCAGCAATTACTGTTTCTTGTTTTTCTGTTGGAATTTTGGGTCGGCTTTGGGAGTTGGTTCTGCCAATACAATCGGTTTTTTTCCGGTTCCTTCATAGCCGGGAGCCGTTGTTCCATCGTCATTTAAGTGTCCCGTGGTCCACAATAAGCCGCGCGAGACGAGATCGAGCCAGACATCGTTATTCATGGTCTCGTTATGATGGCCGAGAGAGATGCCGAATATCTTGGCTTTTCCAAATGAGTTGGCCCAGATTACGGTATGGTCTTTTTTCGTGTCTTCTCCGTACGCTTTAGCGAGTGGGATACAGTTGGGCCATTCTTTTTCAATCTTGTAGAGTTCACCATTTGGAGTCTGCCACTCGGCCGGAAATCCTTGCATGATGGGATGCTCGGCATTTTGATTTTTCACGAGCACCGATCGTTTCCCTTCGTGACTCCGCGATGTGACGCCAATCAATTCTCGCCAACTTTCGGCTCCCGCACCCGCATTTCGATAACTGTGCAACGAACAATGGATAAAGATGCCAGGAACGCCGGCATGATGGGCGTTCACGATGGATTGAATGAAGTCGGGGTCGGTGACGCCACCAAAGCATTCGTTATGGACAATGACGTCGTACTGCTTCGCCCAATCGGGGTTTTTGTAGACCGAAATTTTGTGTTCTCGTCCGCCATCCCCTTCAACGACAGTGTCCCAGGATATATTGACGCGTTGACTCATTCCTTCAGAGATAATCTTCGACTGATTGGGATAATCGTGACAGCAACCACCGGCGATGATTAAACCTTTAAGCTTTGTCGGTTTGTCGGCAGCTTGGAGTTGAGCCGTGACAACCAATAACAGAACCATCACAAAACCATTCAGTTGACAACTCAAACGCATGCGGATACCCGTTCCAATATGTGTGGTGACTTCAATTTTCTGGAGATTCTAATTTACCGCGAATCGCCTCTCTGGATCCACAAAAAAACCGAACTTGATTCTATACAGTCTGTTGAGAATTGGATTCGTTGGTGAGAACGAGGTTTTTTCAGAGGGCTGCTCAGACTGAACAGTAAATTCTCCGTGATGGTCGGGAGAGTAGGCCAATCAAAAAATCCCAGAACACGTGAGATCTCTTTACCTTGGTAAATCGGTGATTGCCTTGAGTTTCACGGCACTTTATTATCGAAGACTGTCAAAAATGGTTTTTCACCTCCCGGATCACAAGTCAATCAAAACTTAGACATCTGACCTATCTCGGCTGACAATCACATCACCTCGGAAACGAATCCCACATTCCGCATGACCTCCGCGACACCCAAGCAACGTATTCACTGTCCCCAATGTCAGAAGCAATACACCATCCCCGAGTCGAATAAGCGACCTGCGGCTGTCTGTAAAAAATGTGGAACCAAGTTCGCATTGCCGGTCGCTTCGTCTCCATCACCTCCGGCAACCGTCCGAGACGACAAGCAGGTTTTTATTAGCTATTCGAGTAAAGACGAGGGGACCGCCAACCAGGTGCTCGAAGCGTTGGAAGCACGTGGTGTCTCATGTTGGATGGCGCCGCGTGACATTGTCGCAGGCTCCGATTGGGGTGCATCGATCATTCAGGGAATCGAAAGCACCGAGACAATGTTGCTGCTGTTTTCCGAAAATTCGAATCTCTCGAAACAGGTGTTGCGAGAGGTGGAGCGTGCCGTTTCCAAGTCGAATCCGATCATTCCCTTTCGGATCGACGATTGTCAAATGTCACAATCGTTTGAATATTTTCTCTCTTCAACTCATTGGTTCGATGCCTCAAAACCCCCTTTGCAAGAGAGAGTCGACGAGCTGCTCCCGTTACTTCCCGAATATCTGAAAAAAGAACCCGGTAAATCGAAATCTCCCTCCGCGTCAAAGTCTGAAGCGAAGGTTTCCCCGGTCGCAGCAACGAGTTCTGAGAAACCCGCCGGATCTCGATTTCGCCGTTTCGTCTTTCGGCTAAAAGTCTGTCTCTTTCTCTGTCTACTAGCGGGAATCGCATATGCCTATGTTCGAATTCAACACCCCATGTTGGCACAGCGGATGCAAGCTCTCGTGGGTGGAGGCACGTCGATTGATGAAATCAGAGAAGGGGGAGGTGACGGAGAACCGATCGAATCTTGGTCGGTCCTAAGAACACTTTCGGGACACAGTGATTCGGTCAACACTGGTCAGTTCGATTTATTGAATCGCCAATTTCTCTCTGGAAGTTCTGACGATACGATGAAATTGTGGGATCTCACCACGGGAGAATGTGTGACAACATTCCGACACCCGGAAGAGACTGACCTGAGTTATACACAGTTTCTGGATATTGCCGTTGCTCCCACCAGAAAATTGATTTTCTCGGCACACGATGACCGTATGATTGCCGTTTGGGATTGGGAGACTGGAGACTTTGTCAATCAAATACGTCTGGAACGATCCGCCAAAGCGATTGCTATTAGCCCCGATGAATCGTTGCTTGCCATTGGAGATTACTCTCATGTCATGCTCTGGGACCTAGAAGCGGAAGAACTCCGACAACTTCCCGAAGAACATAATCAGATTCGACAGTTAGTTTCCGTTGATCGAACGGGAGCGATCAGGATCCTCGAAATCTCAACCGGCGAAGCGCGACGGACCATTAAAGCGACTAAGTCCTATCAGGAACTCTGTTTTGCAATCTCTCCTGATGGCCGTAAATATTGCCGTGGGTGGCTCCAAATCGTTGGCGATCTGGAGTTTGGAAGATGGGACCGAAATGCACCAGTTGACCAACCCGCAAATGGCGCAGGTGGCGTCTCTCAAGTTTAGTCCCAATGGTCGTTTTCTCGCTTCGGGACACGTTTACAGCATTATCTTCATTTGGGATCCCGAGACGGGTAAGCTCATCAAGGATTTTGGGAAATCCAGTAGAACGCTGGGCGTACGCGATCTTTCGATCAGTTCTGATTCCAGCTTGATGGCGATCTCGCGACGCAATGGTGACATCGAAATCCGCGCCACGCAAACGGATTGATTTGTGGCGAGCCCTTGCCCGTGTTTCTTTGCGTCGCCGCTGCGATTGGTCAACTTGTTTCCTTCCGCGTCGAGAACGCAGACCTGCACGGATCTTAGATGATGGTCCAGGCCGACGAAAAATGTTAAAGTGCTCATGCTTGCAGTTCATGAGTTACGAGACCTAACAGTTAGTCACAAATCGGAGTCTAACTCTTGAGCGGAAGTGACCCGGATTGGTCGCGCTGTCGGTTCAAATTGGGAAACTCTGTTTTCATTCCCGTCGAACAAACATAAGAAGAGGCTGACTTCCGACTTTCGTTTCATTAAACTGTAATCGATCCTGAGGCGTTTTCAGGTTCACGGTTGGTCGACCAATTCGGGTTTGACGACCGATTCAGGAGCATCAATCATGAAATCTCTCATCCCCGGCTGTCTGACTTTTCTGCTAGCCACCAACTTCTTCGTCACAAACATTTTAGCCAATGATGGACAGTTTGCTGTTCAATCAAATTTAATGGCTGGAGTGGCCAAGGTGGATATCACGCCAGTAGAAGTCGTCGACTTCGAAGTGGTCGGACACCGTCGCAAAGTGACAGGCGTTCGCGATCCGTTACGAGCTGCTGTATTGATCCTCGATGATGGTGAGACCAAAGCGGCCTTCGTCACGCTCGATACGATCAGCGCGTGGACCGTGATGGTCAAATTGGCACGGGAACGCATCGAACAGGAAACGGGAGTGCCCGCCGCACACATCATGATTGCGGCTTCTCACAATCACTCGGGACCGGATTTCGAGGCCCAATCAAAATGGGGACGTGAACTGATCGACAAATTGGGAGTGACGGCGAAAAAAGCCGCCGCCAACATGCGCATGGTCACCGTTGGCTACGGCGAAGATCAGATCAGCTTCAATATCAATCGTCGCAAAGTCATTGATGAGCGTGCGGTCGTTCGGTTGAATCCTGATGGCCCGAACGACAAACGTGTGAAAGTATTGAGATTTGATGACGGGAAATCGTTGACGCCGTTGGCAGTCGTGATGCACGCGGTCTGCCATCCCTGTTTTTTCACTTGGGGAGATAAAGGAACACATCCGTATCCCAACGGGTATCCCAAGATGAGTGCCGACTTTCCGGGAGAAGCCCAATCGTTCGTCGAGTCCTGCTATCGCGGCAAGACCAACTCATTATTCCTGCAGGGATGTGCAGGCGACATTCGCCCCAATCTTCCCGGATACCCTTATCGTTGTGCGGATGAAGCCGATCTTCAATGGGCGGGATTCGATTTGGGAAGTGCCGTGATGCGAACTCTCGGTCGCAACGTGACGCGCGAAGAACTCAAGAAACGCGAAGAGTATTACCCGATCCGCATCGCGCATGAAGTGGTTTCTCTACCGGGAAAAGAGGGCCGCATTGAGGCAGAGTTGCAGGCGATGAAGATTGGCCCGTATCTTCTGTTGACGATGCCGGGAGAGCCGATGGTCGAATACGGCCTCAAGCTGGAACAAGCGATTGCCGACCGGGCGATCCCCATCATTATTGGTTATGCAAACGGACACATTGGATACATCGCGACAAAGGATTCTTATGAAGTTGGCGGTTATGAACCCAACACGTCAAACCTTCTTCCCGAAGCAGAATTGATCATTCTTTCGGAACTCAGTCGCCTGGCCGACCGAGTTGTGGGTGATGTTTTCGAATCGTTTTCCAAACATCCAAAAGATGTCGAAAAAAGAGAGAAACTGGAGACGGAGCAGACAAAGTAAGGTGCCTTTGAGACCCTCTGTGAAGATAATGTGGTAAGGGTGGTGCGATTAGGGGTGAAACAATGAAAATCGACTCCAAACTCTAGCCGGTTATCACCTCTCACTCTCTCTGCTCATCACTTCTTAAAATCAGTGTCAGCGTCTTTGATGTCCATCTCTTTGATCCAGATATTGCGATACAAGACTTCGTGGCCTTCGCATTGCAGCTTCAGACCGCCGGGAGTATCGGTGATTCCTTTACCTCCATCGTTGCCGCCATCGATGCCCGAGTTCTTACCACCCCACACCTGATTAATGAATTGATTGGAGTGAACTTTTTCGCCGTTGAAATACATCGTGACCATCGCCTTTTCAGATCGTTTACCGTCCTTGAAGCGAGCTGCACGAAACACGATGTCATACGAGTTCCATTTACCCGTTCCGTGATAGGCATGATACGGCGAAGGCGTTTCGTTGATGACGGCTCCCATGCCGTGCTTGGTTTTGTCTCCATCGAGAACCTGGATTTCGTGACGATTCTGCAAATAAACGCCGCTGTTCCCCCCCTTTTTGGCAACCAGAAACTCAATGTGAAGCCTGAAGTCTCGATACTTCTTTTTGGTCACGACGTCGGCGGTGCCATACTTGCCTCCCGCTGCCGCGGGATCGTCGGTCATCATGACGGTCCCTTTGTCGACGGGATCATCGACGATTTTCCATTTGATAGGCAAGGAGGAACTGAACCGGGGCCCTTCCCAATAGGTCCATTTTTCATCCAGCATTTTGCGACTGCCGTCAAAAATGACTTCCGCTCCGTCAATGGGTTTTGCACCGACTCCGACTTCGGCTGAAACCAAACCAGATGAAGAGAGAAGCAAAAGTGTGGGTGCAATAACGAGCTTTATGAATCTGTTTTGAAGTGTGCGCATTTCGAGGACTTTCTATGATTTCAAACTTTGTATTCAGTGGCGAAGGGAGTTTGTGAATGGTTGTCAGTCAAGCACATTGTCTCCTGCGTTTTCATTCTGTTGAATACTCACGGGCCAACCGGGGAATTGATTGTCGGGCTTTTCATCAGTCGGATCGACGAGGAAGCGGAACGCATCGAGGTGATATGTTTTCGCCTTGGTGTCGATGGTGACGATCCCGAAGCCCGACCCCTTTTGGTGGGCGGTTTCGTAGCGATTCTTGCCTTTCGGGACAACCGGGTTACCGACGGCATAGACATAAACCTTGTTTCCGAAGCCATCAATGAATTCCCCGGTGTTGGGAAGATTGTGTGATGGTCGGTTTTGATGTTCCATACCGATTTCGTCCGGTCGCCACCAACGGGGATAACCGGCTGAGATGGCCGGTGTGCAATAGGACCAGTTGCTGTCCCGCTGTTTGTCCACACCGTACTGGCTCAATGACGCCAAGTGTTGATCGCCGTTGATGTGCAGTGCTTTCGATTTGCGAATGATGTTGATCGCGTTGTTCCGGGCCGTTTGCGGCCAAGCTCCCGCATCAAGGTCGGCTTTGAGGTAGCCGTCATAGCCGCCGTGATGGGTGGCAACACCCGCGAAGACGGTTTGACTGAGCAGCACCTTCATCGAATGACCGCGCCAATCATCGGCCCACTTCTTCAAATACTCTTCCTGTCGTTCACCGAGCAAAATCAAGCCCGGCTTGTCGAGGACAGAGGTATCAAAGTTCTTATCCATCACATGATCCGCACGCCCGCTGCCTGTTTCGACGCGTTCGGGACCACTCTTCCATTGACGGTCGGCAATCACGGCAAAACTGACATCGCCATAAACCATGTCGCCGTAATAGACACTGATGTCCTGCTTGACCGGTTCGTCACTCGCGAAATCAGGGTGATGGCTGACGCAAGTTTTGTGAACGGCAATCACCATCCGAGCCGGTTGACGATAGCCCCCTTTGGAAGAGGCACCTTGATCAAGTCCCTGCATCTTCGCGCCACCCTCGCCCCAGATGTTACCCTGAAAAACATCGTGATCGTCGGGAATCACCAAAGTCGGACGATCCTTCATTGCTTCACGGAATGACCAACCGAATTGATAATACTTGCGCAAGTAGTTCAGAATCGCCGGTTCTGCCGGTTCGCGAATGATGCCGAACCCGCCGTGTCCTTCGTAGATTTGATCACCCGAGAAATACAGCATATCGGGATCGAGCTTGACGAGATTGTTGGCGACCGGTTCGTACGGGAAGCCGTAATCGTTTTGACAAGTGAGCGCTCCCAATCGTAAGGGACGACCTGACGGATTGGCTTTGATCGTTCCCGACCATTCTCCTGCCTGCGTGGAACCATCTTTCCCCTGCTCTGCGTAAACCAGTTTGTATGGTGTTTCGACTTTTTCGTTCCAATGGGGAATGCGGAAAGTGGCAACCCAGG
This sequence comes from Planctomycetaceae bacterium, assembly GCA_029243145.1. Taxonomy (GTDB): domain Bacteria; phylum Planctomycetota; class Planctomycetia; order Planctomycetales; family Planctomycetaceae; genus JABURQ01. Next base: position 1,736 of record JAQWSQ010000095.1, on the reverse strand, counting down.
CATCAGTATCGAGTTCGGCGGTCCCTAACGATTGCCATTGACCATCTTTCTCAGCATGCAGTTCGACCGCTTGGTTGTCTTTCTCTCCCAGTGGCCCGGTGAGAGCACTGATCTTCATCACAAAGCCTTCGTCACTACGTGAGTCGCTGAGCGAATACATTGACCATAGGATTGGTCCGAAGCTGCGTTCGGGACGAACTGCAAACGCGTCTCCTCCGACTCTCCAGTTCCAAAACCGATACCGGGCTCCCTGTTTTTTCTGAGCCGGTGTCTGGCCACGGCGATTAGGAGAATTGAAATTGTTGGCGACGGCGATATTGCCGAGCACTGCTTCTTGTTTGACCGTTTGGGTCAGCGAGTCAATTTTTTGACCCGATGCCTGGGCCACTTCGACTGTCAGTTCGTAGTTTTCATCGACGGGCTTGCCATGCACCTTGATGATAAAGTCTTTGAGATCCACATCCCCGCTCATCGCTCGGCGTTTGCCCGCCAAAACCAATTGGCCGTTCGCAATGCCCGCGTTGATGCCGCCGCCAGCAAAAGAGTTACTCCGGTATTCGTTCAGATCACTTTTCACTCCAATACGGAAGCCAACACCGGCATCGATTGCTTTCGACTCCACCTGACTCACTTGCACCGACATCGTAAACGATTGGGAGGTATCTTCGAGTTGATGCGTAATCAGATGGACGTTGCGTCCCCCTTCCATCGATTGACACTCGGCGGCTCCGTCAACGACCTTCCAGTTCTCCATCGGATTGGCCCAGAAGTTTGATCCCAGCCAAACACGGCCGTGAGTATTCGACCAGTTGTCGACGTGTTGAAGGCCGGGGATGGCCGATTTATCATCCGCGTGAGCTGATTGCGATTTGCCAACTGACCAGCCGAGATAAGCGGTTCCCAGTCCCATCAATTTCAGCGCAACTCGTCGTGTGAAAGATGTCATAAGTGTGAAATCCTGTGGTGATTCAAATGAATAATCAATCAACGATTCTAACAGCTCGCAATTCGATCCGCGACGATGAAATTTCTATCCCCGTCGTTCCACCCTTTACGACCAAGAAGTCACCCAGTGACGAGTCCCCCAACATTGACCTCATTGCAGCAGGGAGAGTGAGTTTCAGAACTCTCGTCTGGATGCTGTCTTGCATTGAGCTTGTTGTCCCGTTTACCATGAAAGTTGAGGCTGAAAGGTCTCGTCCTTTATGACTTTGCCTTGAACGAGAACTGAAATGAACACGCATCGTATTCGTTTTATTATGGTCGGTGGATTTCTTGGAGCGGGTAAAACAACCACTCTCGGTCGGCTGGCCTCCCTCTATATGGAACAAGGACTCTCGGTCGGAATTGTGACCAATGATCAGGCCGAGGATCTCGTTGATACAAACACTCTGCGTGCGCAAGGCTTCGATGTGGGTGAAGTCGCAGGAGCGTGCTTTTGCTGCAACTTCAATGAATTGATGGGAACCATTGAGGAACTTGGAACGGGGCAACGCCCTGATGTGATTCTTGCAGAACCTGTCGGCAGTTGTACCGACTTGGTCGCCACCGTGATTCAACCGATCAAACGCTTGTTTGATGCTGAGTTTGAAATCGCGCCTTACACCGTGATCCTCAAGCCCTCACATGGTAAACGCGTTTTACGAAATGAATCGGGAGCCGGGTTCTCTCCGAAAGCCGCCTATATACTAAAAAAACAATTGGAAAACCCATATTATCATATTATAAAAAACCCA
>JAQWSQ010000082.1 GCA_029243145.1 Planctomycetaceae bacterium | reverse complement strand
ATGGGGAGTAGAACCCACAAGGACCGAGCAGCACAGCAAACCATCGCCCGACTTTTTCCGCAAGCAATGTTCCGGGGGATTTTTCAGAGGTCACTCCCAATCGAACCCCCATGGACATGAATGTCAGCATGAACACGACAGCGATCAGAACGACCCATGAGAGATCGTAGCCATAACGTACCCCCACGTTTGAACTGGTCATGATGCTGCCGGGACCAATCACCACACAAGCCGTGATCAATGCAGGACCAATACGGAGGTACCAGGGACGACGATCAGAGTTGGAATCGTTTGAATTTGCAGTCATAGGATCTGATTCTTCTGTCGATGTGGCTGGAAAAAAATGGATGGATTCCAGTGAACTTCCGGGGAAGAACGCGGGAGTCAACTACTCTACCCGAAGAGGCTCCGAATTGCTTCAATGCTCTCGACCTCTGCCCCGTGATCTTCTCCCCATTTCGTGCTGCATGAGCAATGAGAACTTTGGGGAATTTGCATTACAACACAGCGGAGCCAGGCAATTCACGAGTGCGATAGAAAGGCTGTCATCTCGCCAGATCGATCTCCGTGAAACTCGTGGAATCAATTTGCGGAACCCAGACTCATCTCGGGATTGTCTGCAAATCCGCATAGGAGACCCTCCAATTTAGACCGTGAAATTTCACCCTCGACCGACTTATACTGAAGGAAAAGAGTACGGTCTCGATTAACCATGAAGCACCTTGAGATTGCCGAGCAAGAATATGGCCAGTTTAAGCCCTGAATTGAATGATCGGGTCGTTTCATTTCGACGCGCGATGCATGCCGAACCGGAACTGAGTCCGCAGTTCTTTGGGAGCTGGCGCTTTGCGAAAACTGGAAATTACCAATATGGGAGGAAAATGGAGTGACTGATTCCAACCAAGTCAATTCCGGCATGCACCTCGAAAAACGCGAGTGGTTTGTCATCGCTTTTACGTTTCTGTATCTCGCGATTGCTGTCTTTGCAGCCATTCGAAAAAACAGTACTGAGTTCATTTTATATATTGGCGTTTTGTTCATTCTGTTGGCCGTCGTCGGTCTGGTGCATTTTCGCGTACGACTCAAGATATCTGCACTGTGGGGTTTGTCGATCTGGGGTCTCGCACACATGATGGGGGGACTGCTGACGATCCCCGAATCTTGGCCCCGACTGGGTGAGTCGAATGTGTTGTACAACCTGTGGGTGATACCGGACTGGTTGAAGTTCGATCAACTTGTCCATGCCTATGGATTTGGGCTTGTGACCTGGATTTGCTGGCAAGGTGTGCAACGCGCATTTCTCTTAAATGGTCTCCGTGTCACTCCCTCTCTCGGTCTGATGACGTTGTGTGTTGCAGCTGGCATGGGATTTGGGGCATTGAACGAAGTCGTCGAATTCATCGCATCACTCACCTTGCCGGAAACCAACGTGGGAGGCTATGAGAACACCGGTTGGGATCTGGTCTTCAACCTGCTGGGATCGTTGCTAGCTGCAATCATCATTTCCCTGCAGAATCCAGCGACCGATCAAGTTCTGGAAACCGTCTCACCTGACGCTCAATAGAATTTGGGATGGCATGCCTGTGATTCTCAATCGAAGCGTGCTTTACCGAGAGAGCTTCCACAAGCGAATTGTGCGATCAAAAGAAGCCGAAGCCAGTTGGCTGTCGTCTGATGAAAATTTCAAATCGTAGATCGTATTACGATGGTCTGACAAAACGGTGTCTGCTTTTCCCGTCTGAATGTCCCACAAGCGGATAGTGGTGTCCGAACTTCCGGACGCGAGGATCGATCCATTTGATGAATAAACCAATGATTTCACCGTGCCGGTATGCCCTGGTAACTCTGCCATGAGTGTGCCAGTTTCGGGATTCCAGAGACGTATTACGCGATCATTATCACCTGCTGCGATTGTTTTTCCATCCGGTGAAAAAGTCAGCGACCAGATCGGAGTCCTGTGTGGACCGAGTTGCTGAAGTTCCTTTCGTTCCGCGATGTCCCACAAACGGATCGTCATATCGTGCCCCGCAGAGGCAAGGAATTTTCCATCGGGCGAGATGGCGACACAATCAACGAAGTCGGTGTGTCGACTAAGCACAGAGAGTTGAGAACCATTTGCAAGATCCCACAGAATCAAATTCTTATCTTGGGAGCCTGACACAGCGAATGATCCATCCGGGCTGACTGCCATACATGTCAGGTATGCCTGATGTCCCGACAATGTGGATCGTAGTTCTCCCGAAGTGGGATCCCAGAGACGGAGCGTTTTATCCAGAGATGCGGAAAGGATTGCCTCATCGTCTGGAAGATACGTGATTGCGCAGACCGCCTCGCGATGCCCTTTCAGCTGACGGCTTTCCGTCCCGTCTTTGAGAGACCACAACTTAATCGTTTTATCGAGGCTCCCCGACACCAGTTGTGTCCCCGTTTTGGAGAAGGCGACCGAGTAGACTGCGTTATTGTGTCGCAATCTATAGAGCGGAGTGACGTTTCGCATTGGGATTGACTCAAATCAACTCAGAGAGAGGTTGGTACCTGGAATGATCGATCAGATAACGGGGACGTCCGGCATAATCCCGGATTGTGGCCTGGTCAACATTCAAGCCTAGTGAGTGATACAGGGTTGCGAACACCTCTTGGAAATGGACGGGCCGTTTGGTTGCGAACTCGGCGCGTTCATTGGTTTCACCAATGACTTGCCCCGTACGCAGTCCTCCTCCTGCCAGCATTGCGCACCCGACGCGTGGCCAGTGATCACGTCCACCTTTCTTGTTGATCTTTGGGGTTCGACCAAACTCACCCCAAACAACAACGGAGACATCCTGATCGAGGCCTCTTTCGGACAAATCATCGAGCAAGGCAGACAGAGCTTGATCCAGAGCAGGCAGATGATCGCGGGCATTATCGAAGTTTGTTCCATGTGGCTGACCGTGCCAGTCCCAGCGACCAAACGAGAGAGTCACGACGCGGACACCAGCTTCTACAAGTCGGCGTGCGATCAGGAAATCTTCGTTCCGTAACCAACCGGCGTCACCATACCCAGCAGGCTCTTTCGATCCGTAGCCATATCGTTCACGAATTGCGGTTGGTTCACTTTCTACATCGAGAGCAGATGCAAGACGCCCCGATAGCAGGATATCGAACGCCTGTTGATAGAACGAATCCATACCGTCGATCACGTCTGTGGAGTCGAGTTCAGCCTTGAGTCGATCTATCTTGTTGAGAAGCAAGCGACGATCCTGCAAATTCCCCTGCGACATCGATTCGAGAGTTAGTCCTTGTGAACCTGAAGCATTCGGAGCAAAGGGAGTGTGGCGCATGCCCGCATATCCGGATTGACCCGGGTCGCTCCATGCCTGTCCACCGATTCTTGGTTGTAATGCAACACAGGCAGGAAACTCTGAATTCACTGGTCCCTGTAAATTGGAAACTGCAGAACCAAAACAGGGCCATCCGCCGGTCGGCTGATTCTGTGTTGGATATCCGTGCAGACACTGAAATGCGGAGTGTCGTCCTTCCGATCCGACGAGGGAACGAATGATCGCCAGACGATCCATACGCTGTGCGAGACGAGGAAGATGCTCACAGATATCAATACCGGGGACGTTAGTCGAAATTGGAGAGAACTCGCCTCGGTACTCCACAGGCGCTTCAGGCTTCAGATCAACCATATCCTGATGAGGCGGCCCTCCGGTGAGAAAGACCATGATCACGGATTTGTGAGACTGGCCGCTCCCCTGACCTGCCTCGGCCTCCAGAAGTTTCGGTAAGGTAAGCCCCCCCATCGCCAGACTGCCGATTGACAGGAACGAACGACGTGAAAATCCATCACAAAGCGAGAAGGGAGAACCGCTGATTGAAAGCATGAACTGAACCTCAACCTACTGGGCCATCGACGACATCATATCAATGTATCACAATATGTCTTCTGCTCCAAAAAGATTCGTCTTAATTCGTAGCGGCAGAATCGAATTCGGTTATTGAGGTTCCGTCATAAAGTCTCGCCGGTTAATACCAGCGAATTCGTAGGCGGAATCGTCGTTTGCACTTCGAACATGACATCATCGACGAAACATTAAAGAAGAATAGATTATCTTCCACATTGAAAGCCCCGCAAACTTCCGCACCAACTAGCAGTTACAACTCAGAAGTCAGGTCGAACAACCGGTTGTTTAGCCCGTTTTGTAGTGTTGGCTCGCCTGGGATCGATTGATCAGACCATTATCGGTTCTGACTTTTTTTTCTCGATCCAGATAGATCATCTGCATATCCTAAAGTGAAGCTCGATTCCACCATGATGTATCTATCTTTTCGTTCAAATCTGTGAGGCGTGTGATGAATCTTCGACTCTTGTTGGCCTGTTTTGGAATGTTTCTAGTTCTGGGTTCGCAGAGCGCTTCGGCAGAAGAAGCGACCTGGAAAGCAGGCTCTGCGTTCGTTCGCATCACTCCCGACAAACCGATGTGGATGGCGGGATATGCGGCTCGCACCAAACCCTCCGAAGGTGTTGCGTCCGAACTCTATGCGAAGGCTCTCTTTCTTGAAGACACGGAAGGGCATCGCGCGGCGATCATTACGTTTGACCTGATTAGTGTCTTGAAAGAACTGCGTGACGGTGTTGCCAAAGCGGTCGAAACGCAATACGGGATCCCCGCTTCGGCCGTGATGTTGAACTGCTCTCACACTCATTGCGGACCGGTCGTTCGCTCGACTTCGAAGGCCATCAAAGACATCGATACCGAAAAAACAAAACAGTCCTTCGAATATTCCCAATGGCTCAAGCGGGCGCTGATCGATTTGGTCGGAGCGGCTGTCGAAAATGCCGAGCCTTCAACAATCACATATCACCGCTCGCAGGCGGCATTCGCCATGAATCGCCGTTTGCCAACCGACTCGGGCTTTCGGAATTCTGCGAATCCAGATGGTCCTGTCGATCATGATGTTCCCGTCCTCAAAGTAGTGAATTCTAAAGGTGAGTTGAACACGATTCTGTTTGGCTACGCCTGCCACAACACGACACTTTCCTTCTATGAGTTTTGTGGAGACTATGCTGGTTTTGCGCAAGCCGAAATTGAACGCAATCATCCCGGCGTTGTGGCGATGTTTGTGATGGGGTGCGGTGGAGATCAGAATCCCTATCCGAGACGGACTTTGGAACTAGCTGTCACGCATGGAAAGACTCTAGCGACTGCCGTCGAAGCTGCCTTGGAGACGCCCGCGATACTCGTCAAGGGGCCGGTTATCGCCCGATTGGAACATGTGAAAGTGACCTATGCTCCTCCACCTTCCAAAGAAGAACTCGAATCACGTCTGAAAACGGGGAACAAGTACATCGCTCAGCACGCTCAACGGCTGCTCACACAGCTGGAAACTGAAGGAAAGCTTCGTGATAGCTATTCCACATTGGTGCAAACCTTTCAATTCGGCCACGATCTCACACTGGTGGCACTCCCAGGTGAAACGGTCGTCGACTTTTCGCTTCGACTCAAGCGTGAATTCTCCGACCGTCATATGTGGATCGCCGGTTACAGTAATGATGTATTTGCGTATGTTCCCAGTCGACGGATTTTACAGGAAGGTGGATATGAGGGAGGGGGTGCACTGGTCTACTTCACTGCAATTCTGCATCCCGGGCCGTTCGCCGAGGATATCGAAGAACGGATTATTGATTCTGTGCATCGTCAGTTGAAGTCGAAGTAATCCGCAATTACGCTGCCGATTGTGGGACTCGTGAAAATGCCCCTTCGATAATCTCCCATCTATAGAAGGCGGACGTACCCAATGCGATTGCAGACATTGAGAGGAGAGCAATCACTTTATGGTATTTGCTCGTCGACCATTCGTGACTTTCTCCCACAGTTGTTTTGGTGAAGTGCTGGGACCATTCAAGGAGCAGGTTCGTCGTGATGAGTCTATCGGAACTCGGTAGGTCAGGGGCCCGCCACATTTCGAATCCGATTTCCAATCGCTCGCTTTCTGTTTTCTGACGCAATACGTCTGCCATCTCATCACTGAGGCTATTTTCTTCGTGGAAGCTATGGGCTTGTTGAGGTCGGTTGTTCATGAGTCTCAGTCTACAAAATATCCTTCCTGGTTTCCTGCCTTCCTGATTCAAAATCTTTTGGACTGGTTCGTCGAATGTTTTTGCTTTTTTTGAATTAGGAACCCAGGAAGACAGGAAAGGGGTGACGAGTGTCGCCAGAGTCTTACGAGACAACATGCTCACGCCAGCGAGAGCATCGCACCCGGCATTGTTAAGTACCTGTCTGCCTTACTTTTGCCTTTCCCATAGATGATAACTGAAACTTTCATAAGCTGCTCGGAAAGCAATTCGCCCTGCATGCTTGTAGCACAAATCAAATGAGTCGACTTCGTGGATGAGGAATTTCTGCAATATGATATCAAAATCTCCTAGGTTCACACCAAGTTCATCTGCCATCGACTGGACTCCTTCAATGGCAGCGTTTATGTAGAGATCAAATTCAAATTGCAAATACTCTCCCGAATGCCAATCTGTTTTATGGACATCAATCTTCCCTGCATTGCTTGCTCGCCTAGTCAGTTTGAGTTCCAAAACCACCAATCCGCTCGGAACCTACAATTTGTCTCATAAGATAACTTGCGTCGATGGCAAAATTAGTCATCGCTTCACTCCCCAATGATCTTGACCAACACACGCTTCCTGCGTCGGCCATCGAATTCGTAATAGAAAATGTGTTCCCACGGTCCCAAGTGCAGTTGGCCGTCGGTGATGGCTACGACCACCTCCCGGCCCATGATCTGTCGTTTGTGATGCGCGTCGGCGTTGTCTTCTCCCGTCCGATTGTGTAAGTAACCGCCTGAGGCCGGGTCGGTCCCCGCATCGAACGGCACCAGTTCTTCGAGCCAGCGGTCGTAGTCGGCATGCAGTCCCGATTCGTCATCGTTGATGAACACCGATGCGGTAATGTGCATCGTGTTCACGAGACAGAGGCCGTCTTTGATGCCACTCTCGGCGACCAGTCGTTCGACATCGCGATGAAGAGAGACGATGGCCCGCCGCTCGGGGACGTTCAGCAAGAGTTCTTCAGTGTGTGATTTCATGAGTTTAGTTGATAGCAATTAGAAACTAGAAATTGGTAATTAGGATTTGGGACTTGGCCATCACTCTCATTGGAGCAATCATCGCCGCAAATGTCACGTAGAATCGGTTGGACGGGCTTCGCACGCAGAAAATCGCGTTTGAACGAGCTCCTCGCGGCATAAGGTTGCCATCAGGCTGACAATGCACAACAATAAGACGTTCGCTGTTAGCTGATTATGATTGTCGGGTTACGACTCGCTTTGCTCGACTAATCCGACCTACAGAATACCGACTTATTCCACTCAGACTGATTGACTCCTTATGAAACCGACCGCTCGCTGGACCTGTTTGGGTTTGACTCTTTTGTTGGCTCTGTTTGTTGTCAGCGGAGACGCTTTCACGCAGGCTCCCCAAGATAAGAAACCGGCAACCAAACCTGCACCCAAGAAAGCCGCTCCCAAAAAACCGGCTCCCAAAGGTCGTTCCAAAACTGTCGGCCCGGCCGTCAAAGCGAATACGGCGACGCCCATTAATCGCATTACGGTCGCCAAGGGATTTAAGGCCGAGTTGTTGTATTCAGTGCCTGGAGTGGATCAGGGGTCGTGGGTCAATTTGTGTACCGACGACAAAGGACGCCTATTGGTCAGCGACCAGTTCGGTGGGCTCTATCGGATCACTCCCCCTCCCGCGGGACAGAAGATCAAACAGGCCGATGTGGAAGTTGTTCCCGCCGACATTCGCGCGGTGAACGGTATGGTCTGGACTCACGGCGCGTTGTACGTCGGTGTGAACGATTACGAACAGAAGATGGATTCGGGAGTCTATCGCATCACCGACAGCAATGGCGACGACATGCTCGATAAGGTCGAGACTGTCCGCAAGGTTCAATCGAAGAGCGATCACGGCGTCCACGCTTTGGTGCCGACTCCCGATGGTGAATCGCTCTATCTGATCACGGGTAACAACACGATTCCACCCGAGATTGAAGACAGTTCTTCCGTTCCGCAAATCTGGGGAGAAGATCATCTGTTGCCCAGCATGCCGGATGGTCGTGGTCATAACCGGGGCGTATTGGCTCCGGGCGGAATCATCTATCGCATCTCGCTCGACGGCAAGAAGTTTGAAGCGGTTGCGTCGGGATTTCGGAACATCTTTGATGCCGCCGTCAATCGCGACGGAGAGTTGTTCACTTACGATGCCGATATGGAATACGACTTCAATACTCCCTGGTATCGACCAACACGTATTTGCCAGGTGACGAGCGGTGCGGAATTCGGTTGGCGCAATGGAGCCGGCAAACGGCCTCCGTTCTACGCCGATAATTTGCCCGGCATTTTAGATATCGGCCCCGGTTCACCAACCGGTGTGACGTTTGGCTATGGAGCGAAGTTTCCCGCCAAATATCAGAATGCGTTGTACGCACTCGATTGGAGTTGGGGGAAACTTTACGCCGTCCATTTGAAAGAAGACGGTGCCTCTTATACGGCGACGAAAGAAGAGTTTGTGACGGGAGCACCGCTGCCGATTACCGATGCCATCATTCATCCCGGCGATGGAGCGATGTATTTCACAATTGGTGGACGCCGGGTGCAATCAGGATTGTATCGAGTCACCTATGTGGGCGATGAATCGATCGCACCGGTGAAAGCTGAGCCAACAAAGAGCGAAGCCCGAGACCTGCGACACAAACTGGAAGCGTTCCACGGCAAACAGGATCCAAACGCACTAAATGTCGCTTGGCCCTATTTGTCTCACGAAGATCGCTTCATTCAGTTTGCCGCTCGCACGGCCATCGAACATCAACCGCTGGAGACTTGGTCGAAAAAAGCGTTGACCGAAACTGATCCTGCGAAACAAGTCACAGCGTTGTTGGCATTGGCACGAGTTGGGGGCGTTGATCCTCAACACCGGACAGATGACACTCCACCAGTCGATACCGACTTGCGCGACAAACTGCTGAAGGCCGTCGTCAATATTGACCTGTCGGGACTGAATGAAGCAGAGCGACTGACACTCCATCGTGCCACGCAGATTATCCTTAATCGTTTCGGTCAACCGGAGCAGAGCCTTGTCGATCAATTGATTGCCAAGTTCGATCCGCTCTTTCCGTCTCAGTCGCCAGAAGAGAATTGGTTGTTGTGCGAAACATTGGCTTGGTTGCAATCACCGACGGTTGCTGCAAAGACGATGGCACTGATTGAGGCGGCCCCGACTCAGGACGAGCAGATGCAATACGCGCGTTCGATTCGTTTGTTGACAGCCGGTTGGACCCCCGAGTTGCAGACGGCCTACATTGAATGGTTCCTGAAAGCCGCCAACTATCGTGGTGGAGCCAGCTTCGAACGTTTCATTCAGTTTATTCGCGACGACGCGGTGGCTTCACTCAGCGATGCCGACAAGAAATCATTGGCAGAGGTTCTCGCCAAGAAACCAGAGAAGAAGACCGCATTAGAAAACCTGGGTCAAATTTTTGAGGGGCGTACCGCCACGAAGTGGACGCTCGACGAACTCTCACAAGCGGCCCGTAAAGGCTTGAAGAAACGAGATTATCATAATGGACAGAAGATGTTTGCAGCGACTGGCTGTTTTGCCTGTCACCGATTTGGTAATCAAGGCGGGATGACCGGTCCCGACCTGACCTCTGCCGGTCGGCGATATTCGCCTCACGATTTACTCGATCAGGTCATCAACCCGAGTAAGGTGATCAATGAGCAGTTTTCTTCGATCATCGTGGTCACTGAAGAAGGGATGGTTCATACCGGCGTCGTGGTCAACCTGAATGGCGATTCGATGACGCTCAATACCGACCTGACCGATCCCAACAAGCGAGTCAATATTGATCGAACAAAGGTCGAAGAGCTGACGGTCTCTAAGGTTTCGCCAATGCCGATGGGCCTGTTTGATCGGATGACCAAGGAAGAAATTCTCGATCTTGTCGCCTATGTGATCAGCGGCGGCGATCCTCAGCACGAGATGTTCCAGTAAACGATTAAAGTGTGTCGTTGGGCTTGGGAATGGGCATTCATTGTCTATGATGGTTAGTGAATTTCACTCCTCACCAAAGACTGACGCATGAACAAGCAAGAGACCGAACGGGAAATCAGCCAAGCGATTATTCGTTTTGAAAAAGAGTATATGGGACGTGGGCCATTAGAGGCCCGCGTTTTCATGATTGAAGATATGGTGCTGGTGCGACTCAAAGGAGTGCTCACGCCGGCTGAACTGACACTTTCTGAGTCCGAAGGGAATGAGCGTGGTCGGCATCTCATTAAGGAGGTTCGTCAGGAACTGATTGAGAAAGCGCGTCCTTTGTTGGACAAGGTGATCCTTGATATTTGTGGCATCCCGGTGACCAGCCTGCACACTGATATCAGCTCGAAGACAGGCGAACGGATTATTGTTTTCACCTTGGAGCAGGCACCCGATCTCGATATCTGAGACATCTCGGAAAATTATGAAAAGATGACTTGAAAAGAATTGAGGCAGGGTCTTTATTCTGTCGATAGATGAAGTAGCTGAAGGGAATGCCTCAAAAGCAGTCAGTTCAGTGACTCAGTAGAAGACCCCGAGTTTACGTTACGCGAGATACTAAAGTTCGCGTAAACAGGCCGGAAGATTGCAATTGCAGTCTTTCGGCCTTTTTTTGTGGCCTTAAAATTAACCTCATTCCCGGTAGGAAACAGCCGGGGATGAGGTTTGTTCTCAATTTTCGATTGGAGCGCTGGAGGTTATGCCGATACAATAGAATGTCCTACCACATAGCCCACCAAGAACCTCATGGCCGCACAACCTTGTGATTATCATCGACAATTCAGCCGGCGGGAGATCCTCCAGGTTGGAAGTTCGTCGGTACTTGGATTAGGGTTGGCGTCTGTGTTGGCGCAACATTCAGACGCGGCGGCTCCGATTCCCGCCAAAGCAAAATCGGTCATCATCATTCATCAGACCGGGGCGTGCAGTCATCACGACACCTTCGATATGAAGTTGGATGCCCCCAAAGAAATCCGGGGCGAGTTCGCACCGATTCACACGGCGACGCCCGGCTTCCAAATTTGCGAGCATTTACCCAATCTTGCCAAACGCTCTGACAAGTATGCCGTCGTGCGAACTTTGTCTCACAAAGACAACAATCATTTAATGTCCACTCATCATATTCTCACGGGGACACGACAGCCGGGAGGCTTCTTCGACAAGATCGCCTCACGCGACGATTGGCCGGCCTACTCGGCCGGGCTCGCCTATCTCAAACCACGACATGATGGTTTACCCACCGGCGTTAACTTGCCGACGTATCTCATGCAAGGTCCATTACTGTGGCCCGGTCAACACTCCGGTTTTCTAGGACCGAAATACGACCCGTGGCAGATCAAAGGTGATCCCAACAGTAAGGATTTTCGGGTCGATAGTTTGAGCTTGTCAGAGGGGATCAGTGTCAACCGTTTGCAGAATCGCAAATCATTGCTCGGCGAACTCAACAAGCATCGCGTGGCTCTTGATACTTTGGCCGAAACCCGAGGACTCGCCAAGGATCAGGAACTGGCCTTCTCGCTGCTCACGTCGAGTAAGCTGGCATCATCTTTCGAGATGCACCGGGAAGCAGACGAAGTCCGCGACCGCTATGGTCGTAATATGACCGGGCAATCGTTGTTGCTCGCCAAGCGATTGATCAAAACTGGCATTCCCGTTGTGCAAGTGAATGTGGGCGGCGCACAAACTTGGGACAGTCATGGCAACATTTTCAAAACCTTGAAAGACCGCTTGTTACCTCCATTAGATCAAGGGCTGTCTGCTTTGTTGGATGACCTCGAAGACGAAGGTTTGCTCGACGAAACTCTCATCTACATGGGGGGAGAGTTCGGACGCACACCGAAAATTAACGGTAATGCAGGCAGAGATCACTGGGGGCCATGCTTCTTCGGTTTGTTTGCCGGTGCCGGAGTGCAAGGGGGGCAAGTCATCGGGACTTCTGATGCAGAAGGCGCCTATCCGATCACCAAAGCATTTTCTCCCGACGATGTAGGGGCGACGATCTATGAATCGCTCGGCATCGATCCGCATTCGGTGGTCCGCGACCGCCTCAATCGTCCCGTCCATCTCAACGCGGGCAACGCCATCACGCCGTTATTTACAGGCGAGAGTGTGTGAAGTATTGGTACGGTCTACTAGGCTATGGAACTAGATTCGGCTGGCCAGTTGGACTTAAAACCACGCGGAAGCCCACGAGGACATTGATGTAGTTATCGGAGCGCCAGTCACGGCACGCCGAATGTGAATCTTGGGCACGGCTGTTCCAACTCCCACCCCGGAACACTTTGTGCGAGCTGTCAGAGGGAATAACAGGATCTGTGCCACTCACCAATTTGTCCCCAAGCCAGTCCTGGCACCACTCCGCCACATTCCCATGCATGTCGTGCAGCCCCCATGCGTTCGGTGGCTTCAGACCGACCATGTGCGTATGGACCTCTCCGACGCTTGCCACGCTCTCGCGGAACCACGCATGATCAACCACTTCTGATTTGCGGTCTCCGAACGAATAGCTCGTCGTCGTTCCCGCGCGGCAGGCGTACTCCCACTCCGCCTCTGTCGGCAGGCGGTACTCTTTGTTCGCCGAAAGCCGCCCGGTCTTTCGCTCCTGCTCCGTCAGCTTGCGGCAGTACTCCGACGCCTCGGTCCAGTTCAAGTAGTTGGCGGCGATATTCTCACCTAGCCGGACCTCTTTCTGAACCATTGTCTTTCGCCCCTCCCACGGTTCGGTCTTCATGACGGCCTTCCACTGCCCTTGCGTGACTTCGTGAACGCCAAAATGGACCGGTTTCGTCAGCGTTACGTCGACGGCCTTATCGCCCTCGCCCATCCTGAACGCGCCCGGCGGGATGACGACGAGCTTCATGTCGATGTTGTTGGTGTATTCGACTGGCTCACCGAGGTAGTCCGCCCACGCTTTCTGATTGGCTTTCGCCTGCTCGGCGTCGAACGGAGCGACAGCAGGGGGTGGGGCGGAGCCTGATCGCGCGCCTGGTAAGGGAATGGTCGGTTCGATGATCATCAAGTCGCGATCTTTGCTTTCGTTGTCGACGGTAATGCGGCACCAGGGAGCGAGGGTGGCAAATTCTTTCGCGGCTGCCTCGCGTGGAGTGCGTTGCCCTCCTCCAAAATCGGACAGAACCAGACTTTCCAATTTCTTGAGTCGGCCCAGCGGTTTCCAATCTGGGGGTAATGTTTTATGAAGATGGAGTTCCCGTAGCGAAGAGAGCTTCGAGACGTTCTGGTGCCAGTCAATTTTGTCGGCATAAACCAGATGCAGAGATTTCAGCTCCGGGAGACTCTCCAGAAATGTCACGTCGCTGCCAGCGGGGACGATGCTTTCCAGACTAACGTGGCGAAGGTGGACGAGGCTGGTCAGGTGCTGCAGACCATCTTTTGTAACGGTTGCCCGACTGTCATTGAGAAACTTTAGGATCAATGTTTCTAAATCCGTGAGCGTTGCTATCCGCTTCAAGGCTTCGTCAGTGACGGACTCACCTGAGACAACATTGAAAGTGATACCGACGATTGTCACGGGACTGGTGGGCGGAGTGGCACCCGGCTTGATGTCGACCTCCTGATCCGGCCCGCTGCGAAGCGTGACTCTCGCACCCAGACCTTGTAGCCAGACGATGTCTTCCGGCTTGGAAGGTTGCAGAGGCCAGCGAACACCGTCTGATTCTGCAGCTGGATCAGAAATATTGGTGTTCTCGCCCTTCACCCACTTCGCCCCGGTGATCTTGCCATCGTGGCCGTTGCCGGAGGAGTCTTTGAGGGTATTGCCGGTCCCCTCGTCGAAGTGATAGAGGGCTAGCGTGTCTTTGTCGGTTTTAAAGTTGAACTCGGGTGTGAAATCTTTGTCGTAGCGGGCGATAGTGGAAACGCGAGTTTCACCCATCATTCCAGCGGCTCTGTCCATGAGTCGAAAAGGAATGCTCGAGCCTGGCCAACCCCACTGGCCGGGTTTTCGATCGACGAGTTTGCCATCAATAAACAACCAGTACTCCTTGGGGTTCACCAGCACCGCGGCGACGTGCATCCAGTTCGCTTCGTCCTTGAGCGTACGAGTCGGTGCGTACGCACCGTAAAAATGCACCGGCGGTGCTCCGCGCCAGCCACCCTCGCCGTGGTCTGCCCCAGCAGCGCTGCGTACCACGACAGAGTTTTCTTTCCAACCCGCAAAAAGGTCGTGCGCACTGATCTTTTCCCTGTCACGCTTCAACCAAAATTCAATGGTCAAATTCAACTTCTTGTCACGCAGTAAATCCTGCATGACTTTCGCATCGAGGCTGGGCATTTCTACGTTATTTCCGCCTCGCTCCGGAAAAGAGAGTGCGAACTCGCCGGGGTACGCACCACCATCGACCGTCGGAGGTTCCGTAATCGCATCTCCACCAGCACCCACCAACTTCGCCCCGGTCACTTTGCCGTGATGGCCTTTGCCGGACGAATCGATCAGCAAGCCGTCTTTGATTTCGTCGCAGTGATAGAGCACGAGAGTCTGTTTGTCAGCTTCGAAGTGTCGTTGAGGAGTGAATTTGTCTCCCGCATAACGCGCATTGTTCGAAATTCGAACTTCATCCATAGTCCCCTGAAAGCCGTTTCCAGATTTGATCCCGTACTGTCGCTCTCGCCCACAAATATGGAACTCACTCTTGGTCGGCGATCTTGTTTTGTTGACACGATCATGCAGTTGCCCGTTGATATAAAATCGATGTTCCGATTTTTCGGCATCTCGGACAATGGCAATGTGATTCAACTCTCCCTTACGCAAGGCTTGACCATCTAGCCCCAGTTGGTAGCGGTCTCCACCGGACCCTCCGACGCCTTTGAAGGTCACACTGCCTTTGCTTGCTCGTCCCAGAAAATAATCAGGAGCGGAGCCGATCAAATAGATGTTGGATTGAGGATCAACGGACACCCAGCATTCCATCGTGAGGGAATCGGTTTCGTCCTTGAGAGAGTCGATCACCACGCCTTCTCCGGGTGAAAGTTTTAAGCCGGGCTCATCGTTAGTCGCTACGATTTGAGGGCTGTTTGTTTCCAGTGCAGGTGACTTGGGCGAATTGACGGTCGATGAACTCCCCGACTTCACACCGATGATCTTGCCATCGCGGCCTTTGCCGGAGGAGTCTTTGAGGGTGTTGCCGGTCCCTTCTTCAAACCGATAGAGAGCGTGAGTATATTTGTCTTTTGTTAACTCAACCCGTGGTGTGAAGTCTGCGGAATAGCGGGCTCCTTTGGAATAGCGGACACCTTCGATGAGCCCGCGAAACCGATCAAAGTTAGGTGCAATGCCGTTACCAATGGTCATCTTGTTGACAATCGTTGGTGTGGCGGTCGACGGAGGATTTTGACTCGGTCCGTGATTTGTTGTGAGTGATTGCTTTCCATCGACATACTGTCGAAGTTCACCTTTTTCAAAGACAGCGGCAATGTGACTTCTTTGATCGCGCACCACAGTTTTTTTCGTACGCTCGTTTACAATGACGGTGTACTGAAAATCGGGATCGTGTTTCGAAGTCGTCGAGAAATCCCGACGCTCTCCCCGCCCATGCGACAACGCTGTTGTAAGCTGATAAGCGAAACTAACGATACCTTGGTTATGGTAAGGTTTTTCAGTGCTTGAGACATCCCCAACAGTCACCCAAGCCTCAATTGTAAAGTCCTCATCAAGATTGAATGGAGCGTCGACCTCGACACGACTTGTCGCCTCCGGGAAGGTTAATGCGTAGCGGGCTTGGGAGTCACTGCCGCCTGTCGCTGAGGGCGGTTGATTCGGTTTCACCGCGCTGCTCCCGCCCGTTCCTTCAGGCTGTTCGCCATTTCTCAGAACTGCGATCAAGCCTTCGATCATTTTGACCTGAATCCGGTTTTTGCCGTCTTTGGTGACGGTGAACGATTCGACCTCGGCTTCTAACCCGTCTTTCTCCAGCATTAATTTGTGTTCGCCGGCAGAGAGCCGAATCACTTCCTCACCATCTTCAATGTTGAGAACACCTCCATCGACACTAATCTTGATAGCCGGGCGTCAACAATGATTTGCACGTCGTACTTGCCAACGCGGGCGAAGAAGATGATCCCCAGCAGTAGCACAACACCACCGATTCCCCCCGCCATCAACCATTTCTTCGGCGGCAGATTGAATCCCCCTGACGAGGATGGCTTCGGTTTTGCTTTCGTATTTCGTCGGGGAGGCAGAGTTTTGCCGCGATTTTTGAGTTGTGAGGCCAGCGAATCGGATTCTTTGACTGAAATGAGTGCCGGGTTGGATTCATCCGTGCGAGTCGGGACTGTTCTCGGCTTCGGTCCTGATTTCGCGGTCTCTTTTTGCTTTCCTTGGGGACGCGGGGTCCGCGTGACTTTCTGCAAGTCCTTGGCCACCTCGTTCATCGATTGGTAACGCTTCGTTTGATCTCCCTCCATCATCTTCTGGCAGATCGTTTCGAGTCGTGGGTCGATGTCTTCACGAAGATCAGAAGGCTTGGTGGGGTTATTCAGGGCGATCTGTTGCAGAATCGCCATCAAGTTCCCCTTGAACGGCATCTCGCCCGTGATCAACTCGTACATGATGATCCCGAGGGCGTAGATATCGACTCGATGGTCGATGGCCGATTGATCGCCGGCCACTTGTTCGGGAGCCATGTAGGCCGGGGTCCCCAAAATCGCTCCGCTTTGGGTCACCTGGACATCGTCGCTGGCACTGCGACGGGCGAGGCCGAAGTCCATTACGACCGGTTCGCCTTTGAGATCCACCATGATTTTGGCCGGTTTCAAATCGCGATGGACCACACCAATTTCATGAGCCTCTGCCAAACCCACTGCCAACTTGCGAACTGTGGTGATGATCTGTTTTTCGGGATGTGTTTTTTTGGACTTGGTGAAGTCTTTGAGGGGACGGCCTTCAATGAACGCCATCGTGATGTAGTGCTGGCCGTCGATTTAACCCACATCGAAAACCGGACAGATATTCGGGCTTCGGATTGTCGCCGACGCGCGGGCTTCGCGATAGAAACGCTCGAGCAGTTCTTCGTCATCAACGCCGTTACCATCACCGAACTTCGGGATCTTCAAAGCCACGTCGCGGTCGAGTTGCGTATCTTTGGCGAGATAGACGGCCCCCATCGCACCTTGCCCGAGGACTTTCTGAATCGCATAGCGACCGAAGTTTTCAGAGACTTCAACACTGGTGCCAGAAGATTGTCCCTTTTCAAGATCCCGAGTCACCGAAGTCTCGGACTCGGGAGTTCCGCCGACCACGGTACGTGTGCTGGCATCGTCGCTTGAATCTGGGAGATTATCGTCGTGGGCAATCTTGCCATCGCGAGTCTCCTTGGCGGCATTTGCGCGAGACATGTGGCTTTGGAGTGCCTCGGCATGTTCGGGATGCTCGGAGATAAACTCTTCGAGTGTGAGAGATTCGTCTGCGTCACTTCGCTGTTTGAATTCAGCAATGAGCTGATTCACCACCAAGTTTTGGTCTTCAGCTTCTGGAGGTTGCTTCGTCATTCCAACAGCCTGATTTTCTATGAATTTTTGTTCGGGGAAACGCTCATTGACAGAAAATCAACCATACCTCATTCAATTCGCAATCTTCCAATTTGCTACCCTGCTAAAAATAGTATTGACTAGCGCATTCTCATTCTGACAGCGCCCACAAGGTATCTCAAGTCTAAATTCTCCTAGAGACGAACTCGCAGGTAAAACGCATGGAATAGAGTATGCTTAAACGGCTGCATCGATTCTCCTCGTGTATGAACGAGAAATGACAGCCCATCTCTCAGCGAGATCGCGGTTCGACACCCAGCAAATGCCTGACGAAAAAATCCTGACGACGCCTGGCCGGATAAGGTCGCTCACCCACTCCATGACCGGCTCCCGGCACGACTAATAAATCAAAGTCCTTATCAGCTTTGATCAGCGCATCGACCACTTGCATCGTCGAAGCGGGATCGACGTTGGTGTCGATTTCCCCGACGGTAAGAAATAACTTTCCTTCGAGGTTGCCGGCATGAGTGACGTTTGAATTGTCGGCGTAATGTGGTCCCATCTCGCCCATCCAAGCTTCGTTCCACCAGATTTTGTCCATGCGGTTATCGTGGCACCCACAATCGGCAACAGCCACCTGATAAAAGTCGGGATGAAAGAGTAGCGCGCCCAACGCATTTTGTCCCCCGGCAGAGCCTCCGTAAATTCCGACGCGTGAGAGATCCATAAATGGATACTTCTTCGCAGCAGCCTCAATCCAACGAATTCGATCCGGGAAACCAGCGTCCTTCAGATTCTGCCAACAGACATCATGAAATGCCTTGGAACGCCAACTGGTTCCCATGCCATCAATCTGAACCACGATAAAACCCAGCTCGGCAATCTGATGTGCGGAGTGATAGCGATTGAATGACTTGGGAACAAAATGGCTATGCGGACCCGCATAAATTTTTTCGATGACCGGATATTTCTTGGACGGATCGAAGTCTGTCGGGCGATGAATGATGCCCCAGATGTCTGTCAGTTCGTCTCGTCCCTTTGCCACAAATCGTTCCGGCATGCGCCAACCGGGAACTTTTTCAAGCTGACTGATATCGGCGGTTTCCAGTTCGCAGATCAATTGGCCATCTTGCGAACGACGAAGTTCATGGACAGGAGGCGAATCGACGCGACTATAGCGATCAATGTAATACTCACCATTGGGGGAATATTCTAACTCGTGCGTACCATCAGCTTTCGTGAGTCGCAACAAGCCGCTGCCATCAAAGTTAATGCGGCAGTAATGGATGTGATACGGATCCTGGTTTTCATCAATGCCGCTGGCTCGAAACCAGATTTGCGATTTCTCGACATCAATGCGATCAACGCCGCGCACCACCCATTCCCCTTGAGTGATCTGGTTTTTAAGCTCCCCCGATTTGGCATCAAATCGGTAAAGGTGATTCCAGCCATCTCGTTCTGACATCCAGATGATTTCGGAACGATCATCTAGGAAATAGGAAAACTGTTTGCGGGAATAATCAATGAAGGTCTTAGATTGGTCATCGATGAGTGACTTGGCTTCTCCCGTCACGGCATCCACGCCGACGACACGCAGCACTTGATGCCCACGCTGATTATAAATAAAAGAAAAACGGGACGAGTCGGAAGACCAACGCAATCGATCAATCCGCCACGGATTGGAAAAGAGCTTGTCGTCAATCGTGATCTCGCGTTGAGTGCTCAAATCAAACAGTCGCGGTTTGGTACTGGCGATCTTGTCCCCCGGCTTCAAATACTGGTGCGACTTGAGTCGTGGTTGGACTTGGTCCTTTGGCGAGGATTCGACCATGTAGACGATATGTTCCTGCTCAGGTTTCGTGTTCATGACAACGAGCCGAGTGGAGTCGGGAGCCCAATAAACTCGGATGTTTTGAAAAGGAGCATTCGTTTCAAATTTTTGGCTGGTCTTTTTGTCTTTCGACGAGGCGACGAGTTGGCCTTCCTTCAATTCAATGGTCCAATTCCCATCGGGAGAGGTGGCACCGGAACGAGCATCGCGTTGGCGAGGGTTGCGGTCGGATTCTCGGCGACTTTTAAGAGCGGGAGGCAAAGTCTTTTCGAGCGTGGAGAGTTTTCCTGACTCTGAATCAAACGCCAATGCCTTGTCGTCAATAGTGAGTAGCACCAAACCATCTGCATTCACATCGAGTGCCTTTATGGGCAAGTCGCGGGAACTCATGTCGCGTTTGAATTCGTCCGACAGTACCTTCGCCAGCCGGTCGTGATCGAATGCGACCTTTCGACTTCCTTTCTCCGCTTCGACAATGATAAATTGCCAAGCACCTTCCGGGGTTCTCACGCGATACCAAAATCGGTCTGCGTCGGGTACCCAATGCGGTTCGATTATTTCATTGAGAACTTTGCCACTCGTTCTCTGACGGAGGGTCGCGGCGTTTAGATAATCCTGTTTAGTCCCTTGTGCCGACAACGGTGAGGAGAGAGCAAAAAGAAGACAGAACACAAGCACACGAGGCAGAAATAGCATGAGGAAGATTCTTTGAAGTGTCGAGGAATGAAGCATTCCATCCTACTCCAAAAATGAATCCAAAAACCACCACACAAAAATCTTTCGGCCTATTCATTCAAGTCCACAGTAGGTTTCCATTCGCAACGGCTTTGCCATGTTTATCGGTCAATCAATCCCGGAACAACGGCATCGGTGGGAGAGGTGATCGAGCGCGTCGAACCCTCCAGTTATGGGGTGTTGAGCGAATCGACCAGAGTTTGTGCTTCCTGCTCAAGATCGAGAGTGAGGTAAGTTTGGAAGAATTTCATTTTTGAGTTCAAAACACGAACTTTAGTGGAGGAATCGTTGAGACCTTCTGTTTCCAATTCTTCTTGGGACTTCGACAATTTCTTGCTGAGAAGTTCGAGCTTCTTGTCCTGTTTGACCAGTTTTCCGGTCGCTTGTTGATATTCGTTGACCAAAGCCTGCCGAGCTTGCAGCAGTTGTGTCCCGACCACTGAGACCTCCTGCAGGTTGGCAACGGTTTCTCGATATTCGCTCTGATACTGATTGTATTTGAACGCCAGACGGTTTCGTTCCCGATTGACGGTCGCTAAATCAAAAAATTGTCCTTGAGGAGGGTTTTGCAGCGAGAATTCCAAGGCGGTCTGTTCTTTCAGGACCAGTTCGATCGATCGATCTAACGAAAGACGTTTGTTATCGAGGAATGTATAATCGCGCTGTGCCGAACCGATATTTCGCGAGAATTCAATGAGTTCTTTGTCGAGCTTTTTCTGCCACTCTTCAGCAGTCAGCTTGAGTTGTTCGCGTGTTTCGTCTGTCTTCTCAGATCGTTCGGCGAGTTCTTTGGCAGTTTCTTCAGCCACTTTCTGTTGTTCGATTTGATGCGCTTCGTCGAGCGAGAGGAGAGTTTCATCGAGTGTTTCACGTTGATCCAGAACGTGTTTCGTTCCGGCTTCCCAATACAAACGCAGACGGACAGGATATGAACTCTGGACTCGGTCTTCGAGTTGATCGATTTGTTGAGTCATTTCCTCTGTCGTAAATTGATAACGGAGGGATGTTAGCAGAGATCCAATCCAGCGAGCATTTCGGGCGGGTTGATTGGGTTTTGACCACTTCATTTTCGGGTCCGCCGTCAGCCGGGAATACTCGGAAAGTTGTTCGATCCCCGTTTCGAACTGGCGACGAGTGAACAGATGCCAGACCGAAGTTTGCCAAGCGGGAGCATACGCCGGGCTTCGGTTCTCTCGAAGCATATCCAATACCTTGATGCCTTCATCGAACTGGTTTCGATGCAGCAGGACCAATGCGAACGCATAGTCTGTGGCGGGGTTGTCGGATATGTCTTGTTGAAGCTGTCGATAAGCTTTTCGAGTGTCTTTCAAAGAGACTTTTCGACGGTCGAAAGCTTGATCGAAAAAAACCTTCAATGCAGCCGCATCAGGAGAAAGCTGTTGTTCGACAGCCGGCGTCTCGACGATCAAATCGGTTGCAAAGCTCAACAACAGGGCGGTCAGAAGAATCATCCAAATATTCCAGATCGATAGGGGGACTAATCAGAAGATTGTTCCCGCCAGAAACCAATCTTCAAATGTTGCACAATTTTCCCGGAGAGGAGAACACAATTACGAATATTTTAGTGAAGAAGTGAGAGATCAGAAACGACTCTCGATGAATGTCTTATACTTTAACTTCGGCTAGCACGCGAAGTCAATTATATTTTGGGATTGTCTGGACAATGCTTGCGAATCCAGACTCGATCCTGAAGACTGTCTAATCGAGAAAACCTCTTACAAACACGGACTTATATATCATGAAACGCTCACTGATACTGGCGCTGACCCTTTTCTCTTTCAACTTTGCCAATGACTTTGCCTTTACCGCAGAGCAAAAAGCACAACCGAATATTGTCTTCATCCTTGCTGATGATCTCGGTTGGCGCGACCTCTCGAACGAAGGTTCCACGTATTACGAGTCGCCCCATATCGACAGCCTTGTTGAAGACGGCATGAAATTCAACCGCGGTTATGCCACCTGTCAGGTATGCAGCCCATCGCGTGCCAGCATTTTGACCGGAAAGTATCCGACCAAGCACGGCATCACGACTTTTATTGGTGACCGCGCAGGAGAAGGATGGGGAAAAACCAACCGTCAAGATTCTCATTATCCTGCGGAATACGATCGCAACTTGCGAGCTACTGAACTGACACTTGCTGAAGTCTTGAAGGGTGCGGGCTACAAAACCTTCTTTGCCGGCAAATGGCATCTGGGGACGAAAGGATCCTGGCCGACCGATCACGGTTTCGACATCAACAAAGGAGGCTGGGATGTCGGATCGCCAAATGGTGGTTTCTTCGCACCATGGAACAATCCCAATCTAAAATCAGGACCGGATGGAGAATCGTTGACCTTACGGCTGGGCCAAGAGACAGCCAACTTCATCGAAGATCACAAAGACAAACCGTTCCTCGCGTATCTTTCGTTCTACACGGTGCATGGTCCTATTCAGACCACTCCCGACTTGTGGGGAAAGTACCGCGAGAAAGCGGTCGCGGACGGGAATCCTGAATCACGATTCCTTTGGGATCGCAGACTGGGCGTTCGTCAGGTTCAGGATTGTCCCATTTACGCAGGCATGATCGAGACCATGGATGATGCCGTCGGCATCGTGCTTGATAAGTTGGACGATCTCGGTCTTGCCGAAAACACAATCGTCTGTTTCACCTCTGATAATGGTGGCGTCTCTTCGGGCGATGCCTTCTCAACCAGCAATTTACCATTACGTGGTGGGAAAGGGCGTCAATGGGAGGGTGGGATTCGTGAACCGTTTTACATCAAAGTCCCCGGCGTGACCAAACCCGGTTCCATCAGTGATATTCCAGTGACGGGTGCCGATTGGTATCCGACTCTGCTTGATCTGGCCGGTGTGAAAGTTCCTAAAGAACAAGACATCGACGGTGTGTCACTCGTGCCGATCTTGAAAGGGGACAAAATCGCCGACCGTCCGCTGTTCTGGCATTACCCGCATTACGGCAATCAGGGTGGCGAGCCCTCTTCGATCATCACTCAGAACGATTGGAAGCTGATCTATTATCACGAAGATGGACGCAATGAACTTTACAACATTGCACAAGATTCGGTCGAGCAGCATGACATCGCCGCCCAGCACCCCGACAAAGTGAAGGCGATGTGGAAGACATTGGACGCTTGGTTGACCGCCACGGGTGCGAAGTTCCCTGAACCTGATCCCAATTTCGATTCGGAAAAACGCCGCGAACGCTGGAACAGTCTGATGACGGGCGGCATGCAGCGTCTGGAAAAACAGCACGCGAATTTCCTGAAGCCAGACTTCCAACCGAACAAAGACTGGTGGGGCAGCGCACCCGTGACGAAAGATTGAATTGACCTATCTCTAGTAGGTCAGGCTGTGCCTGACAGAATTCCAGAAAGCGTTCATGTCAACAACCCGTGATCGAGCGTGGTGGGAAGTGTTGATGAAAACTGTTTTGTCGATTGCACCAAGTCGCCGAAAAGAACCTCAACCTTATTTGATGTCAGGCACAGCCTGACCTACAAAATCTCATGCGCATAAAACAACCGTCCGGTGGGGATACACATCGGACGGTTGAAGGGACTTTCTGATTGACATGGTTTTTCTTATCGGCCGGTCCTCCATCCAAAGTAATGTTGACCGTTGCGGTAGCCGTAGTTGTATCCGCGACGTTGACCGTAACCGTAGTAGTTTGATCGGTAGTTGTTGCGGT
>JAQWSQ010000054.1 GCA_029243145.1 Planctomycetaceae bacterium | reverse complement strand
AACTCGTCAGAGAAGGTGCGTCTGGGGCGTTTTGGCTTCTCGGATGAGTGGGAATGGTTGGCAGAATTGTTTGACATAGGTTTCCTCCAAATGGATGATAAAGGTTCCATTTGTTCTCCGCCATTGTTGGTCTACCGCACTATGGAGAAACGGCTGAAGCTTTGCGACAAATCTTGATGCGTGAATTAGGAGACGATTATTTCCGTTCCCGTATGCGTCATACCTCGGCGGCCGACGCCATCTTTACGCGTCGTGTCGGTCACACTCAGCGAGGAGGACATCCCATCCGCTTTGATCGCTTTTATGCTGCTCAACTAGGTGGCAAAGCGGTAGAGATGATCAAAGACGGATTGAATAATCACATTGCCACGTTGCAATGGTCGGAAGAACGGGATTTCTTTACGAGTGCGTTTTCTGCCAATAAATTGCGAGACCGCTGGGGAGTGATCCATCCTCGCATGGTGCATCATAGTTTCTATGATGAAGAGCGATTCCAACCGTCATTACAAGGTATGGACTTCTTGACCCGAATCTTCACGAATGCCATCGGCCACGAAGATTTTGAATATCAACGCAACCACACATTCGCCAGATCAAACCTGATTCAAAGATATCAAAGCGTGAATGTCGATATTCAAAAACGAATCGAAGGGCTCAAGTGATTCTATTGTTTCCAGATGGGCGCCATGGGGCTAATGCGTTTTGAACGTTGATGTGGCAATTTTCCAAACGCCTGAATCGGTTGCGCGGGAGCGGTGAAAGATTGATGATCCACCGTTGAAGCCGATTGGCCCGGTGTGGGAACTTGCAACTCAGGCAGTTGATCCAGTGGTAACTCAGCAGGTGGAGATTGATAATAAGGTGAGCTTGTTGGCTGTCTGACAGGTTGTACGGGGGCAGGTGTTTCGTAGCCGATTTGTTGAATGCCACCGTTTGGAATACCTTGAGCCTTATTCTGGCTTTGGTCAACAAACAGAGGCTGACTTTGAGGGAGTGGCTGTCCATAAAGAGTCCCTCCCGCAACCTGCATTCGCATCATCTGTTTCAGTTCTGCGGTTTGCAATTGTGTCTCAGGTGATTGCAGGACAATATCCTCGATCAACCACTGTTCGTGCTCCTGAATCAATTTGACCAGTGCCCCGCGATGTTGGTTGCCCATCTGAAGTTCGGCTTCCTTACCACGAATTTGGACTTTGGTGAGTTGTTGCCGGTAATAAGCCATCGTGTTTTTGGTAATGGGGGGCATTGAAGAAAGGTGTTTCCAGACGAGTCGGTTGAAGTCTCCACTGACCGATTTCTGGACTTTGACAAGATCATCTGTCGCGACTCCCGTGGTGAATTGATGCAGGGGAATCGTGAGAGCGAGTGTGTTTTTCAGTGATTGTGGACGATTGGGGATGCTGACCAGAATATCATCGACCAGTTGCTCGCCGTTCCAGTCACGAATTTGATAGGTCACGACATACTCGCCTTTCATAATTCGGAACTCGGTCAAACCGCCTTGGTAGTTTGACCAGATGAGTTTGGTTTCTCCGTTCCCGATTCCTTCAATGGGCATTGTCATGACTGAATTATTGTCGAGGCGGTTCCACACGAGCGTCTTGAATTCTGGAGTCGATAATCGTCCCAAAATATCGAGATTTCGATCTTCCAACGCGGTCATAAAAGCTTTCAGTGTTGCTTGTGACGTGAAGACGGAAGACAACTGCCGCTGCTGTTGATTGGCGGCGTCGAAATGAGTCACCTCTTTGACTTTGTAATGTCGAACAGTAGTCCTCTCCTCGGTATCAAATGTGTCTCCTTGGTCTAGGTCGATCGTCACGACATCATTGCCGACAGGAATCACAATCGTTGCGATATTGCCCGAGGCTTTAATGCGATAATCCTGGTCGAGCATTTCATCAAGAGGTAGGGGGAATGATGCCAAGTCGGCATCTTTCAGCACATACTTGAAGAATCGCGAGTCGGAAACGGCCTCCAAAGCCTGTCGATCTTGTGCTTGATAGGCTTTCACAAAGTCGAGAGCAGTTTTCATGACTGCTGCCGTGCGACGTAATGAAGGAATGTGGTATTGGTCTTCACGCGACTCAATCGCGATGTCATCAACTTTCCAGGTTTTGTCTTCGGTAACCAGAGTCATCATGATTTGACCACTCAACCGATGGATTTTGATGATGGCTTTCGTTTCGTCCATTTGAGCTTGAGGTTGTAGCGATTTCATGGGTTTTTCGCCGGCAATTTTCATTCGCAATTTTTCGAATGATTGTTCGGGAATGTCACCAAGTAGGTCTCGAAATTCGACCGAAGTTTGTGCGAGTAAATTTTCGCGATTACCCTGCTGCGCAGATTCCATGAATTCCCGCACAGTGACCAAAAGTTGCATTTGGTCTGAGACCGAACGGACGGCAATGACACCATCCTTTTTCTGTTTCATGAAAATGTCATCAACTAACCATTCATTTTGATCGGGATCAAATCCAATGAGGAAGGTGAGCTTTTGTTTGTTCTCACCGATCGCGGCTTTGACACGTTTCTGATCGTCCGAGACTTGGTCTATTTCGAGAACTTCGACATCACCGGTGGGGATCTTCAGGAGTACCAGATCATTATAGGAATCGGGATGTCGCAAAGCCTCTTGTTTGAAACTTGGAGTCGATGTCAGTCGGACTGCATCCAATTGTTGGAGATCCATCGCATTCATAAAGCGTTGGATGGTAATCTGTTCTGACTCGTAGGGGTCTTCACGAAAAGACTCTCGTGAATAGACCAGCGGATTATATTCCGTATCGGGAACCCATTCAGACAATTGAAATTGTGCGCAACCTGTCAAAGACAGAGTGGTCAAAAGCCCGAGTGTCAGACAGCGGACAGCAGTCATGGCATCGTCCTGATTATTATCGGAAGTGATTTTTGGCCGAAACGGCCGGATATGAAGCTGTTG
This sequence comes from Planctomycetaceae bacterium, assembly GCA_029243145.1. GTDB lineage: Bacteria > Planctomycetota > Planctomycetia > Planctomycetales > Planctomycetaceae > JABURQ01. The sequence continues at coordinate 47,826 of JAQWSQ010000054.1, read as the reverse complement.
TCACCAAGAACCGGTGACATGGAGGAGTGGAGTTTTTGCAGAATATTCAGAACGGGTCAAGTGAAGATCTCGTTTATCGAACTGAGAGCGATCTGAGACAAAAAAAGACGATGAGTCGGGGTTTCCGTGTCTTTGTAATTTTGATAGTTTTCCCGCACTTCATAGAGTCACGAGAACCTTGTTCCTGTTTCTGTGTTGAAAACGGATGTCTTATCAGTCAATTGGGAAAGGACTCCCATGGGTGCGTTATTTCGATTAGTTTCTCTCGTCGGCGTGATGTCTGCCGGTTTTTACGTGCTTTATCTGGCACAAGGGAAGCTGACAGAGCCTCAATCTCTCGTAGAAACTGTCGGTGAGAATGCCGAGGCACTCGCTCTTGGGCCTGATGGCTCTAGCAGCCAGAACGTCTCTGTTGAGAAACCGAATACCGCATTTCCGGGCAAGTTTGCCGCATCGACAGATCAGTGGGAACCGGCTCCGGTGAATACTGACCCCAATGAGATGTTCGCCAAAAGTAGAGATTCTTCAACAACGGTCGTCACGGAACCTTTTTTTCCTGAAGCGGCTTCCTCGGAACCAGCCAGCATCGATTTTCGTGATCCTACGGGAATCACTGCTACTCCGGCAATTCTTAAAACAGCGAATTCTTCCATTGATCAGCCCGGCACAATCCGACTGGTGGCCAGTGGTGACCCCTTTGCGGAAGATGTCAAACCCGTCGCAACAACACCTGCCGAGAGTTCCGAAGCCGACCCGTTTTCAGCCGATGATCCGTTTGGTGAGAAAGTCAGCGACACACCCAATCCCGTCGAGAAGTCAGACCCCCTGAAAGAGTTTGACCCTTTTGGAGAATCGATCACTCCCTTAAAAACGACTCCTGCGAAACCTGCTCCTCTAGACGATGCTTTTCCCGGACTGTCGGATAATCACGAAAAACCGACCGCCAAAAAAGAAGTCAATGAGAAGGCTGATCCTGTTCCTTTCTCTGCGGATGATCCTTTTGCTCCCTTCGCGGAAGAAAAGCCCGTATTGAAAGACTCGAATCGACCCGTGTTAACGAAGTCGCCGATTCCGGCCGTCAAAGAGGATCCGTTCCCGGAGTTTCCCGGAATTGATAAGAAAGCCGTCAAATCAACCCCAACCCCCGTCCCAACGCCGAGCGAAGATCCATTTGGTGATTTTCCTTCTTTGGACTCAACTTCTCAACCGCAGGCGACACCCGCTAAGAAAATTGAAACTCCCCAGCCATCGAGCGACGACCCTTTCGGAGAAGACTTCCCCGTCGAACCTAAGAAAAGTCTGGACGCGATTCCCTCTTTTCCGGGTGAATTGAAACCTGCAATCACGGAAATCAAAAAGAACCCCGCTGAGTCGTCCTCTCCCTTGATGAAATTGGAAGAGGAACCACCTTTGACCGGCTTTCCCGCACTCGATAATCGGAAACCAGAAAAACCGAACGCAGCACCTCGCAAACAACCATTGGATGCCTTTCCCGAATTGGATCCTCTCGACGGTCCGAAAAACAATCCAGAATCGATTCCAAAACCCGCGATAGAATTCGACGCTTTTCCGTCTCTCGATGAGTCTCCCAAGCTTAATGATACGAATAAGAAAGAGACACTTCCTCCCATCGATGATTTTCCGATGCTCGAAGAGAAGTTGAAAAACAACGCAAAAGAAATCCAACTTCAGCCAGTACCACGTGAACTTGAGCCCGAGGCGCAGCCCGAACCACGTCCCTCTTTTGATGAGCCCCCGGGGATGTTACCCGAATTGAATCAGGAAGCTCGGTCTCCCGCAGACAACAGTCTCAAAGGTGAAATTCCGTCGTTAACCGAGTTGCAAGGTGATGGCGTGGTTCAGCCTGATACTCCTCGGGAAATGAAACTTCCCCATTTGGAAATTACCAAACAGGCTCCCCCCAAGGCACTCCTCAATAAGCCATTTGTCTACACAATTGTCGTCAAGAATGTTGGTGATGTGGCCGCGAATGAAGTGACCGTCCAGGATCAGATCCCGAAAGGATCGAATCTCACCGGAACTATTCCCCAGGCAGAATTAGTAGGACGGAGATTGGTTTGGGCTTTGGGACGTATCGAGCCGGGCCAGGAACAAAAAATTGCCATTCGAATCGTCCCCGTTGAACCGGGTCCGTTAGGGAGTGTGGCCACGGTGAATTTTGTTGCCGAAGTGGGTTCCGAAACAGTTATTGAACATCCGCAAGTGACGTTCAATATGAAGATTCCAACCGATGCGAAGGTCGGTGAGATCGTCGATTGCACATTTACCATCGAAAATCACGGAACTGATACGGTCACGGGAATTGTTCTTCGTGACATCATTCCCGCTGGAATGCATCATCCTTCCGGTCACGATCTAGAAAACTCGTTGGGAGATTTGAGTCCCGGCCAGAAACGATCCGAGACATTACAACTCAAAGTGTTAAAAGCCGGCCGTCATATCAATGAAGCCGTCTTGACGGCTGAAGGTGGCTTGAGCCTGAAACAAAAATCAGTACTCAACGCAGCCGGTAATCGATTAGAGGTCAAACGACGCGGACCGCAGGAACGGTTTATTGGTCGCGCCGCAATCTATCAGAACGATGTTTCCAATACTTCCAATGAGGTAGTCAATGACGCGATTGTCGTGGAAAAATTATCCGCGGGAATGCAATTTCAGCAAGCCGGTCAAGGAGGCCAATATCATGCCTCCAGCCGAGAGATTCATTGGCGCATCAATCAGATTGCTCCGGGACAAACTGTTCAATTACAATCCCGAATGATTCCGACTCAAGCAGGACATGGGGAAAGTCTGGTCCGCGTGATGGAAAATCAAGGAGACGAAATTCAGTTGGTCTCTCACACGCAAGTTCGCTCCTATGCCTCCATTGGCTTGGAGATGACTCAACTCGAAGAACCAATTTTGATGGGCGATACTGTTAAAATGCGGATTGAAGCCACGAATCGAGGGAATGCTTCCGCGCAATCTGTCGAACTGCGCGCCATAATTCCACCGACGATGGAATTATTGACAGTCGGTGGGGAGACTCGCTTTCGAGTCGAAGGGCGAGAAGTGGTCTTCGAAACTTTGAATGCATTGCCACCCGGAGCGACCGAAATCATCGAATTGGAGCTGACAGCGGCCGCGGCGTCTCCTGCGGAAGTTGCGGTTTCCGTCAAATCGCGAGAAATGATTCGACCACTCGTCAAAGCGTCAGCCATTGATGTTCATTCTCGACAGTGATCAGTTCGTAATATTTCACTGATACTAAGCACTTCGTGTTTCGACACGAGATGCTTTTTTTGTGTGGAATGGTTGAGCCGTCCTGAGGTGAGAGTATGCTGGTGGAAACAGATATGTTTCATCAGCGGGATCAATCATGGAAATTTCGGCTAGACGCTACGACAATCTTGAGCCGGTGCGAATACGAATCGAGGGTACACGAATCGCAGAGGTGACACCTCTTCAACCTGATGGCTCTCTCAATGAATTACCCATCGTGGCTCCGGCATTTTATGATTTGCAGATTAACGGTCATGGAGGCATCTGGTTTGGTCAGCCTGATTTAACTCCCGAAAAAGTCCTTTCCGTGTTGAAGCCTCATTATTCATTTGGCGTCACGCGGATGTTTCCCACGTTAATTACCAACTCAAACGAAAATCTGCTCCACGGCTTTCAACAAATCCGTAAAGCGTGCGAACAAGAAAAATGGGCAGATCAATTGGTAACAGGCTGTCATCTGGAAGGCCCCTACCTTTCGGGAGAGGACGGTCCGCGAGGTGCTCACCCGAAAGAACACATACGACCTGCCAACTGGGATGAGTTCCAGAACTGGCAGGAGGCGAGTGGTGGGCGTCTCCGCTTGGTGACCATTGCTCCAGAAACCGAAGGTGCCATCGACTTTATTCGTAGAGCCGTGGAAGCTGGAGTCGTGATCTCCATTGGACACACCGCCGCCGAGCCGGATGACATTCATCGCGCGGTCGATGCCGGGGCCACAATGAGTACCCATTTGGGAAACGGCGCTCATGGAACCATCCGACGACATCCCAATTACATCTGGGAACAATTGGCCCACGATGACCTTACGGCTGGATTGATAACCGATGGCCATCATCTCCCCGCGAGTGTTGTGAAATGTATGGTGCGAGTGAAAGGAACAGAAAACTGTATCATCACGTGTGATGCCTCGGGGTTGTCCGGATGTCCTCCCGGTCTCTATCACGAATCGGAGTTGGATGTGGAGGTGTTAGAGGACGGGCGAGTCGTTGTTGCCGGTCAGCGCCAATATCTGGCGGGTTCGGGAGCGTCGACATTAGATTGCGTTCGTTGGGCGGCTCAAATTCCAGAAATTGGTTTGAGGGCCGCTTGTGATATGGCTGGAAATCAGGTCGCAAACCATTTTTCTGATGAAGAAATCAGACTCGAAGCCGGAAGTAGAGCCGATTTCATCTGCTTGGCAATGGGTGAACCTGACGGTACAATCCGATTAACGAGTACAATTGCTCAGGGAGAAATCTGTTACGGGGAGATCATCTCTTGAAGATTCTCCGGGTTGGCGAAACAATGAGGATATCGGCAAAGAGGTGTGTGGTTTCGGAGAACAATCGGGCCTTTTCTCCGTCACGTTACTCCTAGTAGCTTATGATTTTGGTTGATGTTTCCGTTTTTTTGATTGTCCACATTTATTACGGACTCAAAGTTAATAGACAGGAACCGAAAGCACCGGTAGTTGGTGCTGATGGTGAATTACCTCATGGCCCCAAACGAACTTATACAGATCGGTGATCGTCTTGTTCAAGAACGCTTGATCCAACAAGTGGAGCTGGACCAATCTCTTCGACAGTTAGGTGGCTCTGCAAACACCGCCGACGATTTGCTGAATAATTTGGAATCTCGCAATTTGCTCACCACGTGGCAGGCGAGTCGCATCAAGAAGAATGAATGGGACGAACTTGTCCTCGGCGAGTTCAAGCTGATGTATCAGAACGCATCGGGTAGTTTTGCACGTGTCTTTCGCGCGGGAGCGCTGGAAGATGGCCACATGGTCGGCGTGAAAGTCTTGAGGTCTCGTTGGGCACAAGAGCGAAAACACATTGAAGACTTCCATCGCGAAGCTCAACTCGGCATGACTTTAATGCACGAGAATATTGTGCCGATTTATAATCACGGCACCAAATCCTGCCCAAGTGGTGACATTCATTACCTGGTGATGGAATTTGTTGAAGGTGGGAATCTGCGCGACTTCATTCAGATTCGTCAGCAGCTCTCGGCACTTGAGACCATGCAATATGCTTTGGGAATTGCCGAAGGCTTAAAAGCCGCATTGGCCATGGGCTTCACCCATCGTGATCTCAAACTGACGAACGTCTTGATGAGCAGTAAGGGTGTGGCGAAGTTGGTGGACTTTGGTTTGGCGGGGTCAAACGATGAAAGTCATCATCAACGTGCGGTCGAATATGCGACGATTGAGAAGTCGACCGGCGCTCCCCAGAATGATCCTCGCAGTGACCTGTTCTTCTTGGGAGTGATGCTTTACGAGCTTCTCTCCGGTCAACCTCCCTATTCTCGAACCAACGATATCATGGAACGTAAGCAGGTCTCTCGTTATCGAGATATCCGTCCCATTGAACAAGTTGCTTCGGATGTTCCACAGGCCGTACATGGTGTCATCAGTCGACTCCTCAGTTTTGAGCCGGAGGGGCGGTATCAATCAGCCGACGAACTCATTCGATCGCTTTATCAGATCATTCCAAGTTTAGAAGAGGGGCATGTTTCTGCTCCCACAACGGGGACTTCGTTCGAGCAGAGTTCGGGGTCAACGATCTCAAATACGCAACCTTCGGAATCAGAGCAAAAGTTGCCGACTGTTTTGTGTGTGGAACATCGCATCAAGTACCAAAATGTATTACGCGAGTATCTCTCGAAGCGTGGGTTTCGCCCCTTGATGGTGGGGGATACTTCTCGAGCATTGAACCGTTTGAAATCAAATAATGTTCCCGACTGCATCGTCTTCTTCGGAGAATCGATCGATGAAGACATTGTGAATGCATTTAGCGTCGCCTCAGATCATGCGAAGCAAAGTCCATTAGCCGTGGTGGCCGTTCTTTCCAAAGAGCAAAATGCGTTCAAATCTCAATTGAAAAAGACATCCAGTAGCCGAGTATTGCTCTCGCCGATCACACTTCGCGATCTCCGCAAGGAAGTGCATTTAGCACTCCAACACGCTCATCAGGATTCTTCGGAACTCAACAGCATCGTCTCCTGAACGTCTTTGGAGACAATGCACGCTAGTTCTCCAGTAAGATATCCTCGCCCGGAGAAAACAGGCAGACTTGATTTCTCCTCTTGGCTTTGGCCCGATAGAGTGCTTTGTCGGCGTGTTCGATGACTTCTTCGGCCCGACTTGCTTGATCGGGGTATGTTGCGACTCCGATGCTCGAAGTGACGGGGCAAGCGATTCCCCGAAATTCCAATTCTAATGATTCAATACTGCTTCGAACGCTCTCCGCGACTCGTGCGGCTTCTTGCGTCCCCAGTCTGGGTAAAATGGCCGCCATCTCTTCGCCCCCATATCTCGCCACCAATACTTTAGGCACGGACTCCGCTTCATCGAGAGTCTTTTTGAGGACTTCGGCAACACGCCGCAAGACTTCGTCTCCCATTTGATGTCCGAAAGTGTCGTTGATCGATTTGAAGTGGTCGAGATCGATCATCAACAATGAGCAAGGAGTTGAGCGTGCTTTTGCTTTGACCAATTCGGCATCCAACTTTTCTTCGAACATACGACGATTCAAGAGCCCCGTTAAGGAATCGCACGTTGCCAGCATTTCCATGGTTGCCTGGTCGAGTGTGCGTCGCAGAATTTCACTGAGATACTCGCCTGCCCATTCTGTATGCCGACGTTCCGCTTCCGAAAGCGGTTTCGTTTGATGTCGCATCAGGCACATCATGCCGTAACTGCCTTCGCGCGGGGAAAGAGGAATGATGATGACGTGTCTGAGTGGCTCGGAAAGTCCATAAATATCGAGTTCGTCGGGGTCCAACACCATACTCCGCCCGCGGTGAGCGGCAATTTTTATCAGATGCTTTTCGTCCGTGTCCCAGTCTTCACGTTGCTGGTCGTTCGGCTTGCTGCCGACTCGCTGAATACTGCGGACTTCTCGATAATGTTCTTCTCTCGAAAATGCGACGAAGGCCCGATCCATCCCAATCTGGCGAATCAAACAACTCAAATATTCATCAACCAGTTCTCGTACCGAACTACCATGACGGTCAGAGATGTCTCGAAGTTCGAGGACTTCGCGAGTTGTTTTGAGTTGATTTTGTTGGAGTCGAAGTTCTTGGGAGTGATGGAAGTGTCCCTCCAAACCATTGAGGATTCTCAATGCCAGCGAGAGTCTTCGTTCCAATGCCATCCCTGCCGGATAGAGCGATGTGGTAATCAATAAGCCAGTGATTTCGTGATTGTGACGCACCGGAAAGACGAATAATTGTTTCAAGCGTCGACGGTCTGCCGACGGGATATAATTGTAGAGGAAGGAGTGTTTGACATCCGATTCATCAAGAATTTGGAACTCCCGGTGGTCGAATTCTCGAAACCAGTCTTTGGAGAGTGGGATCGAAAGTAATTCTTGCGAAGAAAGCCCCCGAAAATGCGACCAGATGAAAACATCGTCCCGCTTTTCTAACCAGGCTCCAAACCCTTTCGCCGGTCGAGGGATGAATCGCGTCAGCAGTAATTTCATGGCTTCATCAAAGTTTGGCTGAGCAATGAATTCTTCAAAAATTTGATGCTCAAACCGTATTTGTGCGCGGTCTTTTTGCAGTGACGAGACTTCGTTCTGCAAACCTAACAGTTTGCGTGCGTCGCCCGCCATTTTTTTGCGCAGCCGTTCCATGCGGTCAGCGTGCAACAGATACTGCATCAAACAGATGAGCATCAATGCCACAAGATAACCGTTATGAGCGGCCAACAAGATGAAGGAGTCTATCGGGTTCATGAACTTCTATCGGAATGAAATTTCCGGGATCTCAAAAGAGGCATTCGGAACCGGTAGAGATGAGGGGCAGCTCTGTTCACAGCATAACCAGACTTTGAACGAAATTCTGCACAAAAAATCAGGCGTATCTACCGTCCTGTCTACACACAAACAATATGACAGTACGTCAGGGAATCCCCGATGCTCTCGATTTTCTGACATTTTCGTCTCATTCTGACGTAAGTCTGCTCCGTTCCACCGGTTTTTATCATTAAGGCAGGATCTCGTTAAAGAATGTTGGTTCATCCGGGATTCGCGTATTCATCCTGAAGATTGACATAAAGCGGACAATGTCTTTCCCCGCTGGAAAATTCAACATGTTGGCAACTTCATCAACCGCACGATGAAGTAACGAACAGGTAGCTGGATTCGCAAGAATTCAGACGAAACGTGGGGACAGCGTCGATCCTTCTGAATTCTTGCGAATCCAGCTACGAGGGAGGTACAAACAACCGATCTCACCCCAGCAGACTGAATACGCATTCGTTGGATGAACCAGAACATTGATCGTTGAGTCTTCCTGAGTTTTGGTGATTTTCTATGAGATCTCGGGAGTTTGGATTAGTAGCATGAAGGAAGACATTGTTTTCTGAGTCCTGATACACCTCATTTTGAAACGAACTTTAATGAACTCCGACGACCGACAACCTTCAAACAACGATTCCGATGGCCTGTTTGCGAGTATGTTTGCTTGTGCGACTCTCCTGATAGCAGGTTTGATCATATTTCAGTGGAGTGATTCGTCGGCAGCTCTCAGCGACGATCAGGCTTCAGTCTCAGACGTCCAAAGTGTTTCAAGTGACAAATACGAAACGGAGCCGGTGTCTCTGATCAAAGAGGATGGTGCTCACGCCTTGAGAGCTGAACGTCCAACGCCGTTTCCTGCCCCTCAATGGATCAGTTTATTCGATCAAAAAACGATGCAGAATTGGGAGTCGACCAAGTACGGCGGAGAAGGCGACGTTGCTCTCAAAAACGGACAAATTGTGATGGAACTGGGTGCCTATCTGACCGGCGTGACATATACCGGTAAAACTGCGATCCCCAAGTCAAATTATGAAATTGAACTGAAAGCGGCTCGGGTTGATGGGACCGATTTTTTCAGTGGTCTCACCTTCCCAGTGAAAGAATCGTATTGCAGTTTGATTCTGGGAGGTTGGGGAGGAGGAGTTTGCGGGCTTTCGAGTCTTGATACGATGGATGCTTCCGAGAATAACACCACCAGTTTCCGTTTGTTCAATCAGGGGGAGTTTTACAAAATTCGACTGATGGTCCTCGACCAGCGAATTCTTGCCTGGATTGATGGAGAACGAATTATCGATGAAGACATCGAAGGAACACAAATTTCGATTCGCCCCGATGTGGAACTCTCATGTCCCTTGGGACTCTCGACGTTTCAGACAACGGGAGCCATCGATTCCATTCGAATTCGCAAATTGAGCGAACCCGAATCGGCCCATTGGGATCAAAGTGAGTTCTGAAGCATTGACGTTCAAACTCAATCTGCCATATTTGGTTTATCATTCCTGAATTATTGTGAATTTCATGACCTTATCGACTTTGTACAAATGGACTCTCTCTCAACCGAAATTCGGTTTTGCAGAGCTTTTCTATTTTGGTGGATATCCCATGAAATAATGGTTTCAGGACAATCACGTGATTTTAACTCCCCTGAAGCCATTGATGGTTTCAGGGTTTTTTTTATGAATTCAGATTGGTGAAAATTATGATTGTTGTGCTCAAAAAAGAAGCCACTTCGGAAATGGTGGCTGTCGTTGTGAAAAAAGTGGACTCTCTGGGGTTACGCTCGAATGTCATCGTGGGAGATGAAAGGACAGTTGTGGCCGCCATCGGCGATGAACGAAACGGTCATCAGGAGACCCTTTCGAGTTTACCGGGAGTCGAAAAAGTGGTTCCGATTCTGGCTCCGTATAAAATCGCGAGCCTCGAAGCGAAGTCCGAACCAACAGTCCTGAAGACTCATGACCTGACGTTGGGAGGAGGTCATGTCGGAGTCATTGCCGGGCCTTGCTCGGTTGAGTCGGAGGAACAAATTCTGGACTCGGCTCGTCGAGTCAAAGCGGCTGGAGCAACGGGTTTGCGAGGCGGTGCGTTCAAGCCGAGAACCAGTCCTTATGCTTTCCAAGGTTTAAAAGAAGAGGGTTTGAAACTTCTTGCAGCAGCGCGTGAAGAAACCGGTTTGGCAGTCGTCACAGAGGTGATGACTCCGTCCGATGTCGCTTTGGTTGCCAAATACGCTGATGTTCTACAAATTGGTGCACGTAACATGCAGAATTACCAGCTTCTCCAGGCTGTCGGAGAGACTGATAAAGTCATTCTGCTGAAACGGGGAATGTCGGCGACGATGGATGAATTCTTATTGGCCGCGGAATATATTCTGGATGCGGGCAACCAGCGAGTGGCGCTTTGCGAACGAGGGGTTCGCACCTTCGAATCTCACACTCGGTTCACGTTGCCTCTCGCGTCTATTCCTTTTCTCCACGAACGAACACATTTGCCGGTTGTGATCGATCCCAGTCATGGCACAGGAAAGGCGTCTCTTGTGCCGGCAATGTGTGCAGCGGCAATCGCAGCGGGAGCAGATGGTTTAATTGTTGAGGTGCATCCTGAACCCTCAGAAGCCCTCAGCGATGGTGCCCAATCTCTCGATCCAGACACCTTTGTGGAAACCATGGAATTGTGTCAGCGGATTGCTTCTGCGATGAACGTGGGAGTCGGTTGATCACGTGTTACTCAAGGATGAGTGGCTTCGGTGCCGACAGGCCAGATGTTTGCAGCACGCTCGGTCCAGCGTCGTGATGGGTTCCCAGAATTTGGGTTCCATCCTGATAAGTTTTACGAATCAGTTCATTCAACTGAGGCGCCACTTCCCGGGTACTGCGGATCTCATGTTCGTTACGGAAAATCGAAAGTGATGCCGGTACTTGCGCAGGATGACCTTTCGTATTCTCGTCCAGATACTGTTCCCGATTTAACTCACTCATCAATTGCTCGAACTCGTCATGAGAGATTTCCAGCGTCATCACTTCATCAGGAATCGGGCGAATAAAGTCCTTCCGGCTCGTTGGCCACTGGGGCCAATAACGAGACATCCAATATCGTGATTTTTGTGGTTGGAATTCTTCCGGGGGGAGTGGCTGAGAGAAAATGGACAATGTCACCAAGGCGGTCTCGCTGTTGGCAGCGGGATGGGGGAACTCAATTTTCAACTCGACCGGTTTTTTGGCCGTTGCACTGGTGAGATTGTCTGATGACCAACTTGCTGCTTGAAGTCCCTGCTCCGAGAATGAAGACCAAGGGTCCAACTCTCGGGAGGCATTCTGCATCATATAATTGATCTGGAAATTCTCGGGCTTTGGAGTTTGTTTCCATGCCGAAAGAGTGTCAGGTAAAGCACAACCGGAGAGACTAAGCACCAAGGCCAGAATCAGAACGGCCGTGATGGAGTGACCCATGCGTTTTGAGATCAAAGAGTTCATCGTCGTGGTTGCATCTGTTGTTGTAGGATGTGTCGAGATCGGTAGACGCTGAAAACCCCACCTGCGGAGTTGGCTTTAAGGACACGGCGTTCTTGTCGCACGCGCTCTAAGTCAAGGCGTCTCCACGGGATGTTATCGTCACAGAACTGGGCTAATCTCAATAGAGACGGCCAAAATTACAGCCGGCACAGGACTTTACCTGTAGACACTGAAAAAAGCCCCCAGATTACCAGGGCTGCTACGGAGGGGGATTCTCGGATGCGGTTCGACCACACGTGAATGGGCCACATATCGGACCAATTATGAACTCGATCAGCTCATAATTGGCTGAAGTGTTCCATCTGTAACGGTTAAGGCAGGGTCATTGCCAATGATCCGGTGCAAAAACTACGCAACTTAGTAAACTTTTTGTTGTGAGTATGCGAGCATGTGCGATATGATAGATACTGCATCTCAGGTCGCTGATATGTGCTGCACATTTAGTAATCTATTTTGGTTTCGGTTTGAAACGTGAATTCTCACGACTTTCTCTATATTCCGAACCATATAGACTCGAAGCGAATGAGCGAGACTTCACCCTCGCGAAAGGACCACAGACTATGAGTTTTCTCAAGACGAGACGCATTTTGACGACACTTTCCGTCGTATTGAGTGCCGGATTGATCGTTTCTGTCAGTGTGAACGCGGCTGAAACGTCTGCGGATAAAGAGAGCCGCGACGGGAAGTCGACTCGGGTGAGAACCATTCTTCGTCCCAGCTTCGATCCCACGGTCGAAAAAGTGGAACTGTTCAAGGCGATGGAAGAAGGCGATATTGATGCCTTCGTCGTGCCTCACAACGAGCATCATGGATATATCTTTGTTGAAAACAAATCTGATAAGCCCGTTTCTGTCAAACTTCCTCGCACAATCGTCGCCGTCCAAAACCTGAAGCAATTCGGTGGTGGTGGTCAAGGCGGTGGCTTTGGTGGTCAGGGTGGCCAACAGGGTGGACAGCAAGGTGGACAGCAGGGCGGACAAAACCAAGGCGTTGGTGGCGGTCAAGGCGGCCAACAAGGTGGCGGAGGAGGATTTTTCTCTGTCCCTCCTCAACACCGTGTTCGATTGAACCTGAACACTGTCTGCTTGGAACATGGAAAAAAATCTCCTACCAAAACGATGAAATACACACTGGTTCCTGCTGAAAAAGTCATCAATAATGCGACTTTGTACGAACTTTTAAGCATCGTTGGTACTGGACAAGTTTCCGAACGTGCCGCTCAAGCAGCCGCTTGGTATCTGACTGATGGATTGAGTTTTCAGCAGATGGCAAACAAGCAAGAGGCCCACTTCGGTGGTCGAACCACCTCTTACTTCACTCAGAGTGATCTGGTGACTGCTCAAAAGCTGCTTGTGTTTGCCAAAAAACAAGCCGATGATCGGCGTGATGCCGAAGCGGACGGGAAGAAAGAAGACGTCGATCCTTATTACAGCCGCGAGAGCTTTCGGCAGTAATTCTGAGGCTGTGACAACTGTTGAGTGTTTCAAGCCTCTGCTAATGCAGGGGCTTTTTTTATGCGAGATGGGGTTTCCCACTCGAATGGCTCTGATGTTTCATGGTACTGGAATCACAGAGAAATACCGGTCGCCAGTGTCAGGTGGTATAATTCCTAAAATCGTAACATTCCCCTTGCTGTGTGAGTCACAATGAAAATTGTTGACATCCGATGGGGTGTCAGGGTATTTGTAGAGCAGATAGAGTATATTAGGTAAGTTGCCTCTTTTACCTGTTTTGTGGGTTTACGCCCTAATCGTTTAAGATTCTTTTCTAGAGTGGATCTCGATATGTCTCACCTCAGAATCATGCGTTCTGTCTGTACACTCGGAGTGGTGCTATCTTTTGTCAGTGCGACTTATGCTGACGAGCCGGAAATTCACCGAGGCAAAGAAGTGACAGCAAAGCTTCAGATTGATCAGGCTCCGCTGCGAGAGTCGAGAGGGAACGAATATCGACTTGAGATCACTCTCAAAAATCAGTCTGCAGAAGCATTGAATGGTCCGCTGCTGCTGACGATTGAGAAAACCGGAGTGGAGAGCTTTGTTCTCAAACAGCATGATGGTCGATTCGCCAAAGACGGCAAGGCATTCCTGACTGTTCTCAAGTCTGGGCAAACTCTCAAGGCCAATCAATCAGTTTCTTACAAAGGGATTCGCTTTGAAACTTTGGTGAAACCGAAATCCGATCCGATTGACACGTTTGAACTCACCGCCAAGATCTTTGAGTTGGGGACTCAGGCAGAGCCCACGATTGCCAAAACAGAGGCGAAAATCCAACAGCAGGCCGGATTGCCGTTCCCAATGCGAGGCGTCGGCACAAGTGGAAATCAAGCAGGATCTGATACCAGCAACATTCAACCAGAACCCGATCCCATTGCTGGTGGTGAACCGGTTGCCTCTGATGAACCTCGAGCACCCGTTGCAAGGGGAGGAAATTTTACCCCTCGTCCTCGTGTACCGACGGCTGCTGAAGTTGCCAAAGCCACCGCCGTCAAAGATGAATGGTCAGACAAACTGTTTGATGTGGCTGGAGTTCACGCTGTCGGTGCTGGATGGGCCTTAGATGGTAGTGCGGGTTTAACTGTGTTTGTGACAAATTTTGCACAGAAAAAATTGATTCCTGATCAACTGGACGGAGTCCCCGTACAAGTGTTGGTTCAGGATGTAGCAGAATTACAGGGTCCACTCGGAACGGTCGGTTTTCCGGTCCATCCAGAATCAGGGTTTTGTTTTGACGATCCTACACGTGTGTTTGAACGACCTATACCGATTGGTGTCTCTGGTTGGAACCGTGAAGTGAATTTGTGTGCGACGGGAACGCTTGGTTGTCGTCTCGAAGATACGCTTGATAATGACGACAAATATATTCTCAGCAACTCCCACGTTCTGGCAGATAACGGTGCTGCAACTATTGGCGACTTAGTGATCCAGCCTGGCCCGATTGATTTTAATTGTACGTTTGCCCCAGACAGTGTGGTTGGTAGCTTGGTCGATTTTAGTAATACGATCATCACAACTCAGGATGATCGTAACTTCATTGATGCTGCCATTGCTTCGACATCACCACTGTTTATGTCGACTGCGACACCCTGTAACGGTTATGGAGTTCCTAAAGAAGAAACGATGCTTCCCTCCTTTGGCCTCGAAGTAATGAAGTACGGCAGAACGACTGAATTTACAACAGGTCTGGTGAATATTACATCGATTAATGTCAACATCGCTGTCGGAGAAGATATTGACGGGGATCCTATACTCGCGCGTTACATGAACCAGATTGGAATTATCACTGATAATAATTTCTTTGGTTCGTTTTCGGCAGGTGGAGACTCGGGATCATTAGTCGTGACGCGTGATGGACGTAACCCTGTTGGGTTATTATTTGCTGGTAGCTCGTTTATCACTTATGCCAATCGCATTGATGTTGTATTAGGCTTGATTGGGACGGGGACATTGCAAGTCGATGGTGAGCCGACTCCCGTGGTTCTTCCATAGAGCGTTTTATCTTCGATACAAATGCAAAAGTCCGTCAGTGAAAATTCAATGACGGACTTTTTTTCGTTCTCTGAGTGGGATCGTCTGGAAATCCTGAGATGTTTTCTTAGTACAACAGTATCTCTCCACCCACTGTGATGCCACCGGTGCGGAATCCGTTCAGGGTTTTGTTGATACCCAGGTCTGTTTGCGGAGTGTTGGTGTTGTCATTGTAGTCGATGGAGTTGGAAGCTTGAGCCACTCGCGTCAGCCAACTGACATCCCAACTCGCATAAACCGAGAGGTGTTCGTTGATTGTCTTTTTCGCATAGACCGAGAGATTGAGGATGGGCGAAAGCTCATAATCGTTTTCCTTATGCTTGACAGAGTCGCCAATCGCAGTGAGGTCCCGTGTCGTCACATTGTATCGTATCTGGTTGATACTCAAAATGGCTTTTGGTGTGACACCGAACGAGAATCCGTATGGTGCTTCTGCTTCCAGATTCAAACCGATGACCGGCCCGAACATATTATTTTTGATGTCTGACTGAATCTCTGATTCTAATAACACTTCTGTACCTTGGTTACTATAACCGCCGTTGATTCGCATGTTATCGTGCAATTGCGTGAAGTTTGCACCGGCGATGTATTGCAACACAATGCCAGAGGGCCATTGTCCCATGTTGACACGGAATTCAGAGTTTGCGGCAAAGAGACTTGTCTGATAACTGACTCCATAGTATTCATCAAACAGGACGGCGGCATTTGAAAGTGCCCCATTAATATCCAGTGTCGTCGTGATATAGGACTCAGGGGCGAGTAGAAATTCATTGAAGTTGGCAGATTCACTGGATTCTTCTAAGCCCATGAAGCTGAGCTGAAACGATCCCCAAGAGTCTTCTCGTCCGAATGTTCCACGAATTCCATTGTTGTCGTTGAAACTGAAGTCAGGCAATATTGGTGTGAAACCCTCACCAATCAATGTCCCAGTGGAATCAAATACTGGCTGCAGAACTGTGGGGTCAGTCGGATTACCAGTGACGTCGATGATGGGGTCGGCCCCCAGCGTGTTTCGATGAGGATTATCTATGTCCCAGTGCAATGCCTCTATGCGAATCCAAGTCCGGTCAAAGATGCGGCGGAAGTACTTATCGAGTGCCCGATCCTGATTCCCGACATCGGTTGGGAATACCTGTTGATCGGGGAGAAACATCCCGTTTGCAATGGCTTCACGAGAACCAGGAAGAGGTTGTTCGTAGTTCGTCGGCATAAGCCCCGGAGGTGGCCCCTGAAATTGTGCGTAACCCGACGGTGCATATCCCTGTGAAGGGGGATACGGAGTCTGATAAGTCGCACCTGCACCAGCACCCCATTGGGGAGACTGAGCAAACCCGACACCTGTTGAGCAAAGACAAGCAATGCACAGGAAACTGCGGAGGATTTGAATCGCCATTCTTACAATCCTGTTGGACACATGATTTCAGGACTTACTGACATCGGAAGCAGGTTACAAATGCTGTTTCCGAAACCGTACGGAATACGGTCGTACAAACTGTATCGGTTGTGGCGATTACAACTCTTTTTCCAAATCCTTGGTTTTATGAGACTTTGTAACGAATATACCGATCCATATTGTGTGAATAGGTAGAATGAGAGGAATGCGATGCCTCTTGTCGGAGTGGACCATTGTTCTATTTATGGGAATGCTCGGCAATTTGTGGTCCATCTTTGCGTTTGGCGAATGGTTCGATTTGACCTCTTTCCTCGATTCGGAGAGTCGATGCGGAGCCCAAAAATAGTTGTTACATTGAAACCGCAAGCAGTGATGTCTTGTCGGGCAGCATGTGAGCACATCCCATTGGAAGCCATTATCTAATGAGATGTGTGCTCTTGGTCAAAGTCATGAATTCCAACTGAAATTCGAAATGCTATGGATGCTCTAAGTTATCTGAAAGAATTGATTTCCTTTCCTTCGGTCAGTTCGACAAGTAATGATGCCGTCACCAATTACGTCGCCGACAGTCTCACCTCCTTGGGGTTCGAGACTGAAAAACTTGATTACCAAGATAAGAATGGAGTGCTCAAAAGTTCTGTCGTTGCCAAGCGTGGTCACGGAGGCAAAGGGATTGGATACTTTGCTCATACGGATGTGGTTCCCGCCGAAGATTGGTTGGATGTTGAATCGGGACCGTTTCAACCTGTGATTCGCGATGAGAAAGTTTACGCTCGCGGAAGCTGTGATATGAAAGGTTCGTTGGCCTGTTTTTTGGCGGCTTGTGCGTCAGTCTCTGTGGAGCAACAGTCGGCCCCTATTTATGTGACCTGTACGGCCGATGAAGAGGTGGGTTTTACCGGAGCGGCTGATGTCGTCGCAAGATCGCAGTTTTACCGAGAGATGGTGAACTCACAAACTCCTGCAATCATAGGTGAACCGACTTTGTTGTCCGTTGTGCATGCCCACAAAGGAGTCGGCGGATTTCGCGTCATTTCTCATGGCAAGGCTGCACATTCCAGTACCAGAGACGGCGTGAATGCGAATCTTGCCATGATCCCGTTTTTGCAGGAAATGCAAGCGATCTATCAAGAAACCGAAACAGCCCCCCAATGGCAAAACGACGAATTCGATCCACCCACCGTCACCTGGAATATAGGGATTAACGATCACACACCCGCAGTGAACATCACTCCTCCCCAAAGCGTCTGCACGGTTTATTTCCGGCCAATGCCAGGAATGGAAAGCGATCAGTTGTTTTCAAGAGTAAAACAGTTGGCGGAAAAATATGGCTTGGAGTACGTCGAAGAAATTCGAGGTGACGCGGTTTATACCGACCCGAAGTCACCATTTGTCGAAGAAATGTTGGAACTGGCCGGCGCCGAGCGGTCGCGCACAGTTTCCTACGGTACAGATGGTGCGATGTTTACAGAACTTGAGAATCTTGTCGTTTGTGGGCCAGGGGGTATTGCCCAAGCTCACACTCATGACGAATGGATCAGTCTGAAACAATTGGAACTGGGGACAGCCCTCTATCAGAAAGTGATCGAGCGATATTGCCAATAGTCATTTTGCCATTGGGGGAAGCCTCTGACTATTTGTTCCACCACTCGTTATCAGCTCCAGATTGCATCGTTGGTGCCGTTACCGTGTTTGGCTCAACTGATGAAATCGGTTTTTCATTAGCGAACACTGGCATTTCCAAAGTCACCGGTGATTCTTGCATTGCAGGGGCATTTCTCGGACGAATCACGGGCATCGAACTTTCGAAACTTGCCGGGGTAACACCGTTCGACTGCGATTGACCGTTAAAATACTGAGCATGTTGGATTCCCGAAGGAGGAGTCGCTTCGACCGTTTGTACCGTGGGGACCGGCATTGGTTTGTGTGCGACCGGTTTTTCGGCTGTGATTTCCGGCATGGGCGCAGACGCTTGAAAACGCAAGGAGGTGTTGGCCATTCCCGCAGGTTGCTCTGTCTTCGATTGCGAGTACATCGGCTGTGTTCGACTCCAGCCGGGAGGCTGTGTTGATACCGGTTGTTTTGCGGCGGAGAACGTCTTTGACTCTTTCGAATGGTTGGCGACTGCTTGGAATGGATCACCATTCGCGGCAAACGGGTCGTTTGAGACGATGGAACCAGAGTTTTTCGCACAGCCAACAGTCATCACTCCAGCGATAACGGCCAGCAAAAACATGGTTGATCGATACATGACAAGACTCCATTCAAAATGGCTGTGAGATCGGTGGTACGATTGTTTGAAAACGATGATCAATTCCCGGAAGGTCGAACGGTTTGATTAAATTGATCTGGTGAAAATGGATCATTGCGTTGTTTGTCGAGAATCTTTTTGATGAATTGTTCCCGGTCTTCGGGGACTGAGTCACGGACCAATTGTTGCTGTGGGTTGAGAGTCGTTGTGTTCGGCTGAGATTTGGTCACGCGATGAGAGTCATTGGCCCCCGTAGGATTCAATTCTTGCGATGTCTTGAGAATCCATGCTTCAATCCTGTTCAATATCTCCTTTCCTTGAGGAGCGTGAACGAGCGTATCTCTGGCAGTTCCATGATTGGAGCGAGCTTTAAGTAGCAGAGGGCTTTGTCGGGGATTATTGACATCAATTTGTACGAGCACCTTCGCCAGATTTTCAGAAGAGGCGATGCGGTTTCCGTATCCCGTCAAACGCACGTATTGCAATTGCAAGTCGTTGGTCGTTTGAGAATGATGACAGCCTGCCTTGGCACAATTATTCATCAAAACGGGTTGAATGGCCGTGGTGTATTCGCCAATACTTTCTGGAGAAAGCCCTTGCAGCGAGACGGCCCGTTTTAGCGGGGATCTTGTTTTTTGTGCACTTGGTGAGGCTGATTCACCGCGGTTCTTTTTGTTTTCCAGATAAACCAATAGTTTGGCGGCATCCTGGTTAGCCTCATCAAGATACAAGGCTTGTTTGAGTTCATGGATGGCGTCATTGGCGAGGTTGTATTGCAGGCACCACTTGGCAAGAACGACGTGATTTCCTGAAGTTTGTTCCGGCATCAGTTTTCGATACTTCAAGTAAGCATCGTGTCGAGAATCGGCGGTGAATTTCACCAGTTTAAATGGAACCAGCATGGATCCACCGCGCACATCGACCACGTATCCGCTTCCACTGTAGGTGATATCTCCTTCCACGAGACGACCGAGCGTTGTTACGATCAGCTTTGGGTGAGCATGATCCCGTATCACACCACTTCCCGGAGTTGTCGGGCTCGGATCTGTAATATCGTCGGCAACCGCTGCGACCGACAAGCAGAGTAGGCCGACACCGATCAACCAGAATTGAGGGCGCATATCGCATCTCTTTGGATGTGAAACAAATTGTGATTATGACTTGGTTTGGCAAGGACTTGCCGGAAATGCAGCGAAGGAGAGACTCAAACGGTAGGACAGTCGGCGTTTATCGTCAACAGCGATTTTCCGACCGTTTAAGCGTGAGCCGCGATTTGTAGAGCCCCATGCAGAACGACTTCCTCTCCCAAAGCGGCTGGTTCGATGCGGTAACTGTCGAGAAGACGTGGAAAAACGTACATTTCGATGAATTTTCGGACGGGATCATAAAACAGTTTGTCTCCCGCTAAAGAAACTCCACCACCGATGACCACACATTCGGGGGCCAACAATGTGATTGATTGAGCAATGGCCCAACCTAATGCTTGGCAGCCTGTTTTCATGATCTCAACGGCTACCGGATTTCCCTCGGCGGCCGCGAGACAAATCTGCTTCGCGGTCAGTCGGTCGTCGCCCCCCATTAAATGCAATTTCAACTCCAGAAGTTCGGGGTCATCCTCTCTCTCTTGCAGAATCTGCTGCATCCGGGTCTCAATACCTCGTCCACTCGACAGTGACTCCACAGTCTCGTAAGGGGTTCGAGAGTCCAGACCGGGACGGAGATGACCAAGTTCCAAAGAAGCAGGGCGATTTGTTCCTTGTAAAACTCCGTCAACGACATACCCGCCACCAACTCCGGTACCGACCGTCACATAAATTACTCCCGAGGCTCCTTGGCCGGCTCCCCAGCATGCTTCCGCCAACGCGGCTGCATCGCAGTCGTTGACGACAGTGCATTCGACGCCGCTTATTTCTGCTAACCATTTTGCGAGAGGGAACTTGTCCCACCCAGTCACCTGATGCGATGTTGTCACTACTCCAGACTTCGTCTCGACAGGGCCTCCGAAACCGACCCCAATATGTTGAACGGGATATTGGTTGCAAAGTTCGGGAACGATTTGTGAGAGTTGCTCGCGAATCCCGTCTGCCTGAAGATCGGGATCGACCTCACGACGAATCAATTTCTCGATCTTTCCTGGCTTGCCGATGGCAGCCTGAAGCTTGGTCCCACCAATTTCAATTCCAAGATACATAGCGTTGCAATTCTGAAGTGTCAGTCGTTGGTGAGAGGGCCTGTGAGCAAGTCTTCGATCAATGGATTCAGCAGTTCGAAGTTCTGTTCTTGAATGGCTGAAACAATGTTCTGGAGACTATTTCGCTGCCGACCTGTGATCGGGAAAATTGTCGAAGGGGCGGGGAGTTCTGGAACAATGTGTTTGACGATCTCATCGATCAGTGTTTCAGTCCCTTCACCGGTCAAGGCCGACACGCGCAACAAGCTCGAGGTTATCGTTCGGTCGGGGTGAACAACTTGGTCGCTTTTGTGGAGGACAAGAATCGCATCAGGGTATTGAGCGAGGAATTGATTCTCTTCGAGGGTGGGGGCAATTGAGCCGTCAAGCAAAAATAGAATCAGGTCAGCAGTTCTCAGAACTTGGTGGGCACGACTGATGCCAGCCGATTCAAGGCTGTCGTCGGTCTGCCGAATACCTGCGGTGTCCGTTAATGTGACTGGGTATCCTCCTAAAGCGATTTCGGCCCCGAAAGTATCTCGGGTTGTTCCGGGCCGATTTTGAACGATACTTCGATCGTAGCCGGCCAGTCGATTAAGTAAGCTGGATTTGCCGACATTCGGTGCTCCGGCCAGAACGACACGGGCCGCTGTTGTGAGACGAATCCCAACTTGAGATCTTGTCAGAACTTGCTCGCATTGAGTTTGGATTTCGCCGGCCAAATTGGTTGAAGGGTTTTCCTTAAGTTCTTTTTGCCAATGGAGTAATTGATTGACCCAGCTTGTAGTGGGGTGTCGCAGCAGTCGCTCCGTAGTCTTCCAGGTCACAGATTTTGCAATCGCAATTTGAAATTCTCGTTCGAGAGTGCTCTGTGAGCCGCTCTGAAAGTCACGCCAGTCCTGTATCTGTACGTCACGGGATTCGAGGCTGTTTTGAACTCGATTCACAGCGGCAAAGCCTCCATGACAATGTAACTCCCACTCATGCTCGTCGGTGCGAATGACGACCACATCTTCTCCCTCCCAATAACCAAACAAAATTCTCCCCACGGGTTGTTCTGTGATGGTCATCAATGTGGCAGGTTGAAACGGAAACTGTTCCCAAAGTGAGACGGAGCCTCTGATTTTCCACGTGGCGACAGCACCTCGGCCGAGAGGCGTGATGAGGGTAGCCGATGACGTTGAATTGGGGAGCGATGTATTCACAAATCAAATGCCCAGCGGTCGGCGAGAATAGGCAGTTTCGAGTAATTAGAACCCACTGGTTGGGCGAGCTTTCGAAGGTTGTTTCTCGGCTGGCTTGCCATCGGCTGTTTTAACCGGCAAGAACTCGTCCAGATTTGCCCCAATCGGATCTCCTTCCAAATTCCATTTTAGAGCACGAGATTTGGGATCGAGTTGAAAGTATTCCGGGAGCAGTTCTTTGGCGCGAGTTTCCTGTTCGGCGAGAATCACTCCCACCGGATTATAGAGGGGTTTCTGAACATTGAATGCTCCCCAGAGAGCCGTCCAGTCATCGACAGTTTGCAGTTGGCCGACCTCATTGGGAGCTATTGTGAAGCAGGAAATGTCAGTGGACCAACCATTCGCACGCCCCCACCAGATGAGATGTTGTTGATTGAGCCAAGATGAGTCGGCTGCCAGAAAGACTGTCTTTGCCCTGCGGATTTCTCCCGGGTTTGTATTGATCGACAGGCAATCACGCATCAAAAATGCAACTCGAATTCCCGCCTGGTCCTGGGGAGTCTCTAGAATGGACAATACACTCTCCGATCCTCCCAGCGTAGACTGACGGAAATCAAATAACGCCGAGAGAGACTCTGGGTTGGGAAGAAACTGACACTCCCAAGCCGTCCCCTGTGCCGCGATCAGGCTGTCAATCACGCGGACAAGACCGGCTTGTGGAGATGTCGAAACGGCGACTCCTCTGGTCAGCAAGACACTCGAAGAGATTTCCAGCAGGTGTCGACGAGGCTGAGACTCGGGCAATGATCGTCCAGTTCCAGTTTCCCAGTGGATGAGACCTCGATAATGATAATGATCGTTTTCCAGATAGGGGCCACTGAGGTGACTGTTGACTACCGACAGGCTTCCGTTAGTGACATTCAGCAACCAAGCTGGTTGTTCGCTATCGCGTGACCGGTTGGGGACACGCATTCGTACGTTGATTAATTTGAGGGAAGCATTCTGCACAGTCAGTAATGACTCTGAAAAGTTCTTCCTTGGTTGTAGATCAAATCCTTCTGGCTGGTTAGGAGCCATTTCCAGAATTAAGGATCGTCCCTCCACAACGATGGGTCGCAGGAGATCTGTTTGCGTTCCTGAGAGCAGAAAGCGAGTCCCACTTTTCCAGGAGGTTTTCTTCAGTTCATCGTCCAGATTCGTTTTGTCGAGGTTAAGTTCGATGGTGGCTGGTGGCGGTCCTGAAAACGCCGTCGGTGAGTCTTCACTCAATCCCGTCATTTCGTGTGTCGTCGATTGAATGCTGGGCGAGGGGAGGGATAACGCATCCGTTGGAACGCCAGAGGAAGAGTTGTCTGTCCAGTTCTTGTCATTGAAACTGAGTGCATCAATCGGTTGCGGAGCAGTCCAGGCGTCGGTTGAAAAATCAGAATTGTTGAAGCTGTCGTCCCAGAATTTTTTCCAGACAGCAATCTCTGTGATCGGCTCGACGGCATTGACGCCCGATCTCAGCAGTGTTTTCCATCCTCGAAAGTCTGAGGCGTTCGTGGTCCAACGGAAATTATGTGCCGACGATTGACTCGGTTGCGGTGTGGGGCTGACCGCCCACTGTTTGAGATCGATTAAAGGAGAGTCAGTGCTTCCCGCAGAAAAACACTGGGTTTCTTCTAACGCTACTTGCATCGAGGAGCCTTTGCCATTGACGACAAAGAGAGAGTGGGATGTCGCCAGAGTGCTTCTGACGACATTTATGGAACTGGTCGAATTTTGATTATCATCACTCGTGACATCGGGGGAGTCGATGGCAAAGACGGGCGATTCGGCAGAGAGTAGCAGTGAATTCGTGACGAGTAGTGAGTTGCTGTTACCTGCGAGTTGAAGAGAACTGCAATGGCCGCGAATTAAACTTCGATCGATCAGAATTCGTGAACTCTCGGGTGTCGACTTTGAGGAAGTGTAAGAGATTGCGTGCGTTGGTGATTCGCGTCTGCCAATCACGCTCACGGAGACATCTCTCAGAAAGAGGTTACCACGAGTCATCGAAATCAATGACGCTGGACCGGTGGCCGGGAATTGCTGGGCATCGATACTCAGATTCACGCCCGTCAATAGCAGGCTTCCATCTTCGATCTTCAGGAACTGATTGGATTTCTTTAACTTCCCAGCAAGGCAGACAATGGAGGGCTCATAGTCATCAGACGCTCGGCTGATAACGAGTTGACGATCTTTGATGGTGACTGGATTCAGGGAAAAAGGGCCGGGACCAAGAAGCTGAAGCCAAACCGGTCCGGCGGGAAGTTTCTCCAAAGCAGAAGAAATGGTTCGGAACGCTCCCAATTGATTGCCCCACTGTCCGACGGTTCTGGGTTTCAATTTCAAGTCGGCAAACAGATTGGGAATCTCTGCCGACACGGGAACCCGATTCGCCCAATCGGGGGCTTTGTAAATGCTGGGAGATTTGATCAGTTCGAGCGACGTGACGGCAGTCTTTTGAGGGCTCGATGTTTGTCCGGGATCAGAAAAAGTGACTTGAGTCGGTTTGGGGCCGTTCTCTTCATCCGGTTGTCTACGCCCCGCCGTAGGAATCGGAGCGGATTGATTTTCATCCATCATATCTCGTGCTAATTGACGCTGTGATTCACCCTTGGCAGCCGATCCTCCCGGATCGAGACCTGAAGCGAATGCCGACAGGACATACCAGATTCCAACAAAGACTCCCACAAACCCTCCCGCGATTGCGAGATACTTCAAGATTTCCAGCGGGGCGGAATCGCCATCCCCTCCACGTGGTTTTGACGTTTCCGGGGCATCCTTCCGGTCTTGTCGAGGCGGCATTTTCGGTTGACGAGAAGAATGAGGAGGTTGATTGGCCTGTTGTGTCTGCGAAGACTTGGAATCGCGTTTTTTCTGTTTCTGTCGACGGCGAGGTGCTTGTTCGGCTTCTGGATCTTCTGACGAATCAGTTGTGGAGCTGCCAGAGTAAGACTCGGATGCGTTCGCTTCGGAAACGGTTTCAGGCTCACCCGTTCTGGGAAGGTCCAAAGACGAGTCTTCTTCTGCCAACGCACTCAGGACGTCATTGCTGATAGTCGAGCGGTGCATGGAGGAGTTCTGGAAATCATCAAGCAGTTCTTGGGGGGTCTGGTATCGGTCTTTAGGTTTCTTGGCCATCAATTGATGGATCATAATGACCGTTGACTCGGGGACATCAGGATTCTCGTCGCGAGGATCCGGGAGCTTTGCCGAAGAGTGCGCCTGCAACTTGTTTGTGAGTGACCCTTCATGATAGGGCGGATGGCCGACTACCATCTGGTACCAGGTGCAACCCAATGAATACAGGTCGCTGCGAATGTCGGCCAAGCGACTGTTCCGTGCCTGTTCGGGAGCCATGTAGTCGACCGTTCCGACCGTGGTTCCTGCGCGTGTGATGTTGGTGTCGTCAGCTTCATCGACGGATCGCGCCAAACCAAGATCGGTCAGCTTCACCATACCATCGTTACGAATCATAATGTTCGCGGGTTTGATTTCGCGATGAACAATGTTTTGCTCATGAGCGTGCTGCAAAGCCTTGGCCACTTGTTTCACAACCTCGGCGGCCCGTTTCACGGGCATGCGTTCTCGCTTTTTCAGAATGATATCAACGTCCGTGCCGTCAATATATTCCAAGGCAATGTAAAGATAGCCGTCTGCCTGATCAGCTTCATACACCCGAACAATGTTTTCGTGTTCCAAGTTGGCGACCGCTTGTGCCTCAGCCTGAAATCGTTTCACCAATGTTTTATTGGCGGCCTTGTCTTTGGGCAAGACTTTCAACGCGACCGCACGTTTCGTTTTAGTGTCGGTGGCCAGAAAAACGGCACCCATTCCTCCCGCACCGAGGCGTCGTTTCAATTCATATTTTCCAATCTGGCGGGGAGCTTTGATTCTCCCTTTTTGATTGTTTTCTGATTTGGAATCGGCATCCGACATAGAAGTTTTGGAGTCAATCAGGAGGAACGCAAGTTGGCAGCAGCTTCATGAGATCCGCAGGCTGACCGTAATTAATTTCACTTATGATGTGATGAGACCTTGGAAGTGATCTCTAAGTATAACCGTGCATATTGCTTCCGGTCAAAACTCAGTACCCCGAATTCTGCCAGAATCCTGTCAGTGGCCGGGATTCCAGTGGAAATTGAGGAGGCGGCCCGATTGGAGGCCCAAATAAATGCTTTCTCCCGCAGAAGAGACCGCCAAGGATCGTATTGTTTCGGGAGCACTGGTCGCCCAGAGCAAAGCCCCTTTGGAGTTGATCCAATAGAGATGATTTTCGAGTGTGGCGATGGCCAAACGTTCGCCATCGGGCCTCATCGCGATCAGATGGGGGGTTCCTTCCAGGGCAAAACGTCCCGCCGCTTCTCCATATCGATCAAATTTTTGAACGCCGTGATTAAACATGGCCAATGAGATCAACGATCCGTTGGCTGTTGTCGCGAGTTGACCGACGTTCGAGAAGGTTTTGTTACGCCAGACGGGCGATCCCTGAAAGTGATATCGTCCGATAAATCCGTATTGAGCGCAGAGGATCAATTCGGTCTCGGTTTCCAGAAATTCTGAAAAGTGGATTGGACGCTCGGTTTCAAACTTTCCGAGTTGTTTGCGATCTGATCGCAAAATGTAGTTCATGCCATTCGAGAGCGAGACCGCGTAGTGTTCTCCAAACGGAGAAACGGCTGCCGAGGTGGCTGCCTCGCTCAAATCGACCGACCATTCGATTTTCAAAGAGGGGGTCAAAGAGACGACTCGGTTCTCTCCCAGAATCGCGATCCCGGCAGTCCCTCGACGTGACCAAGCAAGATTTCGAATCTCTTGGAAACCACGCATCATGCTGAGCACTTTTCCGCTCCGGTCGAACAGATAAAGTCCTCCCGATTGATCGGCGGCCAACAATGTTCCCGCTTCTCCCGAGTGTGCCATCGATTGCAAGGGAGCGTCGATCACAAACGACCACCGTAATTGTGGCGGACGACCGGGACCATCGCTCAACCATTTTAAGCTGGGAGAATTCATGCTGTCATCGTAATGAGGCTGAGGTACGAAGCGATATCATGACTCGGTCAGAAATCGTGATCTGACCCAAATAACTCAATAAAAAAAACAGTCCGCCTGGCACATCATTGCAGGCGGACTGTTCTCGATTAACGTGCAAAAGCCACACACGTTACGGGAGTCGTCCGACAAGGACTTTTCCCGAGAAATGGATCACGGGGCGAGGCTCGTATCGTTGCGAGTCAAGGCCCAGTATTCGTTGCTGGAACGGAGAATCTCGACTCCGCGAGCGATGTCTGCGTCGTCGGTGGCGTTAAGAGTTTCCGGTCCACGATAGAAGCTGGTGAACTGATCGGGTTTCTCAACTTCGACATTCGGCTTGATGCCGACCTTCGAGTAATTTTTTCCGTGAGGACTATAGAACTTGGCGGTTGTCAATCGAATACCGGTCGAGTGATCGGCGTTGAAGATCGACTGTACCGACCATTTTCCGTACGACTTGCGTCCGAGCAGTAATCCGCGACGGTGATCGAAAATCGCTCCCGCAGCAATTTCGGAGGCCGATGCTGAATTTGAATCGATTAAGACGATCAAGGGCATCTTCCAAGTCCCGGCAGAGTGTGCCGAGTAAGACCAGTCTTCAGTACGGTGTCGGCCGCGTGTTGAGACAATCGTACCTTCATCGAGGAAGCGATCCAGCACCTCTACGGAAGCGGTTAGCAACCCTCCGGGATTCCCACGGAGGTCCCAGATCAATGATTTCATTCCACGAGAGTCGAGTTCGCGAAGGGCGGCGTCGAGTTCTTGTGCTGACGTTTTCTGAAAAGCGGTCATCTTGATGTAGCCCACTTTACGCTCTTCATCGACCATTTTGACAACCGGTATGCTCTTCACTTGAACGGGGCGTCGAATGAAGGCCAGAGGTCCGCGGACTTCTCCTGCTTGATTGGCAAGTGTGAGTTGAATGCGACTTTCTGCCGGTCCTTTCAACAGTTTGGCGGCTTCTTCGGTTGTCCAGTGACGGCAATCGCGTCCACTGATTCCGACGATGAAGTCACCCGCCTTTGCACCACCTCGTTGGGCAGGACTATTGGGCAGGACGTTGACGAGCAACATCCCTTTGCCTTCTTCGGCTTTCATTTCGATGCCGAGTCCGACGAATTCTCCGTCAATATTTGCATACAGAGCTTTCAGCTTTTCAGGCGTCAATACCATCGAGTAATCATCGAGGACGTTCGTGCCTCCGAATACAAATTCCAGCATTACGGCCGTCGCAGGAATCGCCAATCGACGTTGGCAAAGAGTGGCGATCTCTTTCATCATATTGTGTCCATCAGCCTGCGAACCGAGCGGTTTATTCCAGTATTGCTCTCGCAAGAAACGCCTCAGTGCACGGACCGATGCATCATCGCGATTGAGTCGGTGATGGGCCAGAAAATGGTCGTTGGCCAAGGCTAGGTAAAGGGATTCTGTTCCATGTGCCACAAAAGAAGTGACGTCGATGCGTTCAACATATCGCCCAGAGATCATGTTGTAAACGTCGTCCCATTCCGACAAGGCGTCTTGTGGTTCCAAGGCGAGCATGTCCGCTTCAAAACTGTTGTCGAGATAACGACGTTGAATGGAAAAGTGAATCTTGGAGCGACGTAATCCAAAGCGAAGTTGGTCGCTTTGTGGCCACGCTTCCAAAGAATCTTTGTAATGCTCGATGGCGGCCAGCCATTTGCGATCCAGCTCCAGTTCGACTCCTGTCGAGATGGCCGATGTGGCGGAAGCCACTTTGAGGGATTCCGCGTTTGCAGAGAGAGAAGAGAAGAGTCCGGTTGTCAGAAAAACAACCAGTGTGCAGCAGACTGCCGTCAACGGCTTGTTGAGAGGTCCACGAGAAAAGAACATGATGTTGGGCTTTCTTCAACCGATACGGCGGTTGTGACCGGTTCCGGGGACGGAACAAATTCTTCCCCGTATGCATCCTCCTGTTGCTGGGGTTCTTGAATTGTTGTCCAGCTCCTCATGAGCCTGACCCGTTGC
Source organism: Planctomycetaceae bacterium (assembly GCA_029243145.1). Classification (GTDB taxonomy): domain Bacteria; phylum Planctomycetota; class Planctomycetia; order Planctomycetales; family Planctomycetaceae; genus JABURQ01. Next base: position 18,667 of record JAQWSQ010000054.1, on the reverse strand, counting down.
TCAATCATGCCTCACAAATCCTTCGTCGCCAAATGATAATCGCGCGAAGGAATTATTCCCGAGCTATCGTGGACCTGAATACTTTCGCTCATTGGTATGATTGTCAGTACAGGATTAAACGAACCTGTCTTTCAACATCGTGTTGTGCCGGTTACGAAAACCCTCCCGACAAATATTGCATCACACGGGGTAATTCCGGTTAAGTTTGACTTCCCTGCCGATCGTGACCACACTAAATGCCACTTTGAAGAAAACTTTGGTGCCCAAGTATTCTTTTCTCGCGCGCCGAGTATTTTTGCCGAGTCTGTATTTCTGAAGAACTCCATTGGGAACTGTCTCCCCCTCAGTGACAGACCGGTTGAGAGTTCACACCTGACAACCATTTATCCGACGACTCAATTTCAATACGAGGAACATCATGAGCGCATCCAACTATCGTTTTGGCACCAATTGTCTGCATGCCGGTCAAGAACCCGATCCCACAACCGGTTCACGAGCCGTTCCCATCTACCAGACAACGTCCTATGTCTTTGACGATACGGATCACGCCGCGCGACTTTTCGGCTTGCAAGAGTTCGGTAATATCTACAGCCGCATCATGAACCCCACCTGCGATGTACTGGAAAAGCGAGTCGCAGCGCTCGAGGGGGGAACCGCCGGCTTGGCGGTCGCGTCAGGACAGGCTGCCGAGACTCTCGCCATTTTGAACATTGCTTCTGCCGGACAGAATATTGTCTCGTCCACCAGCCTTTACGGCGGGACGTACAACCTGTTGCATTACACACTGCCCAAAATGGGGATCAACACGCATTTCGTCGATCAAAGTGATCCCGAAAACTTTCGGGCAGCCATCGATGACAATACCCGTTGTTTATATGTCGAAACGATTGGTAATCCTCGCGTCGATGTCCCTGATTTTGAAGCCATCTCGGCCATCGCCCATGCAGCCGGCATTCCACTGATTGTCGATAATACTCTCGCTTCTCCTGCTTTGTGCCGACCTCTCGAACATGGTGCTGATATCGTGGTGGAATCATGTACGAAATTCATTGGTGGACACGGAACATCAATCGGAGGCATCATTATTGAGAAAGGGGACTTCCCTTGGGATAACGGTAAATTCCCTGAAATGACGGAACCCGATCCCAGTTATCACGGCATGAAATACTTTGAGACGTTCTCCGGGCTGAACATGGTTTACTCCCTGAAAGCAAGAACTCAGGGGCTCCGAGATCTCGGTCCCGCGATGAGTCCGTTCAATGCGTTTCTGTTCCTGCAAGGACTCGAAACCTTACACCTGCGCATGGAACGACATAGCAGTAACGCCTTAGAAGTGGCCAAGTTTCTGGAATCGCATCCCAAAATTTCTTGGGTCAATTACACCGGACTCGAGTCGCATCCGAGTTACGAACTCGGCAAGAAATATCTGCCCAATGGGTGCGGAGCCATCATGGGCTTTGGTATCGAGGGAAGCTCGCCGGAAGAACAGCAGGCGAACGGCGTAAAATTGATCAATCAGGTCAACCTGTTCTCACACCTTGCCAACGTGGGAGATAGCAAGTCTCTGATTATTCATCCGAGCAGCACGACTCATCAGCAATTAACGCCGGAAGAGCAAACTTCCAGCGGAGTTACGCCTGATTTTATCCGTCTGTCAATCGGAACAGAAGATTGTGCCGATTTGATCGATGATCTCAAACAGGCGCTCGATGTGGTGTCGTAAAAGATTATAGTCCGCGAGGACTGCTCCGGCAGACGGCAAAGATTGCGGCTCCTCCCAGGATCGCAAATATAATCACCTCTTTGACGTAGCTTTTGGTATCCAATGTGACCACGACGCCGTTGCTCGCGGGGTCTGCTTCTGCGGGGGCATCTTGCGCGATGACCGCTGCGGTTCCGCAGGAGAGAATTCCGACAGCAAGTGAGACTCTCATCAATTGACGAGCGTGGAGGGCGAAATTTTTCATCCGGCAACCTTTTCCATCAGGGGGGGGCGGCGTCAGGCGGCTGCAAGATTAAGTCTTCGAGACGAAAACGGAGTTCTCGAAAATCTTGAGCGGAGAGATCGACAGTTTCCCAACTTTGCGACCTCATGCGGGTATGGCGGCTATAATCGTCCGACCACACTCCATAAAACGCATAATACCTCTCTCGGTGAGAAAAGAAAGGGGCGAGTTCCGGGAACCGACCCGGTTCATCGGTCTCATAAGCAAAGACGAACAATCCTCGAAAGTTCTCACCAAATAACGATTCCCAACAGGAAATCTGATCGAGGTCGGCGGCAGGTGCCCAATTATTCCATTTGGCCGTCGTGGAGCGTTCCGACCCCGGAAACTGTCGTCCCTTTGATGTCGATCAGCAGTCGTTCACCTTGCGGCGGAGAGACAATGAAATCGAGCGATTTCAGACTACCATCCGCGACCAGTGACCGCCGTTTTTCATCCACCATCACATAAGGCAGTCGGGTCGCGCGTAGCCACGATTCAAAGGCCGCTTCATAATGATGGTGTCGTTGATCCACAATCAGGCTCGCTCAATGAGGCAGAATCAATTCAATGCTCATTAAAGCAAAGTCTGTTCGTCTGTTCAAGCGGTTTTTCCCAGCAGCACCAACAAATGGTCGACAAGCTCAGCTTCCAGGATCGGGGTTTGATCGCCACTGGAAAGCTCTTTCACCTGCCAGGTTCCCGCGGAGCGTTCGTCTTCGCCGGCAATGAGAACGATGGGGATCCCCTTTTTATCCGCATACTGGAATTGTTTACCCATCTTTTTGTGATCGGTGTAAACCTCCACGGAAAGGCCGCTGTGACGAAGTTGTTGAGCGATTCGGAAGGAGTCGGCTGTCCAGGCGGGATCAAAAATGGTGACTAAAATCTGGCTGGGAGTCGATGACGGTTTCAATTTGCCCAGTTCTTCCATCGCGGCGAGTAACCGGTCGAGACCCAAGCTGGCTCCCACGCCGGGAAGTGGTTGAGAGGTAAACAGCTCGGCCAAATTGTCATATCGTCCCCCGGAACAGACGGACCCTATGCCGGGAAGTTCATCGAGAAATGTTTCGTAAATCGTTCCGGTGTAATAGTCGAGCCCGCGTGCAATCGAGAGATCGAGATTGATACGAGACGCGGGGAGCCCGGTCGAAGTGGCCACCTCAAACAATTCGCGGAGTTGTGCGATTCCCGTTTCTCCCGTCTCATTACCGCTCACCATCTGTTCGACTTGAGTAAGAAGTTCGGCAGGAGTCCCCGTCAGTTCGGCAAAGTCCAAAACCTGTTCAGCTTGTCCAGAGGAAATGGATTGTCCTTCCATCTCTGCGAGGACGGCATCTCGTCCAATCTTGGGGAGTTTGTCGAGTGCTCGCAGCACGCTGACACTTTGTTCGGTCAGTTCCAGTTTTTGGAGCAGACCATTCAAGACTTTGCGATTGTTGACGCGAATCTGAAATTCGCCACACCCGATGCGATCCATCAATTCGTGGATCACCATCAAGGTTTCAATGTCGGCCGCATTGGATTTCGTCCCGATGGTGTCAAAATCACATTGGACAAATTCTCGGTAGCGGCCTTTCTGTGGTTTCTCAGCCCGCCAGACCGTTCCCAGGTGATAGCGTTTGAACGGTGTTCCCAATTCATTGAGGTGTTGAGCGGCGAAACGAGCAAAAGGGACGGTCAAATCAAATCGCATAGAGACATCACGATTGCCCTGATCAGTAAAGCGAAACATCTGCTTGTCCGATTCTTCGCCACCCTTCCCCAGGAGAATCTCTGTGTATTCCAGCGCTGGCGTGTCAATCGGGGCGAATCCAAAACTGCGATAAACGTCCCGCACCGTCTGCATCAGATGCTCGCGCGCCAACATCGTCTCGGGGAGGAAGTCGCGAAAGCCTTTGAGGGTTTGCGGTTTGATTTTGCTCACGGCAGATGAATCGTTTCTGTGAAAAGAGGGAGTGAGAATTCTTCATCCCGGAACGACTCTCTCGCAACCGTGTTAAACAGAGTCCAACATCGTTCACGGCAGAGTTGTTGGACACCGGATGAAGTCTTCGAGTTCGTGACCGCGAATGTACGGGTCAATTGGCGACAGTCACCAGCGGTAATTGTGTCATTTTCCGCTTCTTCGGTTTGTCCATTGGCAAGACCGCCTCCGCGTACTCCCACAATTGATCGGGAGTCTCGAACAGTTTTTCGTAACAAGCGTCGTCATCGTATTCACAATTGTCTGTGGAGTAGTCCCGGCAGATTTGTGGTCGGGTCTCATAGATGCCGCAAAGGTTGTTTTCCAGTAAATGGTTGCAGCGATTATGAACCATCAAAAACCAGACACCATCTTCGACAAACACAGAAACTTGTCCATGAACCATGTACCAGCGAATAAAATCGAAGTCGGCTTTCGACTTGGGAGCGTCGATCTCAAGAGCAAAATATTGGCAACACTTGGCCGAACAATACTCACAAAGAACTTCTCCCTTGGGGAGTTTTTCACGAGGCATCTGCGGCAATTGGGGTAGGGCGACAGTCGCCATAATTGGGATCCTTCGTCAAACGTAGCAGAATTGAGTTTTTCAACGCGCTGACAACAATCACTGTAAAAACTGTTCAGGGTTTATGTTAACGCTCCAGCCGCTTTGGAAAAACCTTCTGCACGAATCAATTTGTGCAAATTATGCCTCTATGTCGTTCCCGGAAAGAATCGGTGACTGGCCAGATTCCCAGCATGGCTGTGAACGCAAGGCGGGATTGAGACTTCACATAATGCGTAAATCTGTAACGACTGTGACGAATCTGCGGAATGCGTCCTGTCCAGAAGCCGTTCACCGGCTGTTTCTGCTTGACCACACAGATTCATACGCCATAAGATGGTATTATCCTTATGGAGTGATTGTCGTTACGACTCTTCCGGTCGGATTCCGATCACGCCGTTCCCTGAAATTCATTCAGGAAAGTCTGTCCTCTGAGAATCGTCTCTGTCGATGATCAGAAGCAGGGATTTTGTATTCGTCCAAGTTGAAGGCCCGAAATGCATATTATTGGTAAAATCTGTGCTTGGGTGCTGGTGGTTCTCGTCATCGGTGCTGTCATGCTGACCGGGCAAGCAATTAACGTCCGCAACAGTTGGCTCGCTAAAGCGGATACGCTTTCCACGGCGAATGCGCAGAAAAAAGAGAGTATTACGAAAAAAGAAGCGGAACTGAATCAGTTGGTTGCAGACCGTGCCTTGTTGATGAGAAGTTTCGGGCGTCCCTTTGCTGCTAAGAACGTCACCGTCAGTAATCCACAAGCCGGCATGATCAATGTTGATTTGGGGACTCGCGATGGATTACAGGTTGTCAGTGCCGAAGCTCCTCCTGTTGTCTACGGCTTTTTCATTCCCCAAAACGGTCCCTCACGTTACATCGGGCCTTTTCAGGTCACCGATCTTCGCGATTCCAGTTCTGTCATGCAGTTCAACAAGTTCCCCCGCGCAGGCGACATTCAAACCTGGCAGCAAGGAGCGTGGCGATTCTGGCAACGGATTCCAACTCAATTCAATAACCGCTACGAGAATCAGTGGAACTCCCTGATTTCAGCCGACGAACGTCTGACGCAGGCGATCAAACTGGACGAAGTCGTCACCGCTCAGCAAGCACGTTCGAATGAACAGATTGCCGAGCGAGTTGACGAGTTAAAAGGTGGCGACAAACTCCCCACTGCAGAAGACTTGCCTCCTGAAGACTTGGAAGGGCTCGTCAAAACTCTTGCCAATTCCGAATCCGCTAGGAATCTTGTCCTCATCAAAGTTGATCAATTGCGTAGAGATATTCACGCAGCACAAGAAAAACTGCAATCTCTTCTCGATCAAAGTCGCCAACTGGTCGAAAAACTTCCGCAGCCGACTGTCGATACAGCCGCCAACTGATTCTGGCACTCTAAACAGACAGTATTGACCATTACGGGGAATCAGCCATTATGATGTTCCCCTGACGTGATACAGCAGATTTCTTTTCATTCATCAATTCCCTCCCGGACGGATCGAATGGGACTGGACGACCGCGACTATCTGAGAGACGAAGCCCGACGTTACGGAGACGGCGGCGGTGGTTTCAATATGCGCGCCTCATTCTCGGATCAATGGGCGATCAAGACCATCGTCATTATCAATGTGATCGTGTGGGTCTTGCAACTGGCCACCACCAAACCCGGTGCCGGGGGAGGCATTACTCCTTGGCTTTCGCTCTCCCTGAGCGATCTCGGATCCTTCCAGATTTGGCGTTTACTCACTTACGGATTCTGCCACTCGGTTCAAGGTGACGATGCAATCTGGCATATCGTCTTCAATATGCTGTTCCTGTGGATGTTTGGCCGCATGGTCGAGGGTATCTATGGCTCTCGCGAGTTCTTGGCGTTCTATTTGGCTGGCATTATTTTTAGTGGTGTTGCACAGATTGTGTTCATGGGACTGATGGGATACCCGGCGAGCGGGACGATTGGCGCTTCAGGCGGCGTCAACGCAGTTGTCATCTTGACAGCCATGCACTTTCCCAATGTCAAAGTCTTCTTGTTTTTCATCATCCCAATACCACTTTGGGTGCTGGCGGCCTTCAAAGTCGGCATGGATTCATTGGGGCTTGTGAATTTTATCATGGGACGCGGGTTAGACGACCATGTCGCTCATGCCGCCCACCTCGGGGGTGCGGCCTTCGGTTATCTCTATTTCGTGCGAGGCTGGAGAGTCTCACCACTGTTTCAGAAGTTCCAAAACCTCTCCAATCCGGTCTCGAAGATGCAGCGCAAAATGCGCGATCAAAAACGGAAAAAAGAGCTACAGGTTTTTGAGCCAAACGATGACGATCTTCGTGAAGAAGTGGACCGCATTTTGGCAAAAATCAAAGCGGAGGGAGAAGCCAGTTTGTCCGACGAAGAACGCGAAACTCTGGAACGCGCCAGTCGAGTCTTTCGAGGGCGGTAACGACCCATGATGCCCGCTCCTCTCCGCCTCACTCTTTGGTTACTTGCCGCATTGTTGGTTCCCATTATCCCTTTTGTGATTCTGGGAGATGGCTTTGAGCAACACTTACTCAACTGGTTAGAAAGTGGCCTTCCCGCCGCACAAATCGCACTGGGCTTGTGTGGTTTGCTCACGGTCGATTTGCTGCTGCCAGTTCCTTCGACGGCCGTCACCACTTATGCGGGAGGAGTGTTGCCGTGGGGCTTGGCATTTCTGTGCGCTTTTGGCGGTCTTTCTGCCGGACATCTAATTGGTCTCGGCATGTCGCGCGTGATTGGACGACCATTCGCAGAACGATGGGCCAAGGCAGATGATCTCAAGCAGCTTGATCAGTTGAGTCTCAAATACGGGCCTGTCATCTTGATCGCGACACGAGCCATGCCGTTGTTGTCGGAGGCAAGTGTCTTACTCTTGGGGCTGACTCGGCTTCCCTTTTGGCTGGCTGCCATTGCGATTGTGATGAGTAACGCTGTCATCGCGGCGGTCTATGTTTCAGTGGGTGCGTGGTTCCAAGGTACGCCCGCGTTGATCTGGGCCATTATTGGATCTGCCGTGTTGCCGTTAATTCCGTTGTGGTGGTTTCGCGGGCGACTCTCACAAACCGCCAGTGAAGGCGATGTTCGCTCCATTGAAGATGTCTTGACCACTGAAGAAGAGTCTCTTAGCTGACCGGTAATAACTCTTCGATGGGATTGCCGAAAGGAAGAATGGGCATCGGTCGTCCACTGTAGTCCGGGAACGTCAACTCGGTATCGATTCCCAAATGACGATAAACGGTTGCCCACAAATCATTGGGTGTGAGCGGACGATCCTTGGGGTTTTCTCCCTTGGAGTTTGTCGAACCAATGATCTGTCCAGTTCTCATGCCGCCCCCCGAAATTAACAGCGACATGGCCGATGGCCAATGATCGCGACCCGGTTGCATCACGCCCGAAGAGGTTCCTTTTTGCGTAGAGAGTCGCGGGGTTCGTCCGAATTCTCCCGTGACAATCACCATCACATTTTTATTGAGACCGCGCTCGTGAACATCTTCAATCAAGGCACTGATTGCTCGGTCAAAGAAAGGCATTCGATATTTGGCATCGTTGAAGATATGCCCATTCACCGCGTGCGAATCCCAGTTATAAAGCACTCCCTCTGGGAAGGATTCCCCCTGCATCATGGGGTTTTCCATCACCATTGTTACGAAACTGCTGCCCGCTTCCACAAGTCGTCGTGCCATCAGAGCACGTTGTCCCCAAGGGTGCATCCCGTATCGATCACGAACTTCTTGTGGCTCTTCGGAGAGATCAAAGGCTGCTCGGGCTTTGTCGCTCGTCAATAAATCGAGAGCCTGTTGCCCGAATTGATCCATGGCAGACATCGCCCCGGACCCGTCAATACTGCGCTGAACATTATCAAGATGTTTCAGGAGTTCCTGACGGTCATCAATACTATTGGCGACTCGTTCTGAAAGTTTCAGGTTGGGAACTTCAAACTTCGATTCGTTGGGATGTCCGGGAATGATGAAAGGAGTGTAAGCCGGTCCGAGATAAGCCGAACCCATCGCAAAGGTATCAACTCCCTGACGACCATTGTTGGTCCCCGAAACATAATTCGGAAGTCCCACTTGGTAATGATCCCGCATTTTGGCCACGATCGAACCAACAGCCGGAGCATCGTTGACGGTGTTGACCGGTGTCTTGGGAATACGCCCCGTCATGAAGCGTTTGTGTCCGCCGCCATGATCGGCAAAGTTGTGTGAGATCGAACGCACAATATTGTATTGGTGGCCACACGCCGCGAGTTTCGGCAGTAACTCACAAACTTCCATTCCGGGAACGGTTGTTGAGATGGGCCTGAACTCTCCCCGGTAATCGGAAGGAGCTTCCGGCTTCATATCGAACGTCTCCATGTGAGGAGGTCCGCCAGGTAGCCAGATAAAAATCACCGACGTATCGGGAGGTGTTAAAATTGGCCGAGACGCATTGCTGGCGAGTGCGTCCATTCGCATGTAGTCGGCGAGTGATAAGCCCGCCAAACCAAGCGTTCCCCATTGCAGAACTTCACGACGCGAAGGCCCTTCGCAACTATGAGGGTGTTGATTCGATGGATTAGGGTGAGCGGCGTTTCGACTCATCGGTTTGAGCCTTTATCGAGCAGGTGGGGCGACGAATTTATATCAGTATCTATTGATGATTATCGTCATTTTTAGGCGGCAATGTCAATGATTCTTTGGCGGAGCCCGAACGTTACAATTTCAGGAAAGTCCGATGATGCCAATAGTTATGAAGATCGCCGGGTGCTAAAGTAGTCATTGAGTTTTGAGGATGGTCTCTTTCTGGGGGAATTCTTCTTTGAAATCATCCAAACTCTTCGTATTACCGTCAGCAATGAAGTCTGGCAACGTGTTCGATACATTTTCACAAAATCATTTTCAGAGATCTTCATGAGACTGGCCGCCCCCGATTTAATGTACGGCTTCGGAGTCATGATGGGGATTTCGTTCTCGCTTTTTTTGTTGGGAGTCGTGATTGGTGAACGTGTCTCTCGGAAAACGAGCTTGCTGGTGTTGAGCGTTTGTGTTGGCATGATTGTCCTGTATTTACTCTATCTCTGGGATGACATTCTGCTCGCCAATCTGCTGCCTTTCAGCAATCTCATCGTGATTGGTAACTGGCTTCCCCCCATGACGGCCCTGATTGCCGGCATCGCCTGGAAAAGCATGCCCGGTTCGCTGCGTCGTCGGAATGGTTATACGGCGGTGGAATTTCTCATTGCCGGTATTGCGATGATGCTACCCGTGTGGGGAACTGCTCCTCAGTGTGAGGAAGTTTGGGATGGTCAGATTTGTCGCCAAACTTCCAATCAAACCTGCTCGGCTGCTTGTGCCGCGACGCTCTTGAGACTGCATGGTATCGACACCAGTGAGCAGGAGATGGCCGAACTTTGCTTGACCAACGGTACTGGCACTTCTTGGCAAGGGCTCTATCGTGGACTGTCACTGAAAACAGAAGGGACCAATCTCGGTGTCGAAGTGCTGCCATGTCAACCAGCGGGCTTACCTTTGTTGACACACTCCAGTGCCATTCTTGCTGTGGGGATTCTGGAGGGAGTTGAAGTCCCTGCCAAATATACAGAAAATAATAAATTTGGATGGGAAGTCGGGCAATTACATTCGGTCGTCTTCTTCGGTTTCAATCAAGAGGGGCAGGCGATCATTGGAGATCCTGCGGTCGGTATGGACCTCTGGTCATGGGACGATCTGGAGATATTGGTTCGAGGGCGTGCGATCCGTCTGATCCATGACGAGACACCAGTTTCCTCCAAATTGACGGCGAACCGATAATAGGCTCCCCTGTTCCTTGATCCTCGACTTTGAATACTGCTACGGTGAACCGGTTGGCTGAGGTTTGCTCTCTCTTTTTTCTCACATTGCCCAGATCGAGTACCGATGATTCGTCGTCGTTTTGAAGAATTTGTTACGGCGTTCGAGTTGCGCGCCACCGGTAAGTGGTTTTTCTTGTCTTCCTTGATCGGGTGTGTGGCCGGTTTTGGGGCAATTCTCTTTCAGTATCTGACTCATTATGTCGTCGAGTTCTCTCTCGCACATTTTGCCAATTACCTTCCCGGAGAAGCCGTGGGGGAACTGGCAGGCATCGAAATCAACGCAGCGCTGTTCTCTCCCTGGATGATTGTGCTCGTCATGACTTTGGGCGGGCTGTTATCGGGAATTATCGTGTACACGTTTGCTCCCGAAGCCGAAGGACATGGCACTGATGCGGCTATCGATTCTTTCCATAACCACCGTGGAAAGATCAATTGGCGGATTCCGATTGTGAAAACAGTCGCGTCAGCTCTCACCTTGGGGACTGGTGGGTCGGCGGGGCGAGAAGGTCCTATCGCGCAAATCGGGGCCGGTTTTGGATCACTCCTCGCTACCAAACTGAAATTGAGTGCTCGTGATCGACGTATCATGCTGGCCGCCGGGATGGCTGCGGGGGTGGGTGCCATCTTTCGCGCTCCACTTGCTGGAGCGCTCTTTGCGGGAGAAATTTTCTATCGGGATGGAGATCTCGAATCAGACGTGATTGTTCCGGCTGCGATCTCATCAATTATGAGTTATTCCGTGTACAGCATGATTTTGCCGCCCGAATTGCGATTTCTGCCTCTGTTTGGTGCACCACCCGAATTTGTCCGTTCGACGATGTGGGATCTCATACCGTTCGGGTTGTTATCGATTGTGCTGGTTTTGGTCGGGATTCTCTACATTAAGGTCTTTTATGGGACACATCGTCTGTTTGAAAAACTGCCCGTCAAAAAGCATTTTCGACCGGCGATTGGGGCCGGGCTTGCTGGACTGTTGGCAATGAGTCTGTACTACGGATTCGCAGAAAATATCCAACTGTTAGCGGTTCTCTCTACAGGTTATGGGGTGTTACAGGCAGCGCTGTCCGATTCCGTCTCCGTGGCGCCAGTCGTTCTGATCACCGTGGCGATTTTCAAAATTATCACCACTTCACTCACAATTAGCTCGGGAGGATCGGGAGGAGTGTTCGGGCCTTCCATGGTCATCGGAGGATGTGTGGGGGGAGCTGTCGGGCAACTTTTCGCCAAGTACGGACCAGATTGGTGGACCGTTCAACCGGAAAGCTACGCAATCGTCGGGATGGCCGGATTCTTCGCTGGCATCGCACACGCACCATTTTCGACGATCATCATGGTCTCAGAAATGACCGGAAGTTATCACCTGCTCTTACCAACCATGTGGGTTTCCACGCTTTGTTTTCTATTTTCGCGGCGTTGGACAATCTATGTCAAGCAGGTTCCGAGTCGGCTCGAATCGTCGGCTCATCTGGGAGATTTCATCATCGACCTGCTGGAAGGGATTCTGGTCGAAGATGTGTATCAGAAAAACCGCCAACTCTGTTTCGTTCATGAGTCGATGTCGCTGGAAGAGATTGTTCACCTTTTGTCTGAGAACGAGCAACAGTATTTCCCCGTCGTCGATGATGACCAGAAGGTCATCGGCATTTTTTCTGCCAACGACGTGCGTGCCTATTTGTATGACGAAACCATCTGGAAACTCGCCAATGCGGGCGATGTGATGGTGACCAATCTGGTCACTCTCTCACCACAAGATGACCTCAATTCCGCCATGCAGAAATTTACCTCGTTGAATCTCGAAGAACTCCCGGTGTTGGATCCCGAAGACTCAGGGAAACTTCTCGGCATGCTGCGACGCAAAGAAACGATCGCCGCGTATAACCAGCGAATGGTCGAGCTCAAACAGAAGATGAAAGAACAGGAATGAGGCATATCCCTTAATCTCCTCCGGTTAAACGGGTTACGAGGAGTGTTGTGTTACCGCATCAATGATGTCCACGTCGTCGTTTAAAAGCAACGGTTCGTGTGTTACTTAGAATTCGGACTTCTAAGTCTGCTTTTTATTTTTGCTCTATTTCCCGTGTTTTTTGGCGTTATTCGAACCATCTGGTGATTTTCCTGAAATTGGCGCAAGGGTTGCATCTAGTCTTCAAGCTTAAGAGCGGGCTGGCTCTTAAGCAGTCGTCATCCTCACAAAAGATGATCCCGAAAACAGAGGACTCCCTGATGCAAACACCACTAATGTCAACACGACGCCGCAAACGACTGACCATTCGTCAAGAGAATGGCTCTACGCTTATTAGCGTCGGCGAAATGGAAATTTGGGATGGTGCCGACTTGGCCCTGATCCGTGACACACTATTCGAGCAAATCCTCGACTTCGAACAACGTGAACTTGTCTTGGATATGAAGACGGTGAAATATATCCCGAGTGGATTCTTCGGAATGCTGGGAGATTGGAAAGACCGCGGAATCAATATCTCTGTGTTGGGTGTGCAACCCAATGTTGCCCAGATGTTGTGGTTCCAGCAATACTTTACCGAGCTGCGTCCCGGATACTTTCAATTGGAAGCCGAGCCAAACTTCTTAATGGAGAATGTGTTCCGCGACGATGAAGCCGACGCAACCATAGAAGAAGAGACAGTCGATCCGATGATGGCCGAAGAGATATCGACCGAAGTGATGACATCTGGAGAATGGTCAGATTCCACCAACCTCATCGAAGAAGCAATCGCATGCTGAAAATGACTCGTTGTGGACCCCTCACAACAGAGTCTATTTTTGACTGAACTTCTCTGACGATTTTAACATCGTTCAGAGAACTCCAAAAGCTGAGCCGGGATCGGGATCCTTGCTCAGCTTTTTTGTTGGTACATGATGCGTCCGCAAGATCGGCAGAGCATTACCTTACCCATGTTGAGTTGTACTTTTTCTTGAGGAGCCACAATCGCATAGCAGGAAGTGCAGGCATCGTTCTCGACTGCCGTGAGGCAACTCGCTCCATGAGCACCCACGAGGCGACGATAGTGATCCATCATCGTGCCGGGGATTTCTTTTTCAAAGACGGCAAGTTCCGCTGCCAAAGTGGCTGCTTGTTCTTCCAGGCCCGGCTTGGAAGCATTCACTTCCGTCACAGTTTTTTTTATCAACTCTTCCTGAGTTTTAATCGCTTCCTCTGCGTCGGCAATTGCTTGTAGTCCTTGATCGACCTTCTCAAGGGCTTCCAGAATTTCATCTTCCAGCACGCTATTGGCCATGTTATCAGCGGCAATTTGCGAGCTGATGATTTCGTACTCTTTATTTGTGGTGGATGCGTTCAGCTTCCCCTGTAGATCCTGAATTTTGGCTTCATTGCTTTTCAGTTGCAAAGACTTGCCGTCGGCTGTCTTGCGGAGGTCAATCAGCTTCGTTTTGAGTGAGTCTCGTTCTTCTTGTTTCTGATCCCGGAGGCGTTCTTGGGTGGCAATGATTCGCGGGCCACGATCAAGTTTTTTGCGGGCTGCTTCCAGTTTCTGGTGCACCTGATGCATGTCTGGCAGTAAACTGGTGGTTTTATCCATAATAGTTCTCGGTGAATCCTGTTTCGCTGACGGTGTCGTGAGTCAAAGATCGAAGGTTTTATAGTACGTTTGGTCGGCGCAAAAAACAAACGCCGATCAAAATTGACCGGCGTTTGTGGAGATTTACGAAGCTGGCAAGAAAATTACTCGGCCAATTCGGTGTTGGTGGATGCGGCAGCTTCCGCGATTCCATCGAGGAAGCCCTTGAGTTGCTTGCTGCGAACAGGGTGTTGCAGCTTGCGAACCGCTTTCGCTTCAATCTGGCGAACACGTTCGCGGGTCACTTTGAAAATCCGACCCACTTCTTCGAGGGTGTAGGTATAACCATCACCTAGGCCGTATCGTAATTTGATGATTTCTCGTTCGCGATAAGTCAGAGTTTTCAGGACGGAATCGATCTTGTCTTTCAGCATCTCTTGAGTGGCCGCGTTGACGGGGCTTTCGCTCCCTTCGTCTTCGATGAAATCACCGAAGTAGCTATCTTCACTTTCACCAACCGGTCGGTCGAGACTGATCGGGTGACGAGAGATTTTCAGCACGCGACGGGTTTCTTCCAGAGATACTTCAGCCGCTGTTGCCGTCTCCTCGATGGTCGGTTCGCGACCGAGTTCCTGAAGCAGTTGTTTGCTGACCTTACGCAGTTTCGACATCGTTTCGATCATATGGACCGGAATGCGAATCGTACGGGCCTGGTCGGCAATCGCACGAGTGATCGCTTGGCGAATCCACCAAGTCGCGTATGTCGAGAACTTGTAACCGCGACGATACTCGTATTTATCGACCGCACGCATCAGGCCGGTGTTTCCTTCCTGAATCAGGTCGAGGAAGCTGAGGCCACGGTTACGATACTTTTTGGCAATCGAAACCACCAGACGCAAGTTACCACCCGAGAGTTCACGCATTGCTTGCTCGTAAGCGGCATAGCGTTCGTCAATTTTTCGGACCCGAGTCCGCAAGGTTTCCGGCGTCTCGAAGGTCATCAACATCAGGTCTTGCAGTTCACGCTGCAGGTTGGCTTTTTCTTCTTTGGCCGACCGCAGGTTTTTCAGGCTATTGATCTGTCGCTGCAATTCTTTCATGCGACGACTGATCTGATTGAGCCGCTGCATACAAGGTTGCAGACGCTGCGTTCGCAGGCTCAACTCTTCGACCAAAGTGGCCATCTTGCGACGACGCACGATCAAAGTTTCCCAAGCAGCATCCCGTTCTTTCTTCGTCACTTCGGGAGAACTGATCACGAGAAAATCGACTTCGTTCTGCTGACGCAAATGACCGAGCGTTTTCAGGTTGTGCGGCATGCGGCCGAGAATTTGACTCTTCTCGAGACCTTCCGTTACAGACACTTTGATGGTTCGGTCGAACGGCAGATCGCCGACGTGAACTTTCGTCAAAATATCGATGGCGGTTTTCATCGCGTAATCGCTTTCCAGCAATTGACGACGAAACCGTTTGCGAGTGATCTCGATCTTTTTAGCGAGCGAAATTTCCTGCTGGCGAGTCAGTAACGGAATTTCTCCCATCTGGGTGAGATACATTCTCACGGGGTCGTCGATGCGACGTGTGCGGTCTTCCGGTGCCAATTCGTTACCTTTGCCTTTGTCCCGTTTTTTATGAACGGGAACACCGGCAATCGATTCGGCATCAGGATAGACCTCAAGATCAAGCTCTTCGAGGTTCATCAACAGATGATCGAGTTTTTCAGGCGTGAGCGCTTCATCGGGAAGGTAGTTATTGACCTGGGTGAAGGTCAGGTAACCCTGCTTTTTCCCGATGTCAATTAAATCGCTCAGTTCGCTATCAAGTCCGTACAAGACTGACCTCCAACTCTAATTCTAAGTGGTCGTTTTATTTTGAATTCGCTTCTTGTGAAACTCCATGGAACGTATCAGGAGCTTTTGATCGGTATCCGTCAGTTGATCCTCTGCGGAAGTATAACCCGCAATTTCACCTCGGGTTCGATCATGTTCCGATTCTTCTCTACGCCAGGCAAGAACTTGTGTGGCTTGAATCAGATAATGCGGAATGTCTGCATTGTTTACCCGATCGTCAAGCTTTGCCCGAATGTTTCGGTCGTGACTCCAATCCTCCAGAACCACGACCATTTGCTTCAAATCTGCATCTTCCAGTTCGTTCAGTAACTGATTGCGACTCACCCCATCTCCACGTTCGTGGAGGTCGCAGCAAATTTGATACAGTTGCTGGAAGTGAGGGTTTTGCAACTCTTGCGGGTGAACGCGATTGGCAATCTCATTCATCCAGTTCGGAGCCGCTAAAATAATCTCCAGTAGCTCAGCTTCCACTTTTTGATGCTGGCTCATTCCCGAATAACCAGACTGCATCAACTGTTTCACCGGGTTGAGCATCTGCTCTTCATCGTGAGGGCCAGCAGGCGCAGTGTAACCAGACTGTTTACTTCGGATTTCTTTAAGTTGTTTTCTGACCTTATCTTCGCGGACGGCTGTCTTTTGTGACAACCGGGCAATCAACGAGTCCTCTCGATTGGTTCCGGCCAGATTGGGCGCTTGTCCCATGAGTGACAACATTTCACGCAAAATCGTCTGACGCGATCCCTCCGACTGCAAACCATGTTTTTCTACAAGGTTACGATATTTGAACTCCCAAGCCTCAAGTGCAGACTTCACAAGTCCCTGAAATGACTCCGCACCATGCGCTTGCAGGTATTCTTCCGGGTCAAGTCCGTCAGGCAAGGTCAGAATTTTCAAATCCACGTCTTGTGCGAGGAACTTACTCACAACCCGATCCGCGTTCGTTTGACCGGCATTATCTCCATCGTAGACCAGAACAACAGACTCGGCGATCAATTTGAGCTGGGAAACATGCTGTTCGGTGAGTGCCGTCCCCAGCACGCCGACCACATTTTCGATCCCCGCCAGATGCATGCCGATGCGGTCGGTGTAACCCTCCACAACTAAAGCTGTCCGAGACTTGCGAATCGCGTCTTTGGCCAGGTGATAGCCGTATAAAACGTCACTTTTGTGGAATAAATCGCTGTCGTTGCCGTTGTAGTATTTGGGGCCTTCTTGTCCCGGCATCAAGCGACCGCCGAAGCTGATCGTTCGTCCGCGGGCATCGTGAATCGGAAAGATCACCCGATTAATGAAGATGTGGGAATCGCTATATCCGGGACCGTTTTTACGACGAGCGATCAGGCGAGCTTCTTCCAGAACATTCATGTCGTAACGATTGGCGACCTGTCCGAGGATCCATTCCCAACTGTCGGGGTGATAGCCGAGCCGAAATTGCTCCATCTGTTCCCGGCTGTAACCGCGATCTTCGAGGTAAGTCCGAGCGAGTTGTGCCTGCGGTGAACTCATCAGACAATGATGCATCTGCTCTTCGGCCCAAGTGAGGGCGGAGAACATTTCATCTCGCAGGCTCTTGCGTTGCTGTTGTTGAGGGGAAGGAGCCATCCGTTGTGGCATGTCGATGCCGGCTCGGTCGGCGAGTAGCTTCAGCGAATCAAAAAAGCCGATTCCCTCGATCTTTTCGATGAAAGAGAAGCAATCGCCCCCCTCATTGCAGACCCAACAACGCCAAGATTGGCGGTCAGGATACACGTGAAAAGACGGGTTCTTGTCTTGATGAAAGGGGCAGAGGCCAACGTAATCCGCACCACCCCGGTGAGGCTGTAAAGGGAGAGTATCGCCAATCAGTTCTACCAGATTGGTCCGTGATCTCACGGTCTCTTTGAAATCTGGTGATAGACCGGTCGACACGGAAATCTCCTTGGAAGAGTGTGGAAGGCGGGTTCTGGGTCGTGCGTCCAGCATAAGGCTCTGAAAGTGCGGATTTGGTGGTCTTGGGATCAATGAGTGTGAGAGATGCAGAATCGCGTCGCGGTAAAGTGGACATGCGCATCCTGCAGCATTGATCCTTCACACTTTCTTCAACTGCCCCAATTCTACGAGACGCCGTCAAGAAGTCAATGAGTTACGACATTCCATCGCACGGCAACAATCGTCCTAAACTCTGAAATAACAGTGGATAGATGGGATTTATGAATACCCATCAATGGTTACAAGTTGGACATCATCGACGAGACAAACAAGCTCCACTAGGGGACTTACGTGAATTTCCTGTGTGGTCCCCAAGCGAACACGACAGTTGGTATTTGAGAAAAAATGAGCAGTATAAGAGTAGGGTTGTGTCTGAAAACTATTTGAACCAAATGCAGCTTGAGCATGTCTGTTTGGGAAATCACAAGTGGTGTATACTTATGAGCACACTTAATCATATACGATCAACTGTTGTGAATCGACGTTCCCTAATGAATTTGTGGCCTGACCAAAATAGCTTTGCTGAGGATATGATGCAGAAGGGATATTGGGGGCTGCGGAAAGCTGCTGCTGAAATAGATAGATTAACCACCGAACATATCGAATTTTCGTTAGCAGGCTTTCTCGCTAACAGAAAAAATCGCCGTGCAAACAAGGATGTGGAGTATTATTCACTTAAGGTTGCTCAGGACATGCTGGGATACTTCATGGGAGAAAATCGTTTCATGAGGGATGTCATGTCCCATAGTGACTCCTTTCTAGGAATTCGCGAAGACAACGAGTCGTCGTATCGATACCTAGCTCGTGCGTGTCCTGAAAGAGGGGTGTGAGGAGGATGGTGCTGTTTTGGTGGATGAAATTTGTGCGAAGATTTCTGGTTCGCCATCACGAATGAAGTTCGCGGGGCGGATGAACGTCAATTTCTACGGTTTGCATGGGGCCCGGCGCAGACCTTCTTCGCCA
>JAQWSQ010000052.1 GCA_029243145.1 Planctomycetaceae bacterium | reverse complement strand
AACTCGTCAGAGAAGGTGCGTCTGGGGCGTTTTGGCTTCTCGGATGAGTGGGAATGGTTGGCAGAATTGTTTGACATAGGTTTCCTCCAAATGGATGATAAAGGTTCCATTTGTTCTCCGCCATTGTTGGTCTACCGCACTTCTGATTTCATGGCTGAGGATCATAGAGGCTAAGTGTTAAGATTAGACCCTCCATAATGTTCAGTTTATGCTAAATATTCGACACGGCGTATTTCGGTCGGAGTCAACGATTAAACAAAAATGTGAGTGTTGCAAACAGTTTGCGTTGTTGGATATGCTGTAACTTACACATATCGAGGAACCCGTGTATGACGATCTTTCACAAAATTATCAATCGAGAAATTCCAGCCGATATTGTCTACGAAGATGATTTATGTCTCGCGTTTCGTGATATCAACGCACAGGCTCCGACCCATGTCCTGATCATTCCCAAAGTGCAAATCGATTCGTTGGATGGATTGAATTCTGATCATAAACATCTCATGGGACATCTTCTGCTCAAAGTTCCTGAAATCGCCAAAAGCTTGGGGCTCACTGACGGGTATCGAATTACCGTAAATTGTGGAGAGGATGGGGGCCAATCGGTCGATCATCTCCATATCCATCTGCTTGGGGGAAGAAAAATGAATTGGCCCCCCGGCTAAGTTTGATATTATTTACGAGTGATTATCATGCTGATCGTCGAAATCAAGTTGATCTTCCAATATGGCCAATGAGAATTATCTGACGACCGTTTTTGCTCCAGATTGGAGATCCGGGAATTCGCACCAGCATCATCTGGGAGAGTCGCTCAAGAATCTGGGAGTCCAAGTTGATTATCTCAGTCACTATCGACGAGTGTTTCCATTGCTGCGAGGTATGAAAGCGTTTCCTGAAAAGAGCATCCTGTATCTGCATTGGCCCGAAGCCTATATGGGAACCCCCGGTCAAAGACTGTATACATTTCGTCAAGCACGATTTGCATACGATCTGACATTCGCGTGCCGGTCGCGTCCATTAGCGGTCACGGCACACAACATCTATCCCCACAATTACCCGCGCACTGACCTTTTCACGCAAAACCTGAAGGCAATGTATGACAGGGCAGATGGAGTCATTGCGCATTCGACCGCTGCGGTTGAAGAACTCTCTGCAGAGTTTCAAGTATCGAGCGAACAAATCCGTGTGATTCGGCACGGTGAAGTCCCGGAACTCATCCATAACTTACCCACGAGGAAAGACGCGGCATCCCAATTAGGGTGGTCTCTCGAGAGGCCGGTCTGCTTGATGTTTGGAGCCGTCAGTCCGTATAAAGGGATCGAAGAAGTCTTCAAATATTGGAATCAAAATCAACCCTCGTTTCAACTTGTGATTGTGGGGCGCCATGATTCCGATGAGTATGGTGAGAGCTTGAAAAGTATTGCTGGAGCAAATCAGAGCATCACATTGCGACTCGATTTTGTGGCCAGCGAAGAATTACAACAATGGTTGTCTGTAGCCGATTGCTGCCTATAAAAAACTATCAGCAGATACTAACTTCAGGGTCAATACATCCCCCTTGCGCTCTCGGTATTCCGGTCTTGTTGCCAGAGAGGCTCGCCAGTCTTGAACTGGGAGAGCCAAACTCACGTGTTCTGCGATTTTCATCCATGGACTCGTTGAGTGATCAGTTGAAACGTGCGCTGGAAATAAAAGGTTGATTATGATTCCGCCCGACCATGGCGAGACGAGCATGATTGGGGCAGCATTGCCGACAGGACATTAGACCTCTATCAGTATGTGGCCTAATCGTGAAGAAAACGTCTCTAGAGAAACGAAATGTGTAAGGTTCAATACCAATCCGATGAGCAAGGTGGTCTGAGATGTGCGGTGTGACAGGATTTGTCAGTCAGAAGATTGCTTCAGGCGAAAGTGAGTCACGCCTTACCGAAATGTTGCGCCGAATTATCCATCGTGGTCCCGATGCTGAAGGGCGGCTGATTAAACCTGAATATGGTTTGTATGCAGGCATGCGTCGTTTGTCGGTGATCGATCTGGCAAGTGGCAACCAGCCGATCTGGAACGAATATCAAACAATTGCTGTTCTGTTTAATGGAGAAATCTACAACTATCGAGAATTGCGTTCCGAGTTGATCAAACGGAATCATCAATTTCGGACAGAATCCGACACGGAAGTTCTCGTGCATCTGTGTGAAGAATACGGTTGTGAGATGTTTCAGAAATTGCGTGGGATGTTTGCGATTTCGTTGTTTGATTTTCGTCAATCACGAATGATACTGGCACGCAATCACTTTGGTCAAAAACCATTGTATTATCACGCTCCCGACGGATTCTGTGCCTGGTCCTCGGAATTGAAGTCGTTGTTGGTACAACCTGAAATCTCTCGGGAACAAGATCCTCTTGCATTCGAAGAATTTCTGGTCTGGTTGAAAGTGGGACCAGGACGAACTCACTTCAGAGACATTCTAAAATTGAAGCCCGCTCACTATCTTTCCTGTGACCTGTTGACGGGGGGCGTTTTTGATCCCGTTCGGTATTGGCGATATTCCGATTGTCCTCAAGAGCCCATAAGCGAGTCGGATGCCGTCGCACGACTCGATGAGTTATTGCATGACTCGATGAAGATGCATCTGCGCATGGATGTTCCGATGGGCCTGTTGCTTTCAGGCGGTTTAGATAGTCGGACGATTGCCTACTATGCCGATCAGAATCTCGATCATAACATTCGTACCTATACAGCAGGGTTTCATGCTGAGGAAGAAAGTGAACTCGAAGCGGCTGCGCATACTGCGAAGGAGATAACCTCTTCGGGACATACCGTGGTGATTGTCTCTGAGAAGTTATTTCGTGAGAGTCTGAAGAGAGTGGCTTGGCATCTTCATGAACCCGTTGGCGATCCAGCCGCATTTGCAGTGATGGCGGTCTGCAAGCGTGCAAGTGAAGACGTGACGGTTCTGTTGGGTGGTGAGGGGGCAGATGAATTATTTGCAGGATATGAAGGATCCTATCAAGGCGGACGTCACACATTGGCCCGCACTGCACTCTATCGGAAGATGATGTTAGGGATGGTGAAACCTCCCGAACGATATCCTCATTCAAAAATGGATCGTTTTTTGTACGCGGCCGGTATGACACCGGGGCCACGGATTGCGTCACTCTTGTCAAACGGATTTCCAGGAGATATTCGCAGTCCAAGGGGGTTGACCACGGCGCAATTAGATGGCATTCCTCAAATGTGTCGTCGCTTGGCAGATGATCTTTACATATCGCATCCTGATGTGTTGATGGAGTTGACCTCGTTTGATGTCGAGTGGCATTTACCAGAGTCGCTATTGCAAAAGTCGGATAAGATGAGCATGTCGGCCTCAGTGGAATTGCGTTGCCCATTTTTGGATGTTGAATTGGCCAAATTTGCGGCAAGTTTGCCGCCACATCTGAAAATAGCTCAAAACGGTACAGGGAAATACGTTTTACGCAAAACGATGGAACGTCAATTTCCTAATGAAATGTCTCGCCCCAAGAAAGGTTTTCCGATCCCATTGAATGAGTGGTTGAAAGGTAGCCTGCGGCCAATGATTGAAGATTTAGTCTTGTCAGATTCAGCACAAAATCGTCACGCATTAGATGCGAATCTACTGCGAGGCGTCTGGGATGATTTTGTCGCGGGACGTTGGCAGGGTACATATATTTTCTATTCACTCTTGTTATATGAAATCTGGCATTCGCAAATCGTGCAATGCGAGGCTTCAAGCTAAGTTCGTAAAGGCCACGTTATGGGTTCTGTGACATTCTCTCAGATCGAAACAAAATATCGAAACCGGTTTCACCTGTCTGAGCAACAATCGCAAAGGGCAAGAGAGATCTTTCCCAATGGTGTCACGCACGATGCTCGTCATCACGAGCCCTTTCCGGTTTGTGTCTCAGGAGCCGATGGCTGCTATAAAACGACTCTTGAGGGGCACCGTCTGATTGACTATTGGATGGGGCATGGTTCACTTTTATTAGGGCACGGACATCCGGCGGTTGTAGACGCCGTCCAAAAACAGCTTCTCAAAGGGACGCACTATTCTGCCTCACATGAGCTGGAAGCGGAGTGGGGACAGTTGGTCATCGAAATGACCCCTTCTGCTGAGAAAGTTCGATTCACAAGTAGCGGCACCGAAGCAACACTTATGGCATTGCGAATTGCACGCATCGCGACGGGACGTTCCAGGGTGCTCAAACTGGCTGGTCATTTTCATGGCTGGCACGACCAATTGATACCTGCTGCCGATGGGACTCCAGCCGATGTCAATTGGCAACAACCGGGAATCCCCGAATCCGTCCACGATGATCTCATTGTGGTCCCCCCCAATGAGATTGAAGGTGTGGAACGGGCTATTGCCAAACATAAACCCGCCTGTGTCATTCTTGAACCAACAGGGGGGCGTTGGGGGACGGTGCCGATTCGAGGAGAGTATTTACAACAACTTAGTGACTTGACGAAAAGAACGGGCGTCTTATTGGTGTTCGACGAAGTCATTACCGGGTTTCGTGTCAGTCCTGGAGGTGCTCAACAGGAATATGGAGTCACTCCCGATTTGACGACATTGGCAAAGATTCTCGCAGGTGGATTGCCGGGAGGTTGTTTGGCGGGGCGAGCTGACCTCCTCGAATATCTGGAGTTCGATCACCCTAGCGGGCTCAAAATGAAACATCCCGGAACCTACAATGGAAATCCTCTTTCTGCCGCCGCCGGGATTACCGCTCTTCGAGAGATTCAAAAAGGCAATCCTTGTGAGATCGCCAACGAATCTGCTCGATATTTACGGGAACAATTAAATCTCATGTTTTCTAACAAAGGTGTGAACTGGGTTGCCTACGGTGACTTTTCTCTCACAAAAATTCTTCCCAACTATTCGGGAGAACTATCTGATAACGATGAATTTCTGCCCTACCAAAATGAACATCGACGCATTGATCAACCGATCCCCCGCGAATTGACACGCGCATTTCGCTCGGCAACGCTGTTGAACGGTGTCGATCTGATGGGCTGGGGAGCGATTATGTCAGCGGTACATACGAAAGATGTACTGGATTTATCAGTGATTGGCATTTCGGAATCGGTCGATTTATTGCGACAAGAAAACCTGATCTCTTAAGTGTCCGCGTACGTTCAGGTTGATAGCATTTCATTTCTACTGAATCGATAGACAATATCCAGGGACTGAAAGAATGTCAGACAACATTGAGTGTCCCCGTTGTGGAACCACCATCAACTGTCAAGGTGGAGCTGTTCCCACAAATTGCCCGACTTGTAATTTGGAGATGGAAGCAGACAAGATCGCGTCTCAACTTGAACTCGATGTTGATTACCGGATTGGTTCGACACCTTATGAGTCGAAAGCAGAAATACTCGAAGCCACGAACGACCGCTTAATGCTTTCTATTCCCCCCGGTGGGAAACGTGCCAACTCGTTGGGATGTTTCGGAGTGATTTGGTTGTTGATCACTGGGGCGGTTTCCGGGGGATTCGGATTTGCAAAATTGAATGGAGAGGGAGACGACCTCCCGATCTTTTTCTTTGGGTTGCTGGGTTTCTTCTGGTTGATCGGCTTGGGGATGTTGTACTTTGCCATCAAATTAAAATACACACGCGGGTATCTGTTTCTTTCTCGTGATCGGGCCGTTCATCAGAGCATCTTCTTCTCTCGCAAAAAAACTGTTGAGATTCCTCTCGATTCTAAGACGCACGCTCGACTGGTCGAGTCCTATCAGGAAAACAATACTCCTGTTTATCGAGTCGAGATCGAGACCGATGGGCAAAAGATTTCTTTTGGTACGGGTCTCTCGAAAGAGTTGAAGGAGTGGTATGTCGAGACGACGAAATCGTTTGTCGCGTGGAGTTACGGAAAGCAGGAAGGTGGCTCAGCGGCAACTCGCGATATGTTCGGCAATACGGATCTTGGTTTTGTGTGCCCAGCTTGTGGTGCTACCTTGCAGGATGAAAGCTCTGAGTCGTGTTCCGAATGCGGAGTACGCTGGGAGAAGAATGCTGGAAAATTTATCTCTGCACAGGTTCGTGATGTCATTACCCCAGATGAACTTTCGCCGGATTCTTTTCTCTCAATATCGAAGAGAGATTCAGGTGAATGGGTAATCAGGTATGGGCTGCAGAATTTGGCCGATAACAGTTCGGGGGGAGGGTGTTTGTTGGCCTTTGGAATTTTCTGGGAATCTTTTGTTTTGTTCTTTTCATATTCCGTCGCGTCGGCTGGTGACCTGATGGGAATCTTCATGTTACTGTTCACGCTTCCATTTCATTTGGTGGGAGTGGGGCTCACTCTTTTTTCACTCTTTGCGTTATTTGGTGGTTTTCGCTTAACGATAGGTACTGATCGAAGTCGGGCAAAATGGTGTTTGGGTCCGGTCGGCTATACGATGCGTTTTGCCACCTCTTCCATTACGGAAGTCCTGATTAAACACGGTGGAGCGCTCTCAAATTTGAAAAACAATTCAAACAGTTCCTCGCGAACGTCCAAATCGAAAGGCGTCTCCTGTATCCTGATTGCCGCCGGGAAGCGGATTCCGGTGACCAGTGACGCTTCACATCGTGAATCACGCGAAGCGGCTGGGTTAATTCGATACTGTCTTCATGACTTGGGATATCGTCTGCAGGATGAGTGAGACACCCCCGAAGGCAAAAGCAGATATCATCAATGGCCCTTTGCCGCAAGTGATTTTCTACCTGGCATTGCCGATTCTACTCGAAAACTTTCTGGCATTTCTGGTTGGTTTTTACGATGTCATCCTCGCAGGACGTCTTTCCGAACACGCCACCAAAGCAATCGGGATTACTTCTTACGTTGGCTGGTTGGCCTCGATGCTGTTTGGTCTTGTCGGGACGGGAACGACCGCGCTTATCGCCCGTCATTATGGCGAAAAGAAATATACCGAAGCCAATATCTTTTTGAATCGCTCCATCTCGTTGGCGGGCGTGATTGGTGTTGTGATTGCGATTGCCTTCTATGCCGCAGCTCCAACACTGGCTCATCTCCTCAACATGCAGGGAGAAGCGTATGACATCGCGGTACGCTACTTACGATTTGATTCACTCGGGCATCTTTTTTCGGGGATGACATTCATTGGGGCCGCCGCTTTACGCGGAGCGGGAAATATGCGAACTCCGATGTATATTCTCGGTTTCATGAACCTGGTCAACATCGTTGTCTCAACTGTTCTTGTCTATGGTTTAGGACATAATGTCGGTCTCACAGAGGAATGGATCTCAACGTGGGGCGTGGATGGGATCGTTGCGGGTACAGTCTCCGCAAAAATCTGTGGAAGTCTGGCGATGGTGATGTGCCTCATTCGAGGTAGCGGCTCGCTGAAATGGGACAGTTCCAAATTTGGATTGATGGATGAGTACGTCAGGCGAATATTGAGAATTGGAAGTCTTGCTGTCATCGACAACGGAATCGTCTGGATCGGACAATTTTTCTTTTTAATGATTATCTCGCGGCTGGAAGCGAATCCAGGTGAGTCATACGTTTTTGCGGCCCATGTCATCGGAATTCGGGTTGAAGCAATTTCATTCCTACCTGCGTTTGCCTGGGGGTTGGCGGCATCAACCGCCGTAGGGCAGGCATTAGGAGCAATGAAGCCAGAACGTGCCAGAGAAGCTGGAGTAGTGGCTCTCAAGCAATGCTCAGTATTCATGATCCTTTTGACCGTTGTCTTCTTCTTTGGCGCAGAGGAAATCTTTCGGATGATGAGCGATGAACCCAAAGTGTCGTCGGTCGGTGTGCCTGCTTTTCGCTTTATGGCACTCTTTCAATTACCTTTGGCGGCGGCCATCATATTCAGTACATCCCTACGCGGTGCCGGTGATACTCGCTCTCCGATGATCATCTCTTTCGTGGGGGTGGTCTTCGTTCGATTGCCAGTTGCGTATTTCTGTGGAGTGGTTCTCGGATGGGGCCTTCTGGGGGCTTGGGTGGGTATGTTTTCGGATGTATGCCTCAAAGCGGGGCTCTACACATACCGCTATATATGGGGCAAATGGACAGATTTGAAGATCTGAGACGGCTCAGCTCATTTCTTCGAGCTGCTTGATTTCCCTGCCGAATTCTTCATAATTGAGTTTGTAGGGAGTAAAACGCTGCCTCCAATTACGGTGGGGCCTTGTGAACCGGGTCAGGTCGTAACTGAAGCAGCCCTAAACATTCCGTCTCAGGTGTATGCGGAGGTAGCGTTTTGCTCCCTTTTTTCGTGCGCAAATTTGTCGGAGAATTCGCGTGAATTCTCGGTGCATTCTCTACGTTCCACGCATGATTCGTCTATGATAGGTGTTCACAGAAATAACCAGATCAAAATATTCTTACACACAGAAACGGTGATTCGCGATGACGGAAACGTCGCATTATATGGTCCTCGCTCGACGATTTCGTCCACAAGAATTTGGAGATGTTGTTGGAC
Organism: Planctomycetaceae bacterium; assembly: GCA_029243145.1. GTDB lineage: Bacteria > Planctomycetota > Planctomycetia > Planctomycetales > Planctomycetaceae > JABURQ01. The sequence goes on along the minus strand of JAQWSQ010000052.1, from coordinate 7,331 downwards.
AACAGCATATCGCCCAAGCGTTGCAAAACGCGATTCTTGGTGGGCGCGTGGCGCATGCGTACTTGTTTACAGGAGCCCGTGGAGTCGGCAAAACATCGACGGCACGCATTCTTGCCAAGGCTTTGAACTGTCCCCATGCAAAAGAGGCCGTTCCCTGCAATGAGTGCGAAATCTGCACCAGCATTTCTTCAGGTCACGATGTGGATGTTCTGGAAATCGACGGAGCATCGAATCGACGGATTGATGATATTCGAGACATTCGTGCAAATGTCAGCATCAAATCGATGCGGTCTAAGTACAAAGTCTACATCATCGATGAAGTCCACATGTTGACAACCGAAGCCTTCAACGCTCTGCTCAAAACATTGGAAGAGCCACCACCCAACGTGAAATTCGTGTTTTGCACCACTGAACCTCAAAAGGTTCCTGACACTATTCTCTCTCGCTGTCAGCGTTTCGATTTTTCATCCATTGAAACGTCGAGTATTACTGAGCGACTTCGACAAATTGCAGAAGCGGAAGGATACTCCGTCGAAGAGGACGCTCTCGATTTAGTGGCGCGTCGTGCAGCCGGGTCGATGCGAGATAGTCAGTCTCTATTCGATCAGTTGTTGGCATTTGGGGACAGCAACTTGTCCGCTGATGACGTACACCGCTTATTGGGGACAGCGGGAGACGATCAGTTGATTTCGGTTTTTGAGGCCATCGTTAACCGGAGTCCTGCGGAGCTTCTTGAGAAGTTAGACGAGACATTAAACTCAGGTGTACAACTCACCGAATTCTTTAACCAGATTCTTGCGTACACACGTGATTTGATGATCGTCGCTGCTGGAGCGGAAAAAGTCTCTCTGCAGGCAGTCTTTAATTCACAGAGATCTGTACTGCAAAACCAGGCTGATCATTGGGGACTGGAAACAATCGTCACTGCAATGCAAATTCTTGCGGAGGCCAAAACTCAGATGGGACGATCGATTAACTCTCGACCCATTTCGGAGTTAGCTTTAATTCGGTTATGCCATCTTGGTGATCTGAAAACCTTGGCGGTTGCCATAAAAGCTTTGGAAAAAGGCCAACCGTTGATGATTGGCCAGCCGAACAACGCTGTCACAAATTCTCAAGCACATGTTCCCAATACCTCTGTTGAGCCTCAAAAAAAAAATCCACTAACTGAGGCAGAAGCTGACAGTCCCACGAACAACGATGCCTCTGAAGAGTGCATTGTGCTCGATTTATCTGCTGACAATCGCCGGGAGTTCATGTCGCAAGTCGTTGCTAAAATAGAGGATAAGGTCAAGTTACACCTTTCTTCTAGTACCGAATCTGCAATTATCGAGCCAAATCAACTGGAAATCTTCTTTCCAGTGAACTATGATCTCTCCAGACGATACTGTGAGAAGCCGGAAAATCTTCGTTTGATTGAGAATACGGCTTCAAAGTTGGCAGGTCGTCCCATACAGATTCGGATTAGTGTTGATCGTGATTCGAAGCCGGAAGAACCCGTTAGTCAGGTCAAATCCAAACCAGAACAGACTCCACGAGCAATCGCGGCTGATCTGAGTTCGGTCAAGGATCCCTTGGTTCATCAGGCAGTCGAGTTATTCAAAGCGAATCTGGTCAAAGTTCAGCCGATGGGAAATCCTTCGGGAAATCAGGAGAGCTAGACAATGTTCAAATCACTCGGAAATATTGCCAATTTGATGAAGCAAGCTCAGGAGATGAAGTCTCGTATGGGGGAGATGGAGGCAAAGTTTGCCGAGATTCGAGTGAAAGGATCTGCTGGTGGAGGCATGGTTGATGTTGAAGCAAATGGTCAGCAAAAAATTCTTGCGGTTCGCATTGACGAAAAACTGTTGAATACCGATGACAGGGAGATGCTTGAAGATCTCGTCGCCGCTGCTACTAATGATGCTCTAAATCTTGCAAAACAAGCAGCCGCAGAACAGATGGCTGAAATCACAGGTGGTATGAACCTGCCCGGCATGGAAGACATGATGCAACAAATGAATCCCACAACGACAAATCCCTCCCCATAAAGCGATACGCCTCTGTAGGCAACTCGAGGACGACGGTTGCAGCAGACGCTTCTTTCAATTTCAATCCCCACAAAGCACAACGCCTTTCTGATTACGGAATGGACTATGAGCAAGGATGGTTTCAAAGTAACTCACCCATTTGGGGCTGCGTTCGCCCGTTTGATTGATCGTTTCTCAAAATTACCTGGAATCGGTAAGAAGTCGGCGGAACGCTTGGCAAGTCATGTATTGATGTCGAATCAGGTCGAAGCCGATGAGCTCGTCCAAGCGATTCTCGATGTCAAACGTCTGGTCATGCGTTGTGAGGTCTGCTTCAATTTGAGTGAAGAAGAAAAGTGTCCCATTTGCCGTGATACCCGGCGAGATCACTCGCAGATTTGTGTGGTCGAACAGCCGAGGGATGTGACTGCGATGGAAGGTGCCGGGGTGTTTGCGGGTGTGTACCACGTTCTGCATGGCCGAATTTCTCCTCTGGATGGTATTGGTCCTGAAAACTTAACGTTGAATGCTTTGCTGAAGCGCGTGCGTCAGGATGAAGTTCAAGAAATCGTGATGGCGACTAACCCGAATACCGAAGGAGACGGGACGGCCTTGTTTATTACGAATATGTTACAAAATGAACCGGTGAAAATTACTCGCCTCGCTCGTGGGATCGCAACCGGTAGTGTTCTCGAATTTGCGAATCGCGAAATGCTTGCTGATGCAATGCGCGGTCGCCAAAACATCTGAACCCTCCTTGTGTTTTTAGACGTAATACTTGTTTCTTACTTAGTTAGAATACTCGAAAGACTTAGTCATGCATTTGAATCTGTCTCCACAGATGAAGATGTCTCAGGAGCACGTAATGTCTCCGAATATGATCAGGTCAATGGAGATCCTGCAGCTCAACTCCATGGCGTTGCAGGAGAGGTTGGATCAGGAGCTGGAAGACAATCCGTTACTCGATGACGACAATTCAGAAGATGACATTTCCTCCGATGAGGACAATGAACGATCTATCGACAACGACGCTGATACGGAAATCGATCACGAAAAAGAGATGGTCGTTGAAGACAACGACAATAATGAAGATGATTTCGAACGACTTGTCGAAATGGCTTCGGAATGGCCTGACGATAATGTAACGACCGCAGGTTCTCCGTCGTCGAATTCAATGAGTGATGTGCGCGAGCGACAAGATGACATGATGGCCAACGCGGTCGGTCATCCTCAGTCGATCCAAGAGTCACTTGTCGAACAGCTTGGGTTCTTCGACTTGCCAAAGGTGATTCGAGACTTCGCTGAATATCTGATTTATAACATGGATGATGATGGACGCTTACAAACAAATCTTCCCGAGATGGTCCAGGTATTTCCTGTAGAGCTCTCGTTGGATGATGCGGAATTGGCATTACACACTGTTCAGAAGCTTGATCCCCCAGGAATTGGTGCTCGCGATCTGAAAGAGTGTTGGTTGTTGCAGATTCCTCCAAAACATCCGATGCGTGATGTCTTAATGACTTTGATTTCGTCTCATCTTGAAGATCTTGCCCATCGACGATTGCCTCAGATTCAGAGAAAAACGGGATACTCTGTTGAGACCATCAAAGACGCGATTGAAGAAATGAAAGCCTTCAACCCATTTCCCGGTCGTTCGCGAGAATCGGAACCCGTCCAAAAAGTAACGGCTGATATGGTCGTGGAGAAAAACGAAGACGGGAAGTATGTGGTTGAATTGCTGGATGAGTATATCCCGACTTTGAGAATCAGTCCTAAATACGCTGAGATGCTGAAAAATGGAGCCGATGACGGGACGCGTGAATTTATCAAAAACAAGCTGGATTCTGCGAAGTGGTTGATTGAAGCCATCGAGCAGCGATTTAGCACAATGAAAAAAGTCGCTCAAACAATCGTCGATTTTCAAACCAATTTTCTCGATGATGGCCCGGAATATATTCAACCTCTCAAAATGCAGCAGATTGCCGATGTCGTCGGCGTACATGTGACGACTGTTTCTCGTGCTGTAAATGACAAATGGATTCAGACTCCCCGTGGTCTATTTTCGCTCAAACGTTTTTTCGGTGGTGGAACACAAACGTCAGATGGTGAGGAAGTGGCTCTCGATATCGTACGGCTGAAACTCAAAGAGATCATTGCAAACGAGGATAAGGATTCGCCGTTAAGCGATGATGCTTTGGTCAACGAATTGATAAAACAAGGTTATCCTTTGGCGCGTCGTACAGTGACCAAATACCGAAAAATGATGAGCATCCCTTCGTCGCGACATCGGAAATCTTTCTGAAAGCCGGTGCCTTAGATCCTGTTGCACATGATTCACGACCGCAAGCTGCCCTGTTGCCTGCTTGAGTAGTTGCCTGGTTGAGTAAGAGTCATGCGGACGCTTAGTGCCCGAGTCCTTTTTCTTCTCTTTGCATAGTTCGAATCTCTGGAGGAAAGCGATCCCAAGCGACACGAAGAGCATCGAGGACATCTGGTTGACTCAAATCATACAGCCAAATCGAGTGTCCAGCTTTGGCGATGGGTTCAATATTTCTGAAGTCGCGAAACGGATCTGAGTCGCGGTGGTAGGTTCCTTGAAGTCGCGTGGTGGAGATCGCGAAAACGTCGAAGCTTTCCAACTCTTGGCGTTCAGTCGCTACAAAATGAGTTGCCTCGATACCATACGCGATGGGTTCTGCTGTTCCAAAGTATTCCAACAGTACATTCTGGTAGTCGCCTTGATCGAGCCGTTCTTTTAGTGCAGGAAGATCCTGACCCCAATCGATGTTTGAGTCTGACAGATAGAGGTGACCTTCTTCAGCACCTCCGATGGCCGGCGTGAAATAAGACAAATAGTGTGGCTGGATCGTGGCCGATGTAATGATTTGTCCTGAAATCAGAATAATGGAAAGTCCTGCCAACACTCTAGGTCGCGTTTTTCCCCATTGCCAAATACCATCCAACGAAATCAATATTGTCAGAGGCAGTACAGGCAATAAATATCGATACCCGATGTTAACCTTTGCGAGGCAGAACAATAACCAGAGGACGGTCCAGGCAATCATCCAGATCGTTCTGGTCTGGCGCGAAGTCGTATTCTTCGTCTCGTCTTTACGAATATGCCAATAGAACACGCCAAATAGTGTCAGAGTCAGGAGATATTCAGCGGGCGTGCTTTTGAAAAACCAGGCGAGAGGGAAATACCAAGGCCATCCATATTGAGATTTATGGCCAATGAGGTATGCAGGATGACCCGTTTTATTGTGTAACCAACGGGCAACTACGGCAGAAAACAGGGTTGGTCTTTTGAGGTCTGTGTGAGCTTTCTCCATCAGCTTATGGGCATTCGGCCCGTTGTCGAAAATCTTGATCCACGGAGAGTCATCGGGCGTTTCTGCGACTGATACATTCTTGAGAGGTCCACTGAAGGAGAACCAATCAGTTGACCAAAGGGTCGTTAATGAAATGAACAACAGAAGAGACATTTGTACGCCGCATCTCCAGGACACATTCCACAATCGATGGATACGAGTTCCCGTCGTCGTGGGCCACTTCTGAAATAACATGAGGGTCAGAACGACCGGGAAGAGATAAATTCCCGAATACTTGGAGCTGATCGCCAGTCCAATTGAGATCGCGACAAACACAAACCGAAGTATTGAGGGTTGAGCAATCCACCATGAGATTGCCGATAGGCTGATCATAGAAAAGAGTACGAAGCAAGTGTCGGTCGTGGAGATCGCACTGTATGCGATCCAGGCAGGGGAGAATGCCATCATCGCTGCACCGGTGCTGGCCGCCAATAACCCGTGGCGTTTAAATAACCAGAAATAGACAATTAGAATTACGGGAACACCGATCAGAATCGAGTTGAGTCTTCGTGCCACGAGATTGATCCCAGGGTCGGAGAGTTGTCCCTTCCATACTTGAGGTCGTTCCTGGCGCGGTACCATCATCGCTGCCGGGATGGTCGTGAGTTGGATCGGGAGTGATCCGACGCCGCTTTCACTGATTCTCGGGTCGAGACGTCCATCGTGAACTGTTTGCAAAGCGCAATTCAGATAAAATGTCTCGTCGAATGTCAGACTCCACGACTTTTGCGCAATGTTAGTTTGGCAGAGAAACACAAGCACAAGGAAACCGGCGATGCTGAAAGACGACAGCGTGATTTTCGGCATGCGTAATCATCCAAGTCAGTAATGAGAGAGGATTCAGAGAATCTTTCGAGTTGTGTGAGTATAACTCGATTATTCAAATACTCTCAAGAGTCGTGACAGCAGTTGGTGCTGCTGCAAGAACCGAGTGACCCGACAAGGGGACAAACTGAATTCCATAACCGGTAATATCGCCGATGAGTGACAAAATCAGGTCGAACCAAAATGTGCAGATACTGTGCAGAATCTCTCGGACTCGATTTCTGATAACCCCCGGTTGTCCACGATTCTCCCCCTCTGGCCGGGACCCTCTGAGGCTGATCGTAACTTGATCCATCAACATACTATGCTGGCAGTTTCTCAGTCGCGTTCAAATGTGTCTTTAGAAATGAATGTGGACAGGTCAATATCAGGCAGGTCATTCACTTCGCTCCGACACGACGCTCTGGAAGCTGTAATGCGTTGTCATGATTGAAATTACGTTCCGTTTCCGGTCCCTCAGGTTGTGACGGTTGTGCCGTCCTTACCACAAATCCCAAACTTCCAAGTTCTTACGGTCGATTCAGATTGAGAGGAAATATTGTCTGCAAGGGAGGCAGCACGTGCGACTATCGGAACAATTATCAGAGAGAACGAACAGGGTTCATCTGTTAATGGTCCTCGTGACTTTCTCGGTTTCCACATGCTTGGTATTTTCTGGCTGTAAGGTGACCACCTATTGTGATCAAAAATGCCAAGTTAATTCAAAATTGACTCAGAGCATGGGTGTTTCGCTTGGTCCCGATCTCTGTCCCGATGAAACGGCTTTTCCTCCCAGCGTGGACCTCTCAGATGGCATCTCTGAAGAAGAAGCCGTCGCGACTGCCCTATGGAACAACGCCGCGTATCTCGAAATGCTTTCTCAACTCGGCCTCTCGCGCGCCCAACTACTGGATGCCGGTTTATTGACCGACCCGGAAATGACGATCTTCTTTCCGCTTGGTCCCAAGCAATTGGAATTCGCGTTCTTTCAGTCGATCAGCGCGATCTGGCTGCGACCCGTTCGCATCCGTGCCGCGGAACTGGATTTGATTCAATTGTCGGAACAGATGGTCCAAAATGGCTTGAATGTCATCCGTGATGTTCGGTCAGCTCACGCTCAACTGTTGTTGGCACAATCCCGTGT
>JAQWSQ010000032.1 GCA_029243145.1 Planctomycetaceae bacterium | reverse complement strand
AACTCTGTGGCCAGCCAGTCGAGGAACGATGGGGCTGACCGTGGCTTGCGCGCGATGTCACGACCATAAGTACGATCCCATCCCGACTGCCGATTATTATTCTCTGTACGGCGTCTTTGCCAGCAGTGAGGAACAACTCGTCCGGCTCGAGGAGATAGACGAGCATCAATCGTTTGCAGCAGAACTGCAAAAACGGAAACAGACACTCGAGGAAAAATTAAATGCGTTTCGGACGGAATCCTCTCAACGAGCTCGCGCTCGAATCAAGGATTATCTGCATGCTCAGACGGAACTGGAAAAGTATCCGGCGCAAGGATTCGATCAAATCTTCTCGAAGGAAGACTTACTACCCGCATTCGTCCGTCGCTGGCAGTATTTTCTCCATCAGGCGAAGTTGAATGACGACCGAATCTTCGTCGCCTGGCGGATGTACCAAGCGATTCCCGAGGAAGAGTTTGCGGCGAAAACTGTTGCAGTTACAAACCAAATCAATGCCTTGAGCGATGATAAAATCAATCCTCTCGTACTTTCGATATTCAGCGAACCACCGAAGTCGTTCAATGACATGGCCGATCGCTATACAGGGTTATTCGAAGAGATCGATACCAAGTGGCAGTCGACTGTCAAGGACGTCTCTGAAAGCGAAAAACGGCCCAACGCACTGCCCGATGAGCATGAGGAAGAACTTCGTTCCGTGCTCTATGGATCGACCGCACCCTGCGAAGTTCCCGATCAGCCGGTCGTCCATACCGAAACGTTCTTCGATTCCGGCTCGCTGACTCAGCTATGGAAATTGCAGGGGGAAGTCGATCGCTGGATCATCAATGCAGAGCAAGCCGTTCCCTTCTCGGTCATCCTGGTCGATCAAGAGCTGCCGATTGCCCCGCGCATCCTTCGTCGCGGCAATCCCGTGAATTATGGAGATGATGTTTCCCGGCAGTTTTTGTCGTTGTTTTCCACGGAAGACTCGCAACCGTTTCAGCACGGCAGCGGACGACGCGAATTGGCCGATGCGATCGCCAATGCCGAAAATCCGCTGACAGCACGAGTGATGATCAATCGCGTCTGGATGCATCACTTTGGGGCAGGACTCGTCACCACCCCGAGCGACTTTGGCTTGCGGGCAATCGCTCCCTCGCATCCGGAACTCCTCGACTGGCTGGCCACAGAGTTCGTCGAAAACGACTGGAGCCTAAAAAAAATCCATCGCCTGATGCTGACATCGAGCACGTATCGTCAAGCCTCGACACCTCCTGTTGATGAAGCTAAACGCCAACTGGCGGAGCAGTCCGATCCGGAAAACCGGCTGCTGTGGAAGATGAATCAGCATCGTCTGTCGTTCGAAGAATTCCGAGATTCACTCTTAGAGGTGACAGGCGACCTCGACCTCAAGATGGGTGGAAAGCCCAGCAAAATCTTCGCGGCTCCTTATCCCACGCGGCGGACACTCTACGGCTTGATCGATCGCCAGTTTTTGCCGAGCACCTTGCGAGTGTTCGACTTTGCCAATCCCGACCTGCATATTCCACGACGTAGCGAAACGACGGTTCCGCAACAATCGCTGTTCCTGATGAATCACCCTTTGGTGTTGGAGCGAGTCAGGGCACTGGTGGAAGTCGTACAACGGGATCGCACAGATCCGCAGCATACCATCATCGCAATGTTTCGTTTGGCCTTCCAGCGAGATCCTTCGCGAGGAGAGTTGGCAGAAGCACTGGCATTTGTCGAAGTCGCGATGACTCCCGATCAACCGGCGATCGCGCCCACCGTCGCCGACTGGCAGTACGGATACGGAGCCTTTGACGAATCTCATAAGAAAACGTCGGGGTTTACTCGACTTCCTCATTTTAACGGACAAGCCTGGCAGGGAGGTTCGAACTGGCCGGACGCAAAACTGGGTTGGGTTCAACTCACCGCTGAGGGCGGACATCCCGGTAACACTCGCGAGCACGCCTGCGTTCGCCGTTGGACGGCTCCCCGCGATCTCACACTGCGGCTCTCATCGACGTTATTGAATCCGTCGGCTGCAGGTGACGGAATACGTGCTTTCATCGTGAGTTCCAATACGGGTTTACTGCAACAAGTGAAAAATCACCAGCAACCAACAGAGCTGAATGTCGAAACGATCAGCGTCAATCAAGGCGAAACGCTCGACTTCATTGTGGATATCGATCAGAAACTAAACAGCGACCAGTTTCAGTGGAAGATCACTCTCGAAGAGATCGAGGGAGATACTCGCTGGAATTCCGAAGACGACTTTCCCCACGATACCATCAACCAATTGACCGTTTGGGAACAACTGGCCCAGGCACTATTGTGCACCAACGAGTTCATGTTTATCGACTGAAAACCGGATAACCACATCATGCGTTTCGAGAATGACCCGAGTCTGATCAGCCGCCGGCGCATGTTACAGCGTTCCTCATTGGGAGTCGGTGCATTGGGACTCAATGCCCTTTTAAACTCAGACAGCATCCCGCTGGCCAATGCCGCGACAACGGTCGGTGAGACGAAGTTGCCGCAGTTCCCCGGACGCGCCAAACGCGTGATTCATTTCTTTCTGAACGGTGGTCCCTCTCACGTCGATACCTTCGACTACAAACCAGCCCTGGAACAGCATGCTGGCAAGATACTCGCCAACACTCTCACGACCGAACGCAAAACTGGAGCCGCCTTTCCGTCTCCGTTCAAGTTTCGCAGGTACGGCGAATCGGGGATCCCCGTCAGTGAGATTTTCTCGCGCACGGCGCAACACATCGACGATATTGCGATCATCCGTTCCATGTACGCTCAAGTCCCCAACCACGAACCGTCGCTGATGTTGATGAACTGCGGCGATTCGGTCCAGGCGCGTCCTAGTGTAGGAGCGTGGGTGATGTACGGTTTAGGCAGCGAGAATCAGAACTTGCCGGGATTCATTGCGATGTGTCCCGGCGGTCTGCCGATTAAGGACAGCGAAAACTGGCAAGCCGGTTTCCTCCCCGGGGCCTATCAGGGAACTTACATCGATTCCCAACACAAAGAAGTTGGTAAACTGATCGAGAATATTCAACACGGTCAACTCCCCACCGAAGCACAACGCCGACAACTGCAACTGCTGCAACGCTGGAATCGTCGTCACGCGGAGATTCGGGACGACGACCGTCTCGAAGCTCGCATCCAATCTTACGAACTGGCGTTTCGCATGCAGATGGGAGCCAGCGAGGCGTTCGATCTTTCTGATGAGCCGAAACACGTGCAAGAAATGTACGGCACAGGAGTTCACGGCCGACAAACATTGATGGCGCGTCGTCTGCTGGAACGAGGCGTCCGCTACGTACAGCTTTGGCACGGAGCCGGTCAACCGTGGGACAACCATACCAACATCGAAGACAATCATCGCAAGCTGGCAGGGCAACTTGATCCTGCCATTGGTGCGCTCTTAACGGATTTAAAACAACGAGGCCTGTTTGAGGACACGCTGGTGATTTGGGGAGGAGAATTCGGACGAACGCCGACGGTGGAAATCAAGGGGGACGGTAAATCTGGCTTGGGGCGAGATCATAACCACTGGGGTTTTAGCGTGTGGATGGCCGGTGGTGGCATCAAAGGAGGGACCACCTACGGGGCGACCGACGAATTCGGTTTCCAGGCGGTCGAAAATCGCACCAGCATTCACGATCTGCATGCCACGATTCTGCATACCTTGGGCTTCGACCATGAACAACTCACGTATCGGTATGCGGGCCGAGACTTCCGACTGACCGACGTCCACGGTCGTGTGATCAAAGAGATTCTTTCGTGAACTGGATGTCTTCCAACGCCAAGTACGAACTGAAACGAAACTAAAAACAGTCAAGAGAACCACGGACTGACTTTCAGAGTGCAAAGGCACGAAACGCAGACAATCGATCCCGTATTGTCAAAAAACTCGAACGATGACTTTGATCCTTGAAAACCAGGATTTGTGAATGCCTCACGAGCCGACCTCGGCCGAGATGCAGGCGACCTCGACGGGCAGTGGTCACCGAAACTGCGTATTTTCACTGCTCGACGCGCACCGATGAGCAACACACCCTTCCCGCCGAGCTTCTCCAACAAAGCTTCGATCTGAGCATTCTGGAACTCGATAATCTGCTGCTGGCGTTTGTTGACCAACCCACAGAGGATGGCGAGCATGATGGGCCAAGGCTGTAGGATGAAGCTCATGGGTGTTTCGACCACAGTGCTGGATAGGGATAGTTACCAGTTTCCAGACCGAAATCAGTGAAATCAACCAGCCGAGATGGCAAGATAGTGAATGTCGCAAATCTCTTGAAAAAAACACCTTGGAGTTCGGCGGAGTTTTTTGACCCTACGGCCTAAAACTCAGTAAGCGAATTTGTCGAACGGCTCCGATTCCGGCGTTAGAACCAGCATCAACTGTTACTTGCAGTTGCATCGAACCTCGACCCGACTCAAATTAAGCTCAATTGCTAAAACGAGCCGTGGTTGGGGGTTGACTGGGAGAGTGAATCGCTGGCAAGTTAGTGACCAGAAGACTTGTTGGGCGTTTCGGTGAATCCCAACGACAGCAGCTATTTCTTTTCCAACTCTGCTTGCGCAAACAGTAACTCGAGGCTTCCCCTATCACCATCACCTGTGTCCAAGCAGTCGCACTGAACTACCAGACGCAAAATTGCCTGCCTGGTCGAAAACTGGAACTTCGCGATGACCGGAATGTTGTGATGAATCATAGATATCGCTTTGACTTTCCTATTCCTCATTGGTCTTTTTCTTCTTCGTGAACATCCATTTGAAGAACTCTTGCGAATTGTAGACCTGTTGGCTGGCTCCATGCCCTTCCTCAGGATAAATAGTGAGCCGGGCTTGTGTCCCTCCCTTTTGACGAATCAGTTCGACCATCTGCTTGGATCGATCAGCAGGAACAACTTTGTCATTAGCTCCGTGGAATGCCCACACAGGAATCGTTGCAAGATTATCCGCCCAGCGGTCAAGGTCGCGAGTAATGTCCTTGGGTCCGCCTTTCCCAAGTCCCCCGACAACAGGAGCCACGGCAGCAAACTGCTCTGGAGAGTGTGCAGCCCATGCCCAAGTGCCGTAGCCACCCATACTGTTACCGGTCAGATAAATACGAGACCCATCAATCGACAACGTGTCTTTGAGATGAGCAAGGAATCGGTCCAAATCTTCTGGGAGCCAGCTTGCCGGAATGTCAGTTGTTCCCACGGTTGCTTGTGGGGCTACGAAAAAACAGGGTTCATCAACGAATGTCTCAAGCCCCTCCTTTACATGACGGGCAATCCCCTTCACCTTCTGAATCTTTGTTCCTCGTCCCCCTGCACCGTGTAAAAATATCAGGATTGGCAGCTTCGTGTCTCCTTTAACTTCTTTGGGACATGACACGAGATAGTCGACATTCAAGAGCTTTGTTTGATCGCGAACCGTTGCCGGAAGTTGACGAATTTTCAGATCGATGGATTCTTTGATAAATGCTGAAACCACCTTTTCGGGGAAATCTTTTAGCAATGTTCCCATTCCTTTATTATGTGCTGTGATGACACCAATCAGTTGCAATTCTGGGAGAATGAAAATGAATTGTCCTCCCGCGCCGCGTCCCGAGATGCAGTCGAAAGTTCGGTCACCCATTTCCATATTGTGTCGCCACCAGAAATAGCCATAGCTCGTATTTTGGCGATTGGTGTGAATTCTGCTGGTGGCACGCCGGACGTATTCGGCGGGTATCAACTGCTCCCCGTTCCATTTCCCTTCATTCAATACAAGCATCCCCCACTTGAGCATATCCCGAGAGCGCAGGCTGCTACCTGCTGCCGATTTGGGGAGGCCGCTGACATCATTCTGCCAAGCGAAACTGGTGATTCCCATTTTGCCGAGTAATTCTGAGGCAATGAACTCTCTTGCCGAACCAGGGACGACAGCTTCCAGAACCTGCATTGTTATCGATGGGTCGGAGCCTTGGTACTTGAACTCCCGTGGTGATTCTGGAATTGGTGTTGTGTGTTGAAGATAGGCTTGTATCTGCCCTTGCCCCTGAAAGGATTCCGGTGCGGTTAACAGATCTTTGATCTTTTCAGAAGAGAGGCGAATTCCTGATCGCATATTCATGGCTTCGGCTAGCGTGATTTTGCTTGCGCCGGGAGCAAGTTGCGATTGATCGAGTTCCTTCAGGAAGCTGACAATGGGTTTATCAAGGTCAGCCAACGTCAAATACCCCAACTGAATAGCCCGTCCTATGGCCATCGCCGTGTATGACTTTGTGATCGACATCTGGTAGTGTGGGTAGTTGATCCGACCACGACGGTAATAGGACTCGAACAACAGCTTGCCTCTGTAAGACAGCAGGAAACTGTCAACCTCACCGTGCTCGCCCTCCGAATTTTCTGTCGCAAACTTCAAGATCGCATCCTTGTCCCCTCCGTCCATGCCCAGTTTACCAACGGTGATTCCGTCTTCTCGATTGTCCGGTGTCGCATTGATATATGGCTCTTTTAGATCGGGCAGTTTCGCTTCAAGTGCATAGGAGACATCTTCCGCATTGAGGTCGGTAATTTCAGGTGCCAAGCCGTTTGACACGGACGAGTCCTCAGCGACCAACGAAGCTTGAGCCATGACAGGGCGATCCCAATCGATGGCTCGATAACCGTCTGGTTTCTGAGGTTTGTCAACTTCTATAAGCTTGTCGCTGGGGTGAAACAACGGCCACGTGTCAGTGCGGAACGGTGAAGCTGGCAGGCCTTCTTTATTGTAGAGCAAGTTTCGCTGCGAAGGATTCATGGCCCAAGCGTATCGAACTGCGACTGGCATCGGGATCTCATCGGAAGACACAATGACCGTGTCACCCTGAACCTCACCGCGTGCCCAATGCCATTTGCGATCTTCACCAGCGATGGCAAATGCGTCAAGCTTCCCAGGCCTCGCAGCCGTCAGCCCAGAGCCAATGGATTGAAATTTGAGAATGACTGATTGATCATCGATTTTGTGTCCAATGTAACGAGGGCCACTGCCAACGATGTCTCGTCCGTAAGTCTGCTGAAGTGCGATCAGCGCATGACGAATTCCAAGTGGCTTCTTGTTCTTGGGATGAAGCTCGATTTCATCACCAGTATCAATCGAAACAACCAACCCGGTGTGCTCAATCTCGTCACTGACCAAACGCATCGATTCGCGATTAGCCGGCCATGGCGATTTGTCACCTTCGACCGGTTGCGTTTGAATTGGATTCCAGCTCGGTAGTTGCGTTAGTTGAATGGGAAAACTCTTATCAACATTGCTACCTGAAAGTGCGTGCCATGAACTACGGTAGTAGTGAATAAGGTTCGCCATTTGTTTGCGGTAATGAACCGCCTGGGGGACATTCTTTGAGTTTCGTTCGCCTTGATACCAGATCATGCCGCGAATCCCATAGGGGCGAACCGGATAGATCATTGCGTTGAAGATATGTGCCGGATACTGATGGCCCAGCGAAGCCGGTTTTGTAATAAACGGTGGCTGCAACTGCCTGAATGCGTTCTTCATTGTTTCACCGGCATCAATCTGAGTGTCGTACTCAGCAAGTTGCGTTTTAAACATGGCTAGAGCCTTCTCGACGGTTTCACCCCGTTTGATAATGCGCTCGGCATTTTGATCGAGAACGTATTTTTGTTCGACCGCACGAGGGTCATCCTTCTGAATTTCCCACGGCATCCATCCTTCAATAGGAGTTCCCGCATACGCCTGAACAATAATGCCTACCGGAACACCGAGGTGTTGGTGAAGAGTTTTACCAAAGTAATACGACACAGCAGACGTTTCGGCAGCAGATTGGGGGTTGCAGGGCTTCCATTGCTGGAGCCGGTCGCGAGATTCTTCCAATGGCTCATGCCAGTGTTCGCGCTGCGATTTGAAGATACGAAAACCTGGCAGGTCAACATCTGATTCTTTTTCTGCTTCAAATGAGTTTCCTGTCGACCACCCCATGTTCGACTGCCCAGCACAGATCCAAACTTCTCCAATCGCAACGTTGGAGAGTTTGATCGTGTTATCTCCAGCAATGGTCAATGACTGACCCATCGCGTGGGACGGGGTCTCTAGAAACAGCTTCCATCGCCCCTTAATATCGGCCTTCGTAGATTCTGTCGCCCCCCAGCTAGCACTGATCGTGATAATTTCTCCCGGCGCTGACCATCCCCAAACCGCGTTCTTCGACTGCTGCTGCAGGACAAGATTGTCGCCAAAGAGGCGCGGTAGACGGACATCGGCCCGTGCCACAGATCCGTTCAGAAGAATTGTGGCCAAGCAGAAATAAACTACTGAGATCTCAATTGAACGCTGATTCATTTCTTCTCCTGCTGTTTATTTTTGTTGGCTCGGGATCGAACTTGGCTCGAGAAGCCTTGTACTCTAGCCATGTCAGATTGCCATCCTTGTTAGTGTCAGCTTCTGGATGCTTTGCGAAGTAATTGTCCTTCTATGCCGGTTTTCCAGACAAGATCATCCGGATGCAGTTCGCCGGAATCAGCAGCCCACTTCACATCACGGCCAGATAGCGGACCGTGCTTTGTGTTTCTTTTTGCGTCGTACCAAGACTTGCCACACTGCTGATTTGATGACCAGTGTTGTCGGACGTGCGATCTCAGCGCCGCGAAGTTCAAGTATGTATTAAATCAGCACGAGATTGCTGAGGCAAGCACCGAAGCCGCGTAAGGAGCAAATGGTGAATCGTTCGCCCAGGTTCAGATATTCCGAAAGGACTGACCTGCCCCCTTATAACGGTACCAGTTTGTTGTAGACTTTTCACTGGAATCGTTTTGAATCAAGGAGCAGTAGCATGCCTCAGGTACGTTACACAACCGAGCAGATCATTCACAAGCTGAGAGAAATCAGTCACCTCGACTTCTAGGTCAAACACTGAAGTTCTGCTTTTTAGATTTCATCGAACAGTCAGGCTAAGATCAAGCGATTCTAACATAGTCATGACCTATTTGGGTCTCTAGGCAACTCTGGATCATAATGCGAACGGTTTGTTGAACATTCAATTTCGAGAGAGTCTCTTTCTCAAAAAACAAAATGTCACAGACAAACAAGACATTAGAGACGACAAGTTGCTGATTTCCGGAATTTCTGTTGCTACAATTCGATGCAAGCAGAATCCTTAGTCGGTCAATTTTCGTCATCACAGGAATGATCAAATCGAACATCGTCTCAAGATTACCGCGATTGAAACCTACGTATGTCATGCCCGAATGAGAAACTGGGTGTTCGTTAAAGTTCTGACCAACCAACCAGGTCTCTTTGGTTGGGGAGAAGCGACATTGGAATGGCACACACGTGGAGTTGTTGGTGCCATCGAAGATTTGTCGCAGCTGATAGTTGGAGAGGATCCCCATCGCATCGAGTATTTGTGGCAGATGATGTGGAGGCAACATTTCTGGCATGGGTCAGGCATTGTCCGCTCGACCGCAATTTCCGGCATCGATATTGCTTTGTGGGATCTTCTCGGTAAATCGTACGGCGTTCCCTGTCATCGGCTTTGGGGCGGGCCGGTTCGAGATGAGATTCGTCTCTACAGTCATCTGGGAGGAGGGCGACTGGAAAGCTTCTACGAGACCCCCGTCGACTCAGCGAAAGAGTTTAGTCAGCTGGCCCTGAAAGCTGTCGAAGAAGGTTTTTCCGCATTCAAGTCCATGGCAGTCCCCCCTACGATGCCTTTGGAGGGATTGAAACCGGTGAAGACCGCGGAAGCTTGTGTGGCCGCAATGCGTGAGGCGGTGGGGGACGATATCGATATCATGGTGGATTGCCACGCCCGACCCTCTCCTGCGATGGGAATGAAGTTTGCGACGGCATTGGAACCTTACGGACTTTATTTTCTGGAAGAACCATGCTGGCCAGAGAATCCGGAGAGTTTGGCGGCCATCAATCGAGCAGTCTCCACCCCGATTGCCACCGGTGAGCGTCTCACTCATCTGGCGTCTTTTCGCGATTTGTTCGCGGTTCGCGGATGTGAAGTCTGCCAGCTCGACTTGACGCACTGCGGTGGACTGACCGAAGCGCGTCGAATTGCTGCCTTGGCAGACGCACATCGCATCTCGCTGGCTCCACACAATCCTCAAGGCCCCATTAGTACCGCGGCCTCTTTGGAGTTCGGTTTTTCACAACCCAGCTATGTGATTTGTGAGTCCGTCCATAACGATGTGCCTTGGCGTGAAGAAATTGTTTCAGAAGGATTCGAAGTTGATCTCTCTCGCAGAATTGTGCGTCCCAATACACACCCGGGGCTCGGCATTGAAATCAACGAAGAGGAAGTCAAAAAACATCCGTTCGAGCAGGAACTTCCTCAACGCGTCTTCTATCAGGATGGAAGTGTCGGAGACTGGTAAGAAATTTCCTCCCGTAAACTCGTGTTTCATGACCGCTGCCTTCAGTTTGAGAATATGGAGTTTGAATCAATGGCCAATGCTGTTCGGAGTCGACGTCACAAAGGATTTTCTGGATTGATTGGTCTTGCTCAAACCGACATCACTCCACCGAAGGGAATTTATGCTCGCAACTGGGGAGCTGCCACGCATGATGTGGCGGATTCGGTTCATATTGGTTTGAAACTCTCTGTGGTCACTTTGTCCGAACAGTCTGGTGGAGAACCTGTCATTCTGATCGATGCGGATCTTGGTTGGTGGCGGCCTCTCAGCCTGTTTCGCGAGTTCCAGAAACGGTTGTTGAACGAACTTGGTGTGAAAGCCGACCGATTAATCTTCGCATTGAGCCACACCCACGCAGCGTCACCATTGATGACTCCGGATCCGTCCCTTCCCGGGAGCGACATTCTTGAAGAATGGTTGGAATCTGTCTTTACGGCAACCGTGCAATCAGTGCGCGCGGCCTTAGCAGCGGCAGAACCCGCTATTTTGGAGTGGCATTCCGGGCGATGTCAGCTGGCCGCCTATCGTGATCTGCCCGACCCCGAGAGTGATCGGATTTTATGCGGGTTCAATCCCGATGGTTCTGCTGATGAAACATTGTTGGTGGGGCGCATCTCAGATCACGAAGGAGCTTTAAAAGGAATCATTGTTAACTACGCCTGTCATCCGACCACGTTGGCGTGGGACAATCAGGCGATCTCTCCTGACTTTCCCGGAGCAATGCGACAAGTGATCTCAGACACCACTGGCGTGCCCGCGTTTTTCCTGCAAGGTGTTTCGGGAGAATTAGCCCCAAAGTTGCAATATGTCGGTGACACAGAAGTTCCCGAACGACATGGAAAACAATTGGCCTACGCCGCTTTGGCCACATTGTATGACATGAACTCTCCCGCAACTGAGTTGGTTTTCACTGGGGCGATGGAGTCGGGGGCTCCCCTCGCAGTCTGGAAAGAACAGCCGGTCACGGTTTCCGTCTCTTTGGATGCCACAACAACCATTCAGAAACTGGACCTCAAAGATTGGCCCACTGCGGATGAGCTAGATCGGGAATATCAGACTTGCGAAGACCGCGCACTCGCAGAAAGACTCCGTCGAAAAAGAGACATCCGACGTGTTTTGGGTGATGGTTCGACATTTGCGCTCGATGTCACTGCTTGGCGACTTGGGGATTCGTTTCTGGTCGGTTCCTGCTGCGAATCGTATTCCTGGCTGCAACAGGAGATACGTTTGCAATTCGCCGATTATCCTGTGGCCTGCCTGAATCTGATGAACGGTTCGATCGGATATCTCCCCCCTGCAGAACTGTATGATAGAAATCTCTATCAAGTCTGGCAAACACCTTTTGCCAGAGGAGGTCTCGAACGTCTTCTGGAGGGGATGGTGGCAACTTTGCAGGGACTCCTTACGAAATCAGAAATTGGCTGACCCATCCTAGACCGCAATGTTGTGAAAGCTTGGAGAATTTTATGACCCACCCGATTGCCGGGGTCTTACCCGTACTTCAGACCCCATTCAATAGTGAAGATGAATTTCTGGTTGAAGACTTGGTTCGAGAAATCGATTGGGTCTTTGAAACGGGTGCTCATGGTGTGTGTTGTGCGATGGTGTCGGAAATACTCAGATTGACAACTGAAGAGCGGATGCAGTTGCACCGACTCGTCGTTGAAATTACTGGGGGACGCGGTCCAGTGATTGCAAGTGTCGGTGCGGAGAGTTTGAAGCAAACTTTGCAATTCGCACACGATGCCGAAGAAGGGGGATGTCACGCATTGATGGCGATCCCACCGATCACCACAGCATTACCGGAAGAGGCTCTTGCGACCTATTTTCGTAGTTTGGCAAAGGAAGTTGATCTGCCCGTCATTGTTCAGGATGCTTCTTCTTACGTGGGAGAACCTCTGACGACGGATTTTTCTGTTCGACTTCTCGATGAGTTTGGTCCGGAAAAAATTCTCTTTAAGCCTGAAGGGAATCCTATCGGGCCCTATCTGTCGGAACTGCGGGAAATGAGTCAAGGAAAGGCACAAATGTTTGACGGTTCGGGAGGGATCTATCTGATCGATGCCTACCGTCGCGGTGTCATCGGAACCATGCCTGCCGTTGATCTTCTGGACGGAATCGTATCCATCTGGAATGCAATGGAAGCCGGAGACGACGAGGCAGCGTATCAGATTGCCGGTCCCTTGACGGGGATCGTGGCGTTGCAGCTTCAGGCGGGGTTGGATGGTTTTCTTGCGATTGAAAAATACCTGTTGATCAAACGAGGGATCTTCAGCTCTGCGAAACGACGCGAACCTTATGCCTGGAGTCTCGATGAGGAAACGCGTGCGGAAGTTGATCGACTCTTCGACAGACTCATGACCACTCTTTCTTCTCAATAAAACGAGATCAGGACTGTCCCTGTATGAACAATTTAGAAACCGCTTCCTCAAGCGGCAAAGACAACTCCTCCCCCACGAAAGGACGATACTCTGTTCTTGGCCTCTTGACACTGGCTGCCGCCGTTGCGTATCTCACCCGAAATGCGGTCGGAGTCGCGGAGAGCACGATCCGCAATGACCTCGATCTCAGCTTACAACAGTCGGGCTGGTTCATGGGAACATTCTTCTGGAGTTACGCCATTCTTCAGGTTCCGAGTGGAACTCTGGCTCAAAAACGCGGGACACGTTTCGCTTTGACCCTCTTTGCGACAGCCTGGTCGATCGCGGCTTTAATGATTGGGGTCGCCCCCGGACTCTGGCTCCTTTTGGCCGCTCAATTAACGATGGGAGCCGCCCAGGCCGGAACGTTTCCCGCATCGTGTCTCTCGATTTCACAATGGATTCCATTGGCACGACGATCATTTTCGTGCGGCGTTCTCTCGATGGGAATGCAAGTTGGGGCGATTACCGCCAGTTTGATTACGGGACCATTTATCCTAATGGTTGACTGGCGATGGGCATTTGTGGTTTATGCGATTCCAGGTTTTTTGTGGGCGATGGTCTTTTGGAAGAGATTTCGAGATAATCCGGCAGAATCGTCATTGGTGAATAAATCTGAGCTTGCCTTGATCACGGAACATCAAGTTGTCGTACCACAAAAAAAAGACAACACGTCTTCATCAACCGTTGAAAAAATACCCTGGAAAGCGATTCTCACGCAACCGGCAATCTGGTTTTTGTGCGTACAGCAGATGTGTCGGGCGTCGGGATATATGTTTTTCGCAAGTTGGTTCCCGACCTTCCTGCAGGAAACTCGGGGTGTTTCCGTGGAGGATTCAGGATACTTACAAGCCTTGGTGTTCAGCGGAACAATGGCCGGCGCACTCTGCGGAGGACTGTTAACCGACCGGATTTGGAAGCAAACGAAAAGTTTGAGGATGAGTCGGAGTGGAGTTGGTGTCACTTTTTTGACAGGCTGCGCACTACTCATTCTCGCAGCGTGGTTTGTGGAAAGCACTCTTCTCGCTGTCACTCTGTTGGCATTGGGGGCACTGTTCGCAGCATTGGTAGGCCCCAGTGCTTATTCCGCAGCAATCGACCTTGGAGGAAAGCACGTTCCCCAAGTATTCGGTTTGATGAACATGATGGGGAATCTCGCGGCGGCGGCATGTCCTATTTTAGTGGCCGAACTGTTTGATAAAACAGCCGACTGGACGCTGGTTCTGTTGGTGTTCGCTGCGATCTACTTACTGGGGGCCATCAGTTGGCTCTTCGTTGATCCACGTAAATCGATTGGATAGCAAGACTTCGTCTCCCCTCCGGTTCAACAAAAGTTTTCGAGGTCAAACTCCGCATTCACAGCGATTTAGGTCCACGAAATCCATCTTCAAACTGAGCAAGCTCAACCGGCTATGAGTAGAGTTCACGAACCGGCTGACGATTCTCATCGACCAGGTATTGGGGGCGACCATTGAGATCCGACACTGTTGCATGAGTTGTATCGATTCCGAGATTGCGATAGAGCGTGGCGAAGAGTTCCTGAACATGAACAGGCCGCTCACTGGGAATGCCACCGACCCGGTCGGATTCACCGACGATCCTTCCTCCCTGAATTCCACCGCCGGCAACAAGCACAGATTGTGTCCCTGGCCAATGATCGCGTCCTCCCTTGGCGTTAATTCGAGGCGTTCGCCCAAATTCTCCCCAGACGATTACAGTGGTTGTTTCAAGTAAACCTCGTTCATCCAAATCCTGCAAAAATACCGAAAGTGCGTGATCAAATACCGGGAGATATTTTTTCGAAAGGTATTCGATCGATCCTTCCCGATTTGCATGCCAATCCCAAGCCCCGAAAGCGACACTCACACAACGAACTCCTGCTTCAATTAAACGACGCGTGAGCAATAGATGTTGAGGATTTTGCGGAGCACCGCCAAAACTGGGATCGGTTAATTGCACTTGACCATAGAGATCACGTGTCGCTTGAGGTTCTTTCTCCAAATCAAGTGCTTCAGCAAGGCCGTTTGATGTCAGCATTTCAAATGCCTGTTGCTGATAATCGTCCATCCCTCCAGTTTCGATCTGTTGCTCGATTCTTCCCAAAGTTGACAGGAGTTCGCGACGATTCTCCAGCCGTGAAAGATCAATGCCATTCAGCACAAGATTCGACCGTACTTCGCCTTCAACAATGAACGGAACGTGTTCATATCCCGTGAATCCCGGCCATGACGGCTTCCCCTGCAAATGAATCCCATTGTTGTTATAAGGCGGATAGTTCATCTTCGGTGAGGCGTCGATGTACGGAATTGTTCCGTTCACACCCGGCCCCAACAACTTGGAAACCAGGGAGCCAAACGTGGGCCAGCCCCCACCAGGTTCGTTGTCTTCACTTCGACCACCAGGACGCCCCGTGTAACATTGAAACGACTCGTGACGATTCTCCATGCCTACCAATGTTCGGACGACCGAGAATTTGTCTGCGGTGGCGGAAAGTTTCGGCAGCAGTTCACAGAACTGAGTCCCAGGAATTCGTGTTTGAATGGGACGAAATGAGCCTCGAATTTCAGCCGGTGCATGCGGCTTGGGATCAAAAGTTTCATGCTGTGTCGGACCGCCGGGCAAATAGATTATCACGACCGATCTGTCGCGACTTTCCACACGCCTCGCTTCTGCCTTCAGCAAACTTGAGAGCGTCAATCCTCCCAAGCCAAGTGACCCCACTCGCAGACAATTCCGACGCGAAATCCCATCGCAATGCGTCACCGATTTTTGATGATAAAGCGTTAACACGGAAACGTCTTTCTTTCATGAAAAGACCGGTCAATTACACTGCATGAAAAGAGACCCCAGCTTTACTCCTCTAGTTCTCCGATGGATTCTGGAATCGCTCAGGTGAGATTGATGTTGTTTTATCTTACCTATTGTGGCGAAGGAAGATAACATTATCCTTGCGATTTCAGTCGCTTCTCGGATCATTATGCATATCCACGCCATGACGACCATATGACTTGGATACTGGATTTTCACTCATCCAGAGTCTTCTTCGTTTCGGCTGGTCGGTGCGAAGTATATCTTTTCTGGGCAAGTCTAAGCCTTCCAGCTCTTTATGCCTTTCGATTCTCAAGGTTGGAGCAAGTCGCAGATGCGGGAGCCCGACTGCTGATCAACTTGCCGGACTCCAAGGATGCATAATGCTGAAACGTCACAATGATTTATTAATAAAGATTGTTGGACATATCGATTGACGGATATTAAGGTAGAATCGTATCCGCATTGCATCGCCGCCCATGAAACTTCACTCCGTCATGATGAATCGATTCCTCACTTGTCCGTTGCTGTATCTTGCGTGCCTGACGGGCTGGTTGTGTCCACAACCAGTGGTGGCGGATGAACCGGTCAATTATCTCAAGCAGATCAAACCTTTGTTGCAGGCGAAGTGTTATTCTTGCCACGGAGTGCTCAAGCAGGAAGCCAAATTGCGTCTCGAAACCCGCACGCTGATGCTCAAAGGTGGAGACAGCGGACCGGCGATCGTTCCCGCAAAAACCGACGAGAGTCTGATCCTGGGACGCATTACGGGTGATGAATTCACGCGGATGCCTCCGGCGGATGAAGGGGCCTCGCTCAAACCAAAAGAAATCGATCTGATCAAACGCTGGATCACAGAAGGGGCGGTCGCTCCGGACGAAGAGATTCCCCAAGCTCCCACCGAACACTGGGCGTTCCAGCAGATCGAGAAACCGCCACTGCCGGAATCGTTCCGCAACGACGACACGATCCATCCGGTCGACGCGTTTCTGGCGGCCAAACGTTTGGAACTGGGACTGAAAACGCAACCACCGGTTGATCGTTCGATTCTGATCCGTAGGCTGTATCTCGACTTGATCGGTCTGGCGCCCACCCTCGAACAGTTGCACGACGAGCGGCCTTGGCCGTTGATCGTAGACGAATTGCTCTCAAGTCCGCAATACGGCGAACGGTGGGGTCGACACTGGATGGACATCTGGCGTTACTCGGACTGGTACGGCTTGGGAGCTCAGTTGCGGAACAGCCAGAAGCACATCTGGCATTGGCGGGACTGGATCGTGAATTCCCTGAACACCGACAAAAGCTACGACAGGATGATCCAGGAAATGCTCGCCGGAGACGAACTGGCACCGAACGATCCGGATGCAATCGCGGGAACTGGCTTCCTCGCCCGTAACTATTATCTCTTCAACCGGACAACCTGGCTCGACAGCACGATCGAACATACCGGCAAAGCCTTTCTCGGCCTGACGCTGAACTGCGCGAAATGCCACGACCACAAGTACGATCCGATTTCTCAAGTCGATTACTACAATTTCCGTGCGGTCTTCGAACCGCACCAGGTGCGTCTCGATCCCGTCCCGGGAGCCATCGATTTCGAAAAAGACGGTCTGCCGCGCGTGTTCGACGACCATATCGACGTACCGACCTATCTACATCGTCGCGGGGATCCCAAGAATCTCGACAAAGTCACAAAAATCGAGCCACGCGTACCGGCGCTGTTTGCGGACTTCCAGCCTGACGTCCGACCGGTTTCTCTTCCCACCGAAGCGTATGCTCCCGTCGTGAGGGACCACGTTCAACAAGACCATCTGCAGGCAGCTCGCGATACAATCAGACAAGCAGAAAGCAAGCTGTTGAAGGCTCAAGAGGAACTGGCCCAGTGGCGCGGTGCACAGTTGAAAAAACCGGAGCCTGTCGTCGCCAAACAACAATCATTCGACTTCTCAGATGATTTTGACAAACCTAATCCCGATGCCTGGGAACTCGTCGGAGACAACTGGGAATACCACAAAGGCACGCTGCGACGGACCACGCCCACACGAGACAAAGAAGTCATCCGGTTCAAACAACCGATGCCGCAAAATTTTGAGGTCACCTGCAGCTACACGACGACAGGTGGAACCACTTACAAGTCAGTCACGTTTCGCTTCGACGAATCGGATGGCGGTCAGTATGAGAACTTCGTGTACTCCAGCGCCTATGCGGCGGGCTCGAAGATTCAGGTGGCCATAACGCGTAATGGGAAGAACACGTATCCGTCCGCAGGTGCAGTCAGAAAGGATGTCGAAGTCGGAAAGAGTTACCAACTGAAGTTTGCCGTCCGCGACCAGCTGGTCAACGTCTGGTGGGACGGAGAATTCGTCCTGGCGTATCACTTACCGGACCGACATCCGGACGGGACACTGTCCCTTTCCGGATTTGATGCCACGGTGGCATTTGACTCGATCGGGATTCGTACCTTGCCAACCGATATGAAACTGACTGCTGCTGGCAACAAGGGGACTGCGACTCCTCAGAATCCCGAACAACAAGCCAAGCTGGCCGCGGCGAATCTAATATTGGCGAAATCCCGATGGAATTCTCTGCAGGCAACGATTGCTGCAGATGAAGCCCGGTACCTGAATCCATCAACCGCAAACGTTGACGAACTGACTCAGCAGGCCTCGGTCGCGGAGGCAGAACGACTGTTTGCCGATGCGGACCTCGAAAAACTCGCTGCCGGTGCTGATACCAATCTACAGAAAGCGGCAGACAACAAACGGAAACAGGCCCAGCAGAAACTGGACGCCGCAAAGAAGGGCGAAGGCACCTACGAAAGTCTACGGACATCCTTCAAAGCGTTGGAAACACCGGCTCACAAGGAGCCCGATTATCCACCGGTCTATTCATCCTTCAGCACAGGCCGGCGTCTCTCGGTCGCGAAGTGGATGACATCCCGCGACAACCCCTTGACTGCCCGCGTGGCCGTCAACCATGTCTGGATGCGACATTTCGGCGAACCGCTGGTCGAATCAGTGTTCGATTTCGGGCTGCGTGCCAAAACGCCCGAACACCGGCAACTTCTCGATTACCTCGCCGCGGAATTCATAGAGTCCGGCTGGAGTTTCAAGTATCTGCATCGCCTGATCGTGACCTCTGAAACATACCAGTTGAGTTCGTCAACGCTCGACGCCGATTCCAAGACGCTCGCGCGCGATCCCAATAATCACTTCTACTGGCGAATGAATACCCGTCGCATGGAATCGCAAGTCATTCGCGATTGCCTGTTGCAACTCGCAGGGCGGCTCGACCTGACGATGGGAGGCCCCTCGCTCGACGTCGGCAACAAGAGCAACCGCCGCAGTATTTACTTTAGACACTCCCGCGACGATCAGGACAAATTCCTGACCATGTTCGACGACGCCGACCTGCTGCAATGTTACCGCCGTAGCGAAAGCATTGTCCCGCAGCAGGCGCTGGCACTCTCGAACAGTGAGTTGTCACTGAACACAGCCACTCAGATCGCTCAGCAGATTTCCGAACGGAACTCTGAGGCTGACCACAACCAGTTCACCGCAATCGCATTCGAATTGCTGCTGGGACGAAAGGCAAGTGCAGCGGAATTGGCCGAGTGCGACCGATATTGTCAAACCTTGACGGCACTCCTCGCGAAATCCGATCAGTTCCCCGCCGAACAGTTGAAAATCCGTATTCGTGCACGCCTTGTGCATAGCCTGTTCAACCACAATGATTTCATCACAATCCGGTAAATAAATCATGGATCGACGACATTTTCTGAATCAATCGGCTTCCGGATTCGGGTCCTTGGCACTGCACGCCATGTTGCAGCGGGAAGGATTCGGTAAAGAACCTGTGAGTGAGTGGAGCCCCCCCAACGGTCTTCCGCATTTTGCTCCCAAAGCAAAAAACGTGATCTGGATGTTCATGCGCGGCGGGGTCAGCCACATGGAGTCATTCGACCCGAAACCCGCGCTGACGCAATACGCGGGCATATCGATTTCTGATTCACCCTTCGCGAGCGTGCAGGATCCGGAAAAACTGAAAAAAGTCCGCGTCGTGGTCGTCAACGACGCCAACGGACAGCAGCGGAATAAAATCTATCCGCTGCAGGTTGGGTTCAAAAAACATGGTGACAGCGGCATCGAGATTAGCGACTGGTTCCCGCATATCGGTTCGGTTGTAGATGACATCTCGATCATCCGCTCAATGTGGACCACTGACGACAATCACGGCGCTCAGGTGCAATTTCACTCCGGGCGGCACATGCTCGATCCACGCGTGCCGACAATCGGTGCTTGGATCACGTGGGGATTGGGAACACTTAATGAGAACCTGCCGCAGTTCATCAGCATGGGGCCTCGTTTCTTCGACAAGCGGGACGGACACTACCTCGGTCCGGCATATGACTCAGTGGCGCTGAAGGTCGATCAGAGCAATCCGCTCGATTTCGCCAAGCCCGAAGGAGACATCACTCGCGACGAACAGCGGCTCGGCTTCGACTTGATCAATCGCCTCAATAAGCTGACGAAAGAAGACTATCCACACGATGCAGCACTCGAAGCCCGGATCAAATCCTACGAACTTGCCTTCCGCATGCAGACCGCAGTACCGGGTGTGATCGATTTCAGTGAAGAAACTCCCGAGACGCAGAATCTCTACGGTTTCGATCAGAAGGAAACCCGGCCGTTCGGGGAACAATTGCTGGCCGCTCGGCGGTTCGTGGAACGGGGAGTCCGTTTTATCCAGATCCAGCACGGTTCGGGAGCAGCCGGGGCTTGGGACCAGCACTCCAACCTGAAAGCCCGGCACTCCGAGTTGGCGATGCAGGTCGACCGCCCCGTCGCCGGATTGATCAAAGACCTGAAACAGCGCGGGTTATTCGACGAGACGCTGCTTGTGTTTGCCACGGAATTTGGACGCACTCCCGGTTCGCAGGGTTCCAACGGACGCGACCATCATCCCCACGGCTTCAGCATCTGGATGGCGGGCGGCGGTCTGAAAAGGGGGATCGCCCATGGAGCAACCGACGAGATCGGATACCACGCGGTCGAGAATCCACACTACGTCACCGACGTACACGCCACTCTGCTGAAACAGCTCGGACTCGACTCACACAAGATGGAAATCCCCGGTCAGAAGCGCCTCGAACTTGATTACGGTCATCCGATCGAGGCGATTATTGCATGACAAGTATGCTGACGTTGCAAGGCTTGAAATCGTGGTGTGGAACAAGAACATATGCAGACACCGAATGGTGATGACAATAAAACGCCGTAATGTCAAAAAATCTGGAACACCGTAGGGTCAAAAAACTCAGCCGAACCTTAACTCCTCTTCAAGAGTGGGATTACATCTCCATTCTTTCCTCCCGATCAGCCACTTGATTTCGCATCAAAACGCCCGGAAGCTGTTCAGACATCCTGATTCAACTTGTGGTGATCCATGAATTCCCTCTTCCAACCCTGGCAACTGCTGCTATTGTGCCTTGCCGGATGGATCAATCGCGTAAGGTCAAAATTCTCAGCAGACATCCAAATCCGTGATTGACCAGAGGGTCGATTGGATTGCAGTGTCGAAACTCGGGCGAAGTGGGATTCCATTCGGTGATACTCAGACACAATTGTGTCCGGCATTGTCGTGTTCTCTGCCAGGATTCACATAACGGCTGTATTTTCTGTGCGATTCGAACGGCCAACTCCACCCGGTTTCATCGCCCGGACGCAGTTACGGATATTCGCTTCGCGACACCGGTCTTTCGGCCCTGTGACAGAACGGGGAAACCCTCAACCGGCGCTGGGGGCCTTCACCGAAAGGGTTGAGGGATGCAGTCGCCTATCCGTAAAAAATCTTGCGGGGCCGACCTGTCGGGGATACCATCAATCCCCACTCGTGTCGGGAATTCCTCGACTTTCACTCGTTGGTCGCATCTGCGAAATCGGCGATACACGCGCCTGCAATCAACTAAATCCTGAGGCAATCTCTCCCCTCTGTAGTTTACTATTCATTCATCCCTCCCAGCGGTGGTTGTCCACTGACCGTTCTCCACACTCTCTCTTTAAAGCCTTGCCATGACTCGCATTCCTTTTTTTCTCATCCTTTCGGCTCTTCTGTGTTTCTCTCTTTCCGCGGTAGGGGCAGAGAAATTTCTTATCGATGACGGGCATCCAAAAGCGGAGATTGTTGTCGGAGCCGAGCCAACACGGACACAGAGACTCGCGGCGAGGGAGCTGCAAACGTATTTCCAGAAGATCACTGGGGTGGAACTTCCTATTCGGGAGAAGCCGGGCGGGGAGGCAGTCGCGCTGTTCGTGGGAAGAAGTAAAGCGACGGACAAGTTGGGACTGACGCCGTGCGGGCTCAAGTACGGGGCGTACCGGCTGGTCTCGGGGGAGGATTGGCTGGCGTTTCTGGGGGACGATACGGAGTTCACACCGATCGAGCCGTGGCCACGGGGGTATCAGGATATTCGCAGCGGGAACATGCAGAGGGAGTGGAACGCGATCACCGGGCATCAGTGGGGATACATGCACAGCCAGTTGCATAAGCATTATTCGGGGCCGAATGCGTTGTTCGGGACGCCGGACCAGCGGGATGTCGATGAGGATGGGAATGTCAACGTGTGGACCTACGATGAGCGGGGGTCGTTCAACGCGGTCTGCGGGTTCCTCCGCGACTTGGGCGTGCGGTGGTACATGCCGGGCGATATCGGCGAGATCGTTCCGAAGCGAGCGTCGATTTCTCTGCCCGAAATTGACAAGACCGTGACGCCGGACTTTCCGATGCGGATTCTGAATTTCCGTGCGTCCGTTTATGGGCGGGACGTGATGATGTGGGGCTTCCGTCTGGGTGTGCGTCAGCCTTACGGACGGCAGGCGGCTCACGGCTTGCACGGGATGACGGACAACGAGTCGACGCTGACGCATCATCCGGAGTGGTTCGCACTGTACGGAGGGAAGCGGCACAATGATCCGAACGTGAAGAACAACCAGCTGTGCTACTCGAACGAAGAACTGTTTCGCGAGGCGGTGGAGTTCGCGCGTGTGCAGTTCGATCACTTCGACATGGACGTGGTCTCGATCATGCCTCCCGACGGATACACCGCGATCTGCCAGTGCGATCAATGTGCAGGGAAGGAGTCTGCCGACTTGGGACAGCGGGGGAAGCTTTCCAACTATGTGTGGGATTTCGTGAACCGCGTGGCGAAGGAGGTCCGCAAGACGCATCCCGACAAACGGATTTCCAACTGTGCCTACGGCGTCTATACCGAGCCTCCATCGAACATCGATAAGCTCGAGCCGAACGTACAGGTGATCATCGTGGGTGGACGGCGTCCCACTTCAGCCGATCGGAAGAACCTGCAGCGGTTGCGCCGAGAATGGCAGGAAAAGACAGACAGCCCCTTGGAGATTTTTGAGAACTACCCGTTCACGGCTCGGGGCTTTTATCTGCCCGCGTACATGCCGGCTGTCTTGGGGGAGAGCATCAACGAGACGAAGGGGCAGTCGCGGGGGGAGGACATCTGGCTCTCGATGGATTTCAGCGACGACGCGATCGGCTACAACCATTTTCTGATCTACTTCACCGCGCGGATGTACTGGGGCGGGACGGATCAGGATGCCTCGAGACTGTTCGACGAGTATGTAACCAAGTTCTACGGCCCCGCAGCTCCCGCGATGGGGGAGTTCTTCTCCTACTGCGAAACCAACTGGCGGGAGATGGAGAAAGACGAGACAAAAGCGAGCAGGGCGCTGGAGCTGTTCACAACTGCAAAAGTGGCGTCGTCCTCAGATTCGATTTACGGGCAGAGGATCCAACTGATCGACAATTACCTGAACGGATTGCGGAACAAGGCGAGGCAACTGGCACAGAAGCGAGGTCCAGTCCC
Organism: Planctomycetaceae bacterium; assembly: GCA_029243145.1. Taxonomy (GTDB): domain Bacteria; phylum Planctomycetota; class Planctomycetia; order Planctomycetales; family Planctomycetaceae; genus JABURQ01. Next base: position 5,274 of record JAQWSQ010000032.1, on the reverse strand, counting down.
AACCTTGCGGCTGGTGAGTGGAGCGGACCGACGCGGGAAGATCGTCGTCGACGGCAAGCTGGACGACGGACCGTGGGTGAAGATCCCGACGTCTTCGACGGGACGATTGCGGGAACTTCAAACCGGGCGACAGGCAACATTTGGGACGAGTTTCATGGCGGAGTGGATTGGGAACGACCTGTATTTTGGGATTCGCTGCGAAGAGAAACCGGGCGAGGCTCTGAACGTCACCTCGCAGAAGGATGGCGACCAGGCGTTGTGGTACGGCGACGCGGTGGAAATCGAACTCGCGACGAACTCGCACAGTTACTACAAGTTGGCGATCAATCCTGCGGGGGCTCTGGTGGAGCTCGACCGGGGGGCGCCCAAGAACCAGTGGTTCAACTGGTCGTCTGGGGCAGAGGTCGCCACGCACATCGCCGACGATTACTGGTCGGTCGAGATTCGCTTGCCGATCACGGACGACGCGAACGACCCCTTGCATCAGGTTGTGGGACGCAAGCCGACGCAGAGTCTGCCCTGGTTCGTCAACGTCTGTCGGCAGCGGATACGCGAAAACGGGGCGGAGTTCTCTGCTTTCTCACCGACGGGGAGCGGGGAGTTCCACGTGCCGATGAAGTTCGCGCACTTCTTTGCGGGGAACTCGCACCGATTCGACTCGGATCCGACGGTAACGGGTTATGTCATCGAGCGACAGGCCGCGGAGAATTTGATGCGTTCACGCAAGTGGAAGGACGCATTGGAGGCGTATCTCCAATTGGCACAGTGCGAGAAGGCGACCGAGTTCCAGTCGTCCGACGCACTACGTTTCGCGGCGGTGTGTGCCGCCAGCTTGGATAATTTCGAGCAAGCGGAAAAGTTTGCTGCAGAGATCTCAATCGAGGCGGTCCAGAAAACGACACGGATGCAGATACTCTCCGCGCAGCGAAAGTGGAGCGAGATCGCCAGACAGTTTGGGAGTGAGCCGATTGAGGCGTGGCCCTTCTGGGAGATCGCGGCCGGATCGTTCGACCTCGGGCGTGCGTACAACTTTCTGAAGCAGGGCGCGGAGGCGGAACGCGATCTGCAGCGGGCTCTGACTTATGAGCCGGACTCGCGGAAGAAGCTCATGACTCGCACGATGCTGGCGGATGTTTACGAGCAACTGCTCGAATCCGAGTCGAAAGCGGTCGCACTGTATCGAGAGAATCTGGCGGGAAAAACCAGTATCGGTGGGGCGGACGAGTTCCGTTCGGTGCAGCGACTCGCGGCGATTATGACGAAGCAGAAACGATTTAACGAGGCCCTCGACACATTCCAAGTCGTGGACTTCGAGAACCAGCGGGGATATTGGCTGTACGAGATGCTGCTGGCAAAGGCGGAGACGCTATCAGCGGCGGCACGAATGGCGGAAGCGGAGAAATTGTACCAGCGAGTCATAGAAGACAGCGCGGCATCCGCAGGGCAAAAGAAACGGGCGCAGGAGCGTTTATGAGAAACAAGATCGTTGCAAGGTGAGGTTCATGACAAGAATGAATCTGTTTTTTATTCTTGTCGAAGTCGTTAGGACGGTCTCCGGCTATAAAAAGACAGAGGAATACGAGCCGCGGTTGGAAACGGGAATTGCACAAAACGACCAGGTTTCATCGACCGACGCAGGTTACGGAATTCACGCAACTGTCATCGGTCAATCGGACCCGTGACAGAACAGAAAAGCCTTCAAGCGGGTAAGGTTCCGTTCAGAGGTTAGAGTTACGGAATTCGCTTTTGTCGAGAAATCGCCCCGAGAACATCGGTAATTTCTTGATTGTGGCCAGAAGCTCACGGTAGAAATGAAAATTCGCTGCCAGCGAGTTGACGGATACCGGCCGCATCCACCTGCTTGATGTTTGGTATTGCCGAATCTCATTGTGCACCGATTTCGACCATCCAACTGTGAGGTATTTTGATGAAGACGGCATTTCTGATTACTCTCCTGCTGCTGACAAATACATTGCCTTTGCCTGGCATCGAACCAATCGACATCGGCTCGCGTCGCGAACTCTTTGTGGACACGCATCTCATTGAACGGCTCGACAAAGCGGAACGGCAGATCCACAATCCAGTGCCTCAGAACATCGCCATCGAGCATAACGCCCCGTGGGAGGGAGCGGGAAGCGGCTATCACAGTGTCATCCGTGACGGCGACCTGTATCGCCTCTACTACCGCGGGTCAAAACTTGGGGTCGTAGACGGAAAACTCAAAGTCGGCCCTCAGGTCTACTGCTACGCTGAAAGCCGGGACGGGGTCACCTTCACCAAGCCCGAATTGGGACTTCATGAATTTAAAGGCTCTAAGCAGAACAACATTATCCTCACCGGTTTGGGAACACACAACTTTGCTCCGTTTCTCGATCAGAACCCCGATTGCCCGCCAGAATCAAGATTCAAAGCGTTAGGCGGCATCGCTTCCGAAGGGGGACTATTTGCGTTTCAGTCGCCAGACGGAATCCACTGGTCGCTGATGCGCGAAGAACCGGTCGTGACGGAAGGAGCCTTCGATTCTCAAAACCTTGCCTTCTGGGATCCCACGGCAAAAGTCTATCGCGCCTATTTTCGCACGTTCACGAAAGGGGTCACCACCGCCAAGGTCTGGAAACCGGCCGGCTTCCGGGCCATCCGCACGGCCACATCCATGGATTTTCTGGACTGGGACAATGAAGCAGATCTGACGTATGAGGATTCACCCGTCGAACATCTCTATACCAACCAAATCGCTCCCTACTTTCGAGCTCCACATCTCCTGATCGGTTTTCCGACCCGCTATGTCGAAAGAGGTTGGTCGCCATCGATGCGGGCATTACCCGAATTGGAGCGTCGCGAAGCTCGCGCCGCGGCCCATTTGCGTTACGGGACATCGCTTACGGAAGGATTACTCATGGCCAGTCGCGACGGCGTCCATTTCGACCGTTGGAACGAAGCGTTTCTCCGCCCCGGCCCTGAGCGTCCTTCGACATGGTTGTACGGCCACCAATTCATCGCTTGGCAGGCCATGGAAACCCGGTCTTCCCTATCTGGAGCACCGAACGAATTGTCGCTGTATGCCAGCGAGGGATCCTGGCATGGTGACGGAAATGCGCTCCGCCGATACACACTGCGGTTAGACGGGTTTGTCTCGGTGTCCGCCGGTTGGAAAGGGGGGAGTCTGTTGACCAAACCGCTAATCTTCGCGGGTGGGGAGTTGCAGCTGAACTTTTCCACCTCGGCGGCAGGCGCGATTCACGTCGAATTCCAGGATATCGATGGGAAACCGATCGAGGGATTCACACGTGAGGATTGTGCGGTCATCTTTGGTGATTCCGTATCCCGAACCGTCACTTGGAAATCGGAGGCTAATGTCTCAGCGCTGGAGGGGCAACCGATTCGGCTGCTGTTTGAGTTAAAGGATGCTGATTTATACTCGTTTCGATTTGTTCCCGGACCAGAGTGACCTGCTCCCTATAATAGTACCACTCAATGCCTGGTTGTGAGTTCTTTCGTTCTTCTGCTGTAAGAAACAGCTGCAGCGGAGAGCAAACCAATCTTGATTCTTTTTTCGTGCGTCCGGTTTCATCGACCGGGTTGAGTTACGGGATCTGCCTTCGCCGCATCGGTCTTTTTCACCGGATGCAATTACGGAAAATGCCTTCGCCGCGTCGCTAATTTCCATCGACGCGACAAACGGAATCTTAAGAATCGACCTTGCTATTTCCCAAATTAATCGGATGAATGCCGCTGGCCGCAACTGGAAGTGATTGAGTCACTTGGACTTGCAGTGTATGTATTTTCAATGACTACTGTATTTCATTCTCTATGGCCCACCTCGGAGAAGGTTTTCCTCAATAAAACTCCTTGAGTTGACTGCAAAGTCGATAGAATGGGACGCAAACACGACCGCAAGGAGGCTCGACCAATGTCAAACCATAGTCCCACCATCAGCGAAAACTTCTCCTCAAGCTGACTGCTCTCCAAAAAGACGACCTGTTGGCCTGTGTTCGGCTCGATCCCGAGATCGAGAACAGAATCAAGCAAGTCACTGGAAAATCGCAGGTGATCGAGTTCACCCTCAAAGAACTCGACGCGATCGAGAACGAACTGTTTCTGGTCAGTGACTATGTCCGCCATCCGCAGAAGCAGCGAATCGAAGATCCTCAATTTCACCGATTGATTGAATTGCACTTACTGGCGGATGCCAGTAACAGTATTTCAAACTTAACAGTGCAATTCGAATAACGCCATAAAACATAGTGTTTTCGCGTATTGGAAACTGTAACAGTCGGAAATAGACCGCGTGAAGGCCCAGAAATGCTCGACCAGATCGAGATCATCGGGCAGAAGTAAGTGAGTCAGTTCCCCCGGTCTCAATCCGGCCATCATCAACGTCATAAATATCGGCAATTGCCATCCATCACACACCTGTAAAAACTCTCGCTCCTGATCCGCCGTGAAGAGTGTCACTTTTTTTACGTTTTCGACGGGAATCCGGTCCAGATCGAGCGAGGAAAACGGATTGTCGGCGTAGGGCGACAGATACCGATGCTTCTTGGCAAAATTAAACAGGCTTCGGCAGCATTGCAGAATGTATTTGATGCCTTTGTCCATCAGGGGACGTTTTGGAGAATTAGGGTGTCCATTCGGGCTGACTTGGAGAGTTCTGAGATGGCCAACAAATAGTTCAGAGTGGACAGTTTGGAAATGAGAAGTCGTGCACGGGACTGTGCTGGATTTCAGGAATCGCAGCAGGTGGTCGGTAGCCGTTCGGTATCTGTTGATCGTTTGCAAAGAGGAACGCAGCACTTGCTCGTGGTGTTCGAGCCAGCGAGTTTGGAGTTCATCAATTCTGAGAACCTCAAATCCCAACAGAGACGGTGCCCCCAATTCCAACTGGGAGTTGATTTGGGAGGCGACCTGCTTGGCCTCTTTCAGATCAGAACCGATCTTAGGACGTTTCCGACGTCCGTTTTCGTGATAGGTGAGATACCAGACTTTTCCGCGCAGATCACCGCGAACTTTTCCCATGCGAAAGGATGTTTGTTTCGCCATTGAGCCAACTTTCAGAGAACCCCACTGCCACAAAATGCCACAAATTGTGCCACAAACAGGGAACTCTGAGAGCGTCTCAGAAATGCAAATACCCTTGAGCCATAGGGTTATGACTCAAGGGCAATCAACAAGGCGGAGAGAGGGGGATTCGAACCCCCGGTCCGGTTTGACCCGAACACAGCATTAGCAATGCTGCGCATTCGGCCACTCTGCCATCTCTCCGGCTGGGACGTA
>JAQWSQ010000195.1 GCA_029243145.1 Planctomycetaceae bacterium | reverse complement strand
CCCGGATGTTTCTCAATTGCAGCTTGGCAAACAATCTCTACGTCCACTTCAGTCATCGACTTGCGAAAATCAAAGTGAACGATGTAGCGACTGACCCCATCGAGCACGCTGATCAAGTAGTAGAACGTTCCACCGACGTTGATGTACGAGATATCGACATGCCAGTGTGAATGCGTTTTATTCGGCTGTTTGAAGCCGTTTCCTTTCGCCGATGAACTCGACGACCTGCGAAACTCATGCGCGTCCACTGCTGGATGAGCTGAAGGCCTCGCTGGACAGTCAGTCATTCTTGCCGAAGAGCTTGATCGGGAAAGCGGCAACATACACACGGAACCAGTGGGACGCTCTGCACTGTTATCTGGACAGCGGCGAATACCTGGACAGCGGCGAACTGTCTATCGACAACAACCGCGGCGAGCGAGCGATGAAGCCGGTCGCGATCGGTCGTAAGAACTGGCTGTTGGTGGGTAGTCCGCTTGCAGGTCGCCGATCTTCCGTACTGATGTCGCTGGTGGGAAGCCGCAAGGAAAACCAGGTCGACCCGTGGGCTTACCTTCGCTCGGTATTTACCGACCTGCCACGCGGAGCAGGCCACGAAGACTTGCTCCCGGATCGTTGGCTGGCCGCGAATCCCACTCACCGCTGGGCCATCGCCAACCGACGCAAAGAAGAACGGCTCGCCAAAACCTGACTGCCGTTCACCGTGCGCTTACCTCCAAACTATGCGAAACTAGCCGCAAGGCGCTCTCACTGAACGCGACACAACTGAATCGAGAAAAGGAAACAAGACGGTTTCGTCACTTGATCGGCAAGCGAGAAAACGCAGAGCATAGAATCAGTGACTACGTTGAAACACCTGATTCACGACAAGGCACCACTGACGCTGTCGCGTCCCAACATCAAAGTAGAATTCCATCGCCTCCCGAATCATTCATTCGTGAGCAGGCTCGAATAGAGGCCTATGCGCAACTCGTCGAATCCATGAAAAATTCGTCATCTATTGAGCATCAGACCGCCTATCCTCAGCGCCATAATACACATTGAAGAAGCCTTCACCGCAACGATGAATTCCCCCGGCCAAGTGGCCAAAAGCCTCCATCTTCACCCTGTGATAGAAGGCCTCAAACTTTTCTTCATCGACTTGATAGTGCCGACAAATTCTAATTAGAGCGGGGTAGAGCTCGTGCAAATAAAGTCGCGCGCCATACAAATTGAGATCGAATGATCTTCTCGGCGTACCCTCTTCGCTTACCTCTAAGTACTCGATCTCTTCAGGATCGATTCGCTTACATGCCACCTTCAAAACCCCAATGGCAACATCGAGCGACTCTTCAAAGTCTGGTTCTTCATAGATCCTAGCGATCCGCTGCGTGATTCCCTGAACTGAAAGACGAGGATACCAGTGGTACTTCGAAATGACGTGGCGGTGCGGATGAACAGCATCCCACTTATACGCCTGATGGAGCAAGATGCGGTCAGCTTCCGCTGACTCATTGAGTCGTTTTCGAGCGGGGAACTCAAAGTACAGCTTGTATTTACACGTCTCTCGCGTAGATTCAAAGCCGAAGTGAATCGCATTGGATTTCGGTAACTGTTGACGTAATTCAGGCATCCATTGGCTTGGCAGGCGCAATCTCTGACAAATCTCATCAAGCCAATCCCCTTCCAAACGACTAGGCTGATTGATCCCAAGAAGGAAACGCTCAGTAAACAACCCATTCCGAGTAACTTGAAATGATCTCTCATGCTTGAAGGGAACGCCCAGCCTTTTCACCTCCGTCACGAACTCATCAGCCTTTGTCTCAGCTTCAAGTTGATCACTAAAAATCTCCGTGCTGTCTTGCCTCTTGGTGGAGACCAAATACGGAGACAGATTTTGAGGATTTTGAGGAGTTGTTGGAACCGAATCTATTGCGACAGAGGTTGGTACAGGAATAT
>JAQWSQ010000188.1 GCA_029243145.1 Planctomycetaceae bacterium | reverse complement strand
AATGAATATCTCTCGATCTTTTCTCATCACCTTTCTCATCTTGGCATCCGGCGCGTTAACACTACGCCCTCTCTGGGGAGAAGGTCAACTCGATTCGAAACTCGAGTGGGTAGCTGACTCCGACAATAGCGAACGAGTCTGGATGATTCAAAAGACGGTCGACGGAAAATTGATTCTCACACCGAATGAGTCTTTTTTCCCTAACCTTGGTCTCAAAGCAAATGGTCAAGGGGCGACTCCCGATATTGCCGGACTCAACAAAAAAAGTTCGTTTGCTGAAATTGGCGGATGGGACAACGAAGACATTGCCGAGTGGGGATTACTTTTTCCTCGGCCGGGCACGATTCGCGTAAAAGCAACGCTTATTGGTAATGCCAAGTTTTCGATCAATGTAGGTACTCAAAGTAAACCGATCACATCTGGTCGACCAGTTTCATTTCAAATTTTCACGCAGGGGCAACATTCTTTGAAGCTAATTTGTGAACGAGCTGGCCAGAGCGCAGCTTTCCAACAAATCGAAATCAGTGGTGAAGGCGCAAAAGGGGCAGCCGTGATTCGTAAACGCTGGCGTCCAGCGGCAGCTCACACAAAGTTCTCCAGCTCGAAGGCTTCTGGCAACGTCCGCCTGTGGATCATGGAAATGGATGCAGTCCCAAATGCGTTGGGTTTTTACTGCCCGATTACAACACCGTTCGGTTATTACGGTCCGAGTTGGCTTGCCGATGGTCGCGTCAATAAGAGTTTCAACTTCTCATTGTGGTCTTACGGACGCGGTGAACCGGAACCTCCCATCGAGCAGCTGTCTCACTTGATCGGAATCGGTAACCCAACGGCTTCTTTTAACGGATTCGGGCATGAAGGGACGGGCGTGAAAATTCGTGATTGGGAACCTCTTGCAGGACGGCAAGAGCAACGACAGGCGATCGCTCTTCGATTTGAATCTGGCGAAGTTTACGACACCTATTTCAGCTACTTTTATGCGGCTGATGAAAAGCGGTGGCGATTCTTCGGAGCGGGAAAGAAATTTCATAAAAACAAACCATTACAATCACTCTGGGTCGGTAGTTTTGTCGAAGTTCCCGGTCCTGCAGCAGTCCAAAGAACAGGGCATGTGGAACGACGGATGCGTTACCGCGGTTGGGTCATAGACGACAAGAATCGCCTCTCCCCTCTCGATCAAATGCAGAACGGAAACATCGATCGCGAAACGAATCTGACACATACGGACAGAGGAGTCACACAAGACGGTTGGTTTTATTTGCAAACGGGAGGCTGGACTTTCCGTAGACCCCCCAATAAAGGAAGAGACATTCGGTTAACTCCTTCCAGAAAGAAACCACAAGTCGATTTTCTGGATCCCGCTGACCTTGAGTTTCTGCAAACGATACCGTGTGAAATCATCGCCGAAAAGTTGACTCGTTCTAACTCTGGAGCCGAGCTTCAATTTCGCATCCGCAATGCCGGAAAAGATCCGCAAGTCACCGTTTATTGGGGAAGCAAAGAAGGACTTACATTCGCAGATCGCTGGGAACACAACGCCCAGATGAAAACTGTGGAAGCGGTCAATAACCAATTTTCCATCGAAGGTCTCAAAACAAAGAGACCTCTTTATGTCCGACTCTTGCTGAAAAACTCAGAAGGCCAATTCTGGTCATCCGAAACACTTACTTCCAATCCGTAGCCACTCGAGTCCCCGAGCACTCTTGTTGCGATTTCATTCCATCAATCGGAATTTTGGATACGTTACGAATAATGATCATCTCGTAAATCCTGCTGGTATTCTGTATTCCACCAAATCATACTGAAAATAGAGATTTCTCCTTTTCGCTTAGGATGTGATTGATTATGAAAAAGTTGCTCACTTCACTGTTTTGTTTTGTCGTTTGTGGTTTGCTGTCTGTCGATGCAAATGCGGCCAAACGCCCGAACATTTTGTTTATTCTTGTCGATGATCAATCCCCCTTCGATTTGAAGGTTTATAATCCTGAATCAAAGTTGGACACGCCTAACATCGACCGTTTGGCTCGAGAAGGAACCGTTCTCGACACGGCCTATCAAATGGGATCGTGGAGTGGTGCAGTTTGCACACCATCGCGTCACATGATCATGTCGGGACGTACCGTTTGGCATCTTCCCGGAAAAAGAAATCGCAAAAACCACCCTAATGAGGGTAACAAAAGTCTCGTCCCACCCGATCTGGCGGACTCCACCATGGCGGCCGTCTTCAATAACGCCGGCTATGACACCATGCGGACCTGCAAAAAAGGGAACAGTTACGAAGCAGCCAACAAACTTTTCACCATCCGCAAAGATGCCACCAAACGTGGGGGGACTGCCGAAAGCGGAAGCGAATGGCACGGCGACCAGGTGATGGATTATCTCAAGCATCGTGAAGCCGGTCACGATGAAAACCCATTCCTGATTTATTACGGTTTCTCACATCCTCACGACACACGCGACGGGACTCCCGAACTTCTCAAAAAATACGGAGCCGTCAACCATACCGACAAAAACTCTCTGCCTGCGGCAAATCCGTTACAACCACAGTTACCTGTCAATTATTTACCAGAACATCCGTTCCACCATGGCCACCCCGGCTTACGCGACGAAGTGGACGTCTCGGGAGTTTGGGAACGCCGCGATGAACGAACCATTCGCAACGAACTAGGGCGCGAGTTCGCGTGCAGCGAGAATATCGACATTCAAATTGGGCGAGTCCTGAAACAACTCGAAAAGACAGGAGAGATCAACAACACCTGGATTATCTACACCGCCGATCACGGCATGGCCATCGGGCGCCACGGCTTACAGGGAAAACAAAACCTCTACGAGCACACTTGGCGTGTTCCCTATATCGTCAAAGGTCCGGGAGTTCCCGCCGGCGTACGCGGCACCGGAAACATTTACCTGCTCGACACATTAGCGACGCTCTGCGATATCGCAGGCATCAATGCTCCTAAAACGAACGAAGGGACCAGCTTCCGTTCGGTCTTGGAAGGAACCCAGAAAACTGTTCGTGACACACTGTTTGGTGTCTATTGTGGAGGAACCAAGCCGGGGATGCGATGCGTTCGCAAAGGGGATTGGAAGCTGATCAAGTACGATGTACTCGACGGCAAAGTCCGCGAGACTCAGTTGTTTAACCTCACCGAAAACCCGCACGAGTTTCTGCCCGAGCATCATGCTGACCAGGTGAAGAGTCTCACGGGCATTAAGCCACAACCGCATCAAACGAACTTGGCCGGCGATCCTCGTTTCGCCAAGAAGCTAGCCGAGATGGAGGCGCTGCTGCTGGAGAAAATGCAAACTCTCGACGACCCTTATCGTTTGTGGGATCAACCGAAGTAAAAGTCTGAATCGCATTCGATCACGCAACTGCCTATTTGCGATGACTTGAATTTCTTTTCACTTCTCATCTCCGCTGGTAGAGAAAACATCTCCCCCAAAACAATGAATCGACCTATGCGAATACTTGTGGCATTTCTGACGCTTACGATGACAAGCTGCGTATACGCACAACAAGCGGTCCCCGCCCAAGTACTCGATCTTCAAGCCTGGAAACTCACAGTTCCGTTTCGTAACAAAGGAGACAAACAGGCGTTGGAAGTTGCGCAACCAAAGCTCTCGAAATACTCTCATCCGGACGCATTTTTTGTCTCGAAGTCGGGTGATGCGGTGGTTTTTCGCGCTCACTGTGGAGGTGCAAGAACCAGAAATTCTGATTATCCGCGTTCAGAGCTTCGAGAGATGTTGCCTGATGGCAGTGACGAAATCGCCTGGTCCACTGATGACGGAGGACGCCATGAATTGGAGATGGAGGTTGCAATCACTCAGCTACCAAAAGAAAAATCACATGTAGTTTGTGCGCAGATCCATGATTCTGAAGACGATGTGATTATGATCCGGCTCGAACAGCATAAATTATTCGTGGAACGAAACGAGCTCGAACGCGTCATGCTCGACAAGCGTTATCAACTGGGAACAAAGTTCACTTTAAAAATAGTAGCGGAAGAGGGAGAGATTAAAGTCTTCTACAATTCTCAATTGAAATTTTCTTGGAAAGTGTCACGGCCAGGTTGTTACTTCAAAGCGGGGTGCTATACGCAATCCAACACTCGCAAAGGCGATCTGCCAAATGCCTACGCAGAAGTGGCCATCACGCGAATAAAAATCTCACACACAAATTGAGATCTCTCTTCAAGCACAATGAATTAACAAAACGCAGTCACGCAGATTTCCGAGAGTCATCTTCGTCAGCCTGAAATCGTGGGGCCTCTTTCGTAAACGTGTGCGAAAATTGAGTGCCGCTGGCGGTGTAGAACACCATCTTGAAAGTCATATCGTCCGGGATTTTAAACTGAGCAGGGACTTCGAAGAAGCATGCAGGGCTGATCGCAATCGTTGATTGCGGACCGACATTCCAAGGCGGCTTGTCCTCTCCCGTAAATCCCCAATCCCCACGAATATTGGCATCATTGCTCTTAAGAAAACAATCAAAGACAACAACAGAATCCTGTCGTGTACTTTGATTCACAACCAGCACTCCACCGGTATCCATTTGAGAAATACAAAGGCGTTTGCTGTCTGCCTGACCGGGAACAGATCTCAACGTCGCGCGAAAGTTGGAAAGCTGAAAGAATTCGAGATTGGGACGCTCATTACTGGCCTTCACCAACCAGAAATAGAGAGTGATCGCAAGTGAAACACCGCTGATGATCAATTCGGGAGTAATGAAGCTCATGATGCAACTCCGCCAGTGAAGAAGAGGCCGAGTTATAGCAAATCAGGTGAGTCCCTCAAAGATGAGCTAGCAGCGAGCGGATTTGCGTTTTTTGCCGATGGTACCGCGCTTCTGGACCTTCGCAATGTACGGCACGGCGTCGGGAATTTTGCAGGCGGTCTCACCCATATCGACGGTCACTTTGCCGATTTTCTCTGCGGATTGAATGGCGGTTTCCATTAACGGAGCGACATAACAGGCGACCGAGATCACAAAGTTATTCATCCAATACCGAACTCGATTCGGCGATGTGTGAATCTTCTTCTCTACCTGTTTGAGAAGCTGTTTAATTTCTTTGAGGTCGAGAGCATCGTCCTCAGTGATCGAAACGAGGCCACTGAATGTTGCCCAGCCAGCCACCGCGACTTCTTCCTTGGTGCTTGCCATCCATTCGATGGCAAGATCGTGACCATGTTTGCTCTCTGCTGCCAAACCTGGGATCGTATATTCTTGCAGCGTCGGACTTGTTGCCTGCTTCAACCATTTTCTCAAGAGAGTCTTCGTTATTTTCTGACTGTCGGCCAGTAAGCCGGCCAGATACATGGCGTCGTAAACTCCCGAATCGTACAAGTCGAGTGCGAGATCGTGATCGTTGCCGACCTGTTTTTGAATCTTCTTCAAGTCTTCAATTTTGACGCCGTACACTGGCCCGACAACGCCGTGTCTTTTCAATGTACTGCAATAGCGATCAGCACCGAGTGATTTCAGCTTCTTGAGAATGGATTGAGCGTTCATACCTCACTCCGTTCCGGCTGGCAAACAGCGTTGCATAATCATCAGAGCATAGGCAGTTCCGTACGGTTGGTGGTAATTGTAGAACGGGTAATCCCACCAACTACCATCTTTCTCTTGCCGGTCGAGCATGAGCTTTGCCATATGAGTTTGGAACAAAGTCCGGTCGGCTTCTTTGGGAACCAGATAAAAACTCTTGGCGGCGTAGTAGTGTCCAAAGTAGTAGAAATAACCGGCCACTGAAAACCAGGCTTCGTGTGGGATTGGTCGTTTGCGACCGATGTCGAGCCAACCATTGCGAGAATACAAACGATGTTGCCAGGCTGTGATCACTTCGCCGGTGATGTCTTCGGCTCCCCACAACCTCAATGCCAGATTACAGGCTTGTGATCGTCCCAGAGAACCACCCGGACGGTTAATTCCATACACGGGTCGTGCCTTCAAATACTCGCCATACAAATAGGTATAACCCGGCAACTGCTGCCGTCTGGTCGATTTGATCGCCCGCGTGACCAACCTCTCAGGAGGTGTGTATCCCGCCTGCTTGATTTCATCGAATGCAACGAGCACGGCTGCATTCACAAAACTGATCGAACTGCTGGAGGGTTGCTTGGTTTGATAACGAAAATCGTAGTATCCCCAGCCCCCGTCCACCGATTCGTATTTGCCTAACTTGAGAAACTGGTCTTCAACCAGTTTGGAAATCGTCGCCAACTTCTCCTCGTTCCCCTTGGCTCGATGATGCAGTTTTGCCAAAACCTCCAACGCGTAAGCATGTGCCCAGACATTGTACATGGCATCACCCGATGCGCGGCGCACGCGCAGGAGATTAGCAAACAGCCATGCCTCTCCCTGATCAATGGCCTTGATCACCTCGGGAGCATCGCCTCCGGTTTCAATGAGCGCCGAAACGCACAGCGATGTTACGGCAGCACGAAAGCCGTGATGCGCACCGGGAATAGGAGCATAAATATTGAGCCCTTTGGTGCGCGTCGCCGAACCCCACGACCCATCCTTATTCTGAAAGCCGAGCAGGAAGGCAACCCCCTGATCAATCGATTCCTGAATGGTCTCACGTGAAATGGGATCAATCGGCGCCGCTTTGGGAACAGACTCGATCCAAGAAGGCTTCTGGGAAGACTCCGAAACTTTCGGTTCAGGATCTTCTGCCGAGACCGAAAGGCTGAACCCCAAGATGACCGCGCAGCCAACAAGTCGGAAATAAAGTGTTCGCTCCATCGCGTTTATTCCTTTTTCTCGTCTTTAAGTTTGACGACGAAATTAGCAGTCATGCCGGGCATCAAACGGTCAGGACGCTGCTTTAAAGTCAGCGTGACTTTACCATCAAACGTCCCGGGACTAATGGGAACCAACGAAATGCTGGAAACTTTGGCAAAGATTTTCACATCAGGAAACGCCGTGGGCACCACGTGACCTTCCAAACCGACTGCAAGATCTTTGAGTTTGTCTTCCGGGACATCGATGAGTAATGAAACCGGACCGGGATTCACAATCGACATAATGACCTGGTTAGCACTCACGCTTCCTCCCGGACGAAGGGCTTTGTCCATCGTGGCGACTTGAGCCCACTTACCCCGACTCGCTTGGCCGTAATACACAATCCCTTCTGTGGGAGCAGTCACAGTCAGCAAATTACGATCTTGAACCAATTCTTCCAATTGTTCCTGAGCACGATCAAAGGTGATTTGTTGTTGATCGAGATCGTGCTGCTTCCGCCGCATGTTGATTTCTTGCGAGGCGAGACTTTTTTCAGTTTCCAGCAAGGTTTTCTGCGTCTTCTCTTCGGTTTGCTCTTTCTGTCGCGGGATGTCGACGGCCAATGTTCTTTTGGTTCGTTCTTCTGATCGTTCGACAAACTGCTTCATCTCTTCCACATCACGTTTGGCTCGCAATAAAATAATCTCTTCTGTCTCTTCGGTCAGATCATCTTCCTCATACATTTTTGTCAGTTGTTCCAACTCTTCGTTCACATACTCCAAGCGGTATTTGGAATTCTGCAATGATTGCGCGGCAGATTCTTTCGAGTTCGGTAGAGTGACTTTGAGATAGTATTCCAGATCTTCTTTGGCGTGTTGACGTGTGCGCTCGGTAATTTTGCGATCCATTGGGAATGTCTTATCCGCAAATTCCAATTCTTCCTGAGCGAGTTTCAAGGAAAGACTGGCCGCATATTGCGACCGACGTAAATCTTCGATTTTGCGGTCAATGTCTTCCGTCTCTAATTGCAGGATGACATCTTCAGAGCCCACTTGAGTGCCATGAGCAATCGCCTCTTTCACTTTGAGAGAGGCCCAAGCTTCTGGGCGAAGAATAATTTCCGTCACATCGTCAGAGACGAATACTCCAGAGAGTTTGAGTTCTTTCTTTTCCGGCTTCTTCTCTTCTTCTTTCTCCTTGGGCTTTTCGGACTTGTCTTCCTTGGTTTCAGCAGCCGCGTCGCTCTCTTTTTTCTTTTCATCTTGAGCTGGCAAGACCGAAGCTGAAATCAGTACCGCGAAAATCGTCAATCCGTGAAGACACCAGTTGCGAATCATTGGTTACCTGCCTGTCGAGAAAGGTCAATATCGTCTGAATCTTTGGCCGTGATGATCCAAAGAGAAATTTCAATATCTGAGTTTGACGCATTTTGCGCAAAAAACCAACATCGTTTTTAACGATTCAGCGCAGATTACCCGCTTTCCAAATTCTCGAACTCTCACCACAGCATGATGACATCGTCGAGGGCTTTGAGATGTTCATAGATCGCTAAGGCTTGGTCGCTGTTATCAACGAACGGCTCCATCGTCACCGAGATGTGACGGCCGCTGGAAGTTTCCCGCGTGGTGTACTGAACCTCGATCGCCCCACCAATCACTAATCGAGCGGAATTCAGAACCCGCTCGACGAAGTCGTTTCGCTGCCAACCAACGACCTTGAACATATATTTTCCCGGGAATTCATGCGTTGATTCAAGGAGATTCTGTGCTTGATCGTGGTCCATGATTGCCTCAATGATCTAAACAGACGGTGAAGTCTTTCTGGTGATTCTAGGAAATCATGAACTCTGAAGTGATGTGATTTAGGAGTGTCCCGAAAGAATTCTCGACACTGAAATTTCTCAACTGCCTAGACATTGCCGTAAACTGTTTGTTGACAGACACTTGCAACGCAGTCCAAATTCGTAGAAACAAAGTCAAAAAGTGCCTTATGAGTCTATCAGGAGGGTGCTATAATAATCGCAAGTCCATCGAGCGCGATTCCTCCTCGATGATCGGCATCAGAAACAACCCTCACTCAGGGTTTTTACACATTTTATGCGACGACAGGAGAGGTTGAAAATGTCCATTAACGTCACCGAAAAAGCCGTTGGAGAGATCAAGCGAGTCATCAGCGAACAAAGCATGGGTGAAAACATGTGTTTGCGCATTGGAGTCGCCGGCGGCGGATGCAGTGGCTTCCAGTATGCCCTCGGTTTCGATGAAAAAGTTGACGATGTGAACGATCTTGTCACCGAACAGCATGGCATCAAAGTGCTGGTTGATAAGAAAAGTGACCTGTTTCTCGACGGAACAACCATCGACTTCTACGAAGGTCTCGAAAAACGAGGCTTTACGTTCGAGAACCCGAATGCTGTCAAAAGCTGCGGCTGCGGAAGTAGCTTCTCTGCCTAATTGAACTCACAGCAAACATGGCCGTGCTCGAATTTCGGGCGCGGCTTTTTTTATGTCCTCATCAAAATCAAATGACGAATGCTCACCGCTCTCAAATATCTCTGGGCCTTCCCCACAACGTCGCTGGGGTTGTTGTTAGTTCTGCCAAATTTGCTCACCGGTGGACGCAGCCAATGGGTGGAAGGTGTTCTCGAACTGCACGGCGGAATGGTCGGCTGGATTTTGACTCGTCTGGTCCCATTACCGGGTGGTGCATCGGCGATGACTTTGGGACATGTTGTGATTGGACGCAATCTCGATTGCCTCAATCGGACCCGCGCACATGAACGAGTCCATGTCAAACAAGTGGAACGCTGGGGAGCATTTTTTCTGCCGGCGTATTTGCTGTGTAGCTTATGGTTACTGATCCGAAGAAGGGATGCCTACCGGGATAATCCCTTTGAACGAGAAGCGTTCGGGATCGATCAGTCCTTCTAAAATCGATAAACTCAAAACGCTCCCATTCAATTTTGCAGGAAGTCTGGAGTTTCTGGCCGAAGGAAACGGCCCCACTTCCGCTGAAATTCACTCTTCATCCTTGTTTGTTTCTGAAGTATTATCATTTGGTCCAAGTTTAGATTCATCCTCGATGACGAATCGATCCTGAAACTTCAGATAGGCAAAGGAACCCGCCAAAACCATGATACCAAGAACAATGAAGGCGACGATTCGATAAATCTGATCGAGCGTCGCAAGATCGACAAAAAACACTTTCCAAGCAACCACTGCAAACAAGCTCAGCCCCAGATAACGAGTGATTTTCAGATTCTTGCGGATCCCGACGAGGACCATCGTCAACGCATAAGCCGTCCAGAGAATCGTAATGCCGCCCGCTCTCAAACCGGGGATAAAGTGATTGAGAAACGTGTTGAGTTCCAGACTCGTCGAAAGGAACACGGAAATGATGGCCGAGATACCGAGGATTTTACCGAGCTTCTCTTCATCGTCGTTGCCTCCCAGAAGACTATAGGCAAAGAAGAGAAACGCGATGACGACGCCGAAGTCTAACAATCGCATACTGGCATCGAAAAATGAATACGCCCCGTCATACATAAACTGATGCAGATCCCACGAAGGCATGTCCCAGGCGAGTAGTTTGAACAACACGGACGTCACACCGAGTCCCAGCAATATCAGTGACGTTTGACTTGAAGTGCGACGATAGTCCCATAAAAGTGCGCCGCAAGCCGCGATCCATAACCATGTCAGTGATGGCAGCCGGAACGGCGAGAACATGAACCCGACCGTTGCATTGATCTCCAGATGGAGATAAATCAACAGGGTTCCCAAAACCGCCGCGAGAAAGACTCGCATCACACCATCACGAGGCAGAACTTCGGGAACATCATGTCCAGGAGACTCCAAGTTGTCTTCAGCAGGGTGTGAACTCAATAAATACCAAGCTCCCCCCAACGAGGCGATGGGGACGCCGAACGCGACAAGACGTTCCAACATGCTCCAAAGATAGACGCTGAGAGAGAGGTCGGCATCAATTGTTCCCCTTCCGAAATGGTACGGCAAATCGAGAAACGCAAAACGGCACATAACAATGGTGTACAACACATAGGATGACTGTCGCAGAAAACGGCTATCAATTTTGTCAGCCATCCACAACAACACCAATGCCTGAACCGCCCAACTGACAGTGATCCATTCGGAACAGAGCAACAGCGGAAATGTGATGGCCAGAAACAGCGACGCCAAGCCGAGAAAACTGATCATCAATTCGCGGTCAAGAACTTTTTTCGCCAGACAGTACCAAACATGCAGCGTGTAGAACGCTGAGAGCCCCAAAGTGACGGCGGCAATCCATTCGTGATCGAAACTACTATCGATCAGATTGTAACTGAATCCGTAGAAGATCCCGGTATTCAAGAAAAGCATGATGACATCAAGCAGGTTCGATTTGTGTCTCGTCCGTAAATTGAACAGAAAGACCATCGTTGAATAGACGACGAAGTAGCCGATCAGGAAAGGCATCACTTCCCAGAAGTGAATGGCAGGATCGTAATTTCGCAGCGCATAGCCGACGAGACTGTAATTGCAGATGAGAGACAGGTAATGCAGTAACGGCCACTGTTTGTAACTGCACATCCATAACACACCAATCCCCAGAATGAGGAAATACCCGAACAACCCGATGTAAGTTGCCGACGCGGTGGAAATCATCAGCGGAGTACCATAACCACCCAGCACTCCCAACACGGCAACCAACTTGGCATCGAATCGGATTGAGATCCCACCCGCGAGCACCGTGATCAGTCCCATCCAGGCGAAGGCGGCATTGGGTGTGACAAGCTCGTAAAAGTTCGTCGAAGCAAAGGCGGCAAAATAGAGCGTCGAGATACCCGTCCCCATCAAGCCATACCCGAGAAGCCGATACTTGCCAGTCGCTAAACGGACTCCACCGATTAAGACTCCCAATCCAGAAATCGTCGCCAAGGCCACTCGCGCTGCCGGGCTAATCAGGTCGTTCTCGATGGAGTAGTTCAAGAAGAATCCGACACCCACGACCAGCAACAAGACGCCCAAACGTAACAGCCATTGACTGGCGATGGCAAATTCCATCGAGACGTTCGTTGGAGGATGTTCTTCGCCCACGATAATCCAATTCCAGATTCTTCTCAGCACATCGGCAGCGGCTTGCTCAAATTTACTCGGTTCATAAGACGCAGAATTCAATTCCAATCGAGAGATCGACTTCGGAATCGACTTAACTGGTTGCACTACACTGGGGCGCTGAGAGGGCAGAGAACCTGCCGAAGCAACCTCTACTTTCTTCTTGAATTCATCGATCTTGTCCTCACTTTCAAAGATGGGTTCCAACGGTTGTTGTTTCTCAAAAGGTTGTTTCTTTTTCATATTCAGTGAATCAAACACGTCGGCAAGCGAATCTGGTTTACTTCCTGACGAGCCTGTTGAGACAGAAACTGATGTGGAACCGACATCCTGCGTTCCAGATTCGTCATGAGTTCGAGTCGTCTCAAGCTCCTCATGCAAATACTTCAGTTTCTTCTGAGTGATCAAGTCGTTGGTCTGCCAATCGGAACGAAAGTCACTCAACGCTTTTTGGATCTGAATAATCAGAAGGAATGTGATCAGCACGATGACAAAACTGAGGAAGATCAGAAAATCCATTGTCGGCACGCCTACTGAAAGTGGGATAGAAGGTCTCTTTGATCAGGCGGCATTGAGGCAACTTTGTCACGCAGAAAGTTGGAGATTGTCTATGAATTTTCATTCAGAGAGACGTTGAGGTCGAATTGGGAATCTTAAAAAGCATATTTGAATGTAGAAATGGGAGGTGAAACACAAGTATGATACATGATTCGCTCAGACACTTATCCCACTTCGTCTCGAATCGGAGAAACTTATGAAAGCTCAGTCACTTTTCTGTTATCTCTCGGTCGTGTTGAGCATTTCATTGAATACCCTGTTGCATGCCAACAATAATTTGTTTCTGCCCGGTGATGCCTTCTTCCCGACCATTCTGACTCAAAAAGACATTAGTTCTCTTCAAGAAATGAAATCTGGAGAGAGACTCTTTAGCTATTCGTCTTTGGGTGGTTATGAGGGTGCGTTTTGCGGTTTTGCAGGATATCAAAACGCAATGATCCCTTCCGTTGATGAAGCATTTACGGAGAACCTGACGATTATTTACAAGCATATTCGATCCTATCAGGATCGGGAACTTCGTGAGAGAATCGATGATGAAGGTGCTATCCAGTTGGAAGAAACGAATGGCATTCATGTCCTGTTTTATCCCGCGGAATTTAAGTTCCCCAGAAACAAACTCGGTTTGCGATACAATGAACACTGGGTCGAGGAAGCAATGAAGTTCGGCCATAACCGTTCGGGGTTACGATTGTGTAGCTTGATTAACGATCCAGATGCGATTCAGCTTTCCTGGAGGGACGCACCTATCGTTTCTTCCTTTGATGCTGAGCTTCCCGATGTCGAGTCAAAACCAACATCCTTGGTTGAAGAGCCTATTGTTTTGAAAGGGGATGTCAAAGCGATTGTCGTGGCAAGTTTTACTCTGAAAGAAATATTTCGTGCGGAGCGAAAAGATTATTTGGAAATCTACATCGTTGATGCCAAGGAGATTTCGATGTGGGTTTTCGAGCAAAGCAAGTGGTCAAAGGAACCGATGGAGTGACGAATTCACAGGAGGTCATTGTCTAGACTGACGTTCGACAAACGCACAGAGTCGCCCTTCATTCCCGAACACTCAACAGCCGTTTCAAGAGTTCAAGATTCGGTGAATGGGGGACACACCTCGACCGAATCTTGACCAAATCTTGCCCCAAATGTTGCCGAATCTTGATTCCGAATCTTCCATACCCTTGAGCGAGTTGTTGGCTCTACTCGGTTTGCGCGGATCGCTTCGTTTTGGTGAGATGCCGTTTTTTTTTGGGGACGCATTTTCCACGTCACGCGATATCGCCTCCTTTCTCACGTTGCAGCACTCGTCATTCGTAAACACGCGATTCGTTTTTTGAGCCGCCAATGCGCATGCTCACCCCGCGTTGCGGTGAGAGCATGGCACCCAACCCTCATAAGCCGGTTGTCATGACGTTCAAATTGCCAAAGATCGAATCACCGTCAGGCGAACCACGAACGCTAACTCTGGTAGCAAACATTTGGCAAGACGACTTTTGAGCGATAAATATTTTTATGCAAAAACCGCCGAGACGCGAAGCCGTAGGTCGGGTTAGTCGAGCAAAGCGAGTCGTAACCCGACAACTCAGTTTGTTGTTCATTTGCTTGTGTCAACAATTGAACCTTTCAACCAAAACGGAAAATCGGAAGATGGCGAATAGGTAGACGCGTTGCGTGAGTCATGCTCCACATGACTCTCTGTGGAAAACTCAGTCACAAAAAGTACCCAAGGAGCCGCATCATTTTTGACCACGAATGACTCGAATCAAACGAATGGGGATTCCTAGTACAATGTTGCAAAAACGGGGTGGCGGCGAGCGCTCCGTGAAACAGAAGCCCCCGGAGATTATTCGTTAAGAATTTCACCTCGGATCTCGCTGATGTCGCAGATAATAATGAATGACTGTGTTGCCGTAGACCAATACTGAAGTGTGGCTGGGGCTCTCAGAAGTTTGAATAGAATGCTGAACTCTGAATACCCATGCAGCCTTTGCATTTTGGAACGCAAGCATAGCCCCAGTGATAGAATATGACTCACGCAGAGGCGCGGCGGCGCAGAAGAATAACAACTAACTCACACGCGCCTGGGTAGTCCCGTTTGCTCGTCAAACGGGGTAACGAAGTCGCAAGAGTCCAACAGCAGATTGCGTCCGCGCAACAAAAAAGCCCCGCAGAGTAAAACTCTACGAGGCTTGAAGTTCATATTCCAATCAGCGATTCAGACCTAGTAGAGGTCTTCGTCGTGACTGTGCTTCTTGCCTTTCTCGGGCTTGTCGGCAATCAAGGCATCGCTGGTGAGCAGCAATGTTGAAACCGAAGCCGAGTTTTGCAAAGCAGAACGGGTCACTTTGGTCGGGTCGATAATCCCGGCTTTGACCATATCTTCGTACTTGCCATTGGCGGCGTTGTAGCCTTGGTTTCCATCAAGTTCGGAAACCTTTTCACAAACCACGCTACCGTCGATACCGGCGTTATCAGAGATCTGTGTCAAAGGAGCTTTACAGGCACGCAGAATGATGTCGTAGCCGACCTTCTGTTCGTGCGAAAGACCTTTGGAACTGACAGATTTGGAAGCCCGTAACAAGGCGACTCCACCACCTGGAAGAATTCCTTCTTCGACGGCAGCACGCGTTGCGTATAGTGCGTCTTCGACGCGAGCTTTCTTCTCTTTCATTTCCGATTCAGTGGCGGCACCCACATTCACTTGAGCCACTCCACCTGACAACTTGGCGATTCGCTCTTCGAGCTTTTCGCGGTCGTAGTCGCTGGTTGAGTTTTCGAGTTCACGTCGAATTTGATCGATGCGTGCTTTAAGATCGGCTGTCTTACCGCCACCTTCGATGATGGTGGTGTTGTCTTTGTCGATGACAATTTTCTTGGCAACACCAAGATCAGACAGTTGCAGGTTTTCGAGTTGAATACCAAGGTCTTCGAAGATCGCAGTTCCGCCAACCATGGTGGCAATATCTTGCATCATGGCTTTACGACGATCGCCGTAACCGGGAGATTTCACAGCAGCGATTTTGAAAGTTCCGCGGAGCTTATTGATCACGAGAGTTGAGAGGGCTTCCCCTTCGACATCTTCGGCGATGATCAATAACGGTTTGCCAGCGTTCACAACTTTCTCGAGGATCGGCACCAGGTCTTTGACGTTGGTGACTTTCTTCTCGTGAATCAGAACAAACGCATCTTCCATCAGGCATTCCATCGACTGTGGATCAGTCACGAAATACGGTGACAGATATCCTTTGTCGAACTGCATCCCTTCGACCACTTCGAAGTCGGTGTGGAGGCTTTTGCCTTCTTCAACGGTGATAACGCCGTCTTTACCAACTTTATCCATTGCTTCCGCGAGGATTCCACCAATTTCGCCATCACCGTTAGCAGCCACGGTTCCGACCTGAGAAATGGCTTTCTTTGTTTTGCATGGAATTGCCATGCTGTGCAGTTCGGCCGTAAGGTCGGAGACTGCTCGGTCCATCCCCTGTTTCATTTCGATGGGACTGACACCGGCAACAACGGCTTTCAAACCTTCGTTGTAGATGGCTTCTGCCATGATAGTGGCAGTGGTTGTTCCGTCACCGGCAATGTCTGAAGTTTTGCTGGCCACTTCTTTGACCATTCGAGCGCCCATGTCTTCGAACTTGTCAGGCAGTTCGATCTCACGAGCCACAGTCACGCCGTCTTTGGTGACGGTTGGTGAACCAAAACTTTTTTCCAGAATGACGTTGCGACCGCGGGGGCCGAGGGTCACTTTGACCGCACGAGCAAGTTTGCTCACTCCGCGTCGCATGGCTTCTTGGGCTTCCTGATCGAAGGCAATCATCTTCGCACCCATGGTGTCGTTCTCCTGTTCGCTTTCGCGATCTATTGAAAGATAGTTGTTGTCTGAAAATGTGACGGTGAACGAAATCCACCGTCATGGTATTTAGAGGTTATGAGCAGATCGCCAAGATGTCGCTTTCACGAAGCAGCAGATAATCATTATCGCCGACCTTCATCTCTTCGCCCGCATAAGACGAGAAGATCACTTCGTCGCCAGCTTTGACGGTCAAGGCGATGCGATTCCCTTTGCTCGTCACGGGGCCATCACCGACGGCAATCACGGTTCCGCGTTGCGGTTTATCTTGTGAGCTGTCAGGAAGAACGATGCCTCCTGCGGTGGTCGCTTCGGCTTCGGCACGTTGCAAAACAACACGGTCGCCGAGAGGGACCAGTTGTGGACCGGATTTGGACTTCTTCTTAGCCATTCGGATGTACTCCTGAGTCGCTGGTTCTATGAATGATAATGCGACGCTTCTGCGTCAGCCTGTCAGTTTTGCTATTCGGCACGTTGCCCGGTCTTCCCGCGCAACGTGCGGTAATATGTGACTATGCGAACTGCGTACCAAAGGATCCAAGAATCGTAAGTCGTATAATATTCGTTACTTATCAATATCGACAGGTTCCCGAACCTGCCACAAACACCTGTGCCGCAATGGGACTGGTGACCAACCCGCTGCCAATGTGGCAGAAACAGCAAATTTCTCGCTCTGTCAGAAACGGGGCGCTGCAAGTCTGGCATCTGGAAGATGCGATTGAAGAGCAGTGACAATCTAAACTCTTCCACAGAGCAGATTATTGGAGACGGCTCACTCAGGCAATGAGTAGAATGGAAACCATGGGAAATCTGACACTAATTTTGATCATCCTCTGTGTCTTTGCCCTTCTCTTTGAGAGCATTCCTGACATCCTTACGAAATTCGGTGAATGGTTTGCTTCTGAAAAGACGCCTCTCTGGATTCACACCGCCTACATCCTGATTCTGATTTTACTTCCACTGACCATTTTCGCTGTCATTACTTATATCAAATCGTGATAACTTGGCGACATGAGTGACTCCTCTCAACTAACGACAGACCCACCCTCCCAGAAACGGACTCCGATCTGGAAACGGATTCTCCGCTCGGCCATCCTCTGTTATGTCTTGCTGCTGCTCATTTTGGTTGTCTTTCAGCGGGATCTCATCTATCACCCCACGAAGAACGAGAATCTCTCTAAAGCCGGAGCGATGGGTGTCCCCGCGGATGTCCATCATTTTGAATTTGCAGGAGCCGACGGCGTCACACTCCACGGCTGGCGTTATCCACGGGCTCTTTCAGAGTCACATCCTGAAGACTTGTCGGATTCGCATCGCGTCGTCCTCTACTTTCCCGGCAACGCCGGCAATCGATCTTACCGAGTGACACCCTGTGAAATGCTGGCCAACTTCGGCTGCGATGTTCTGATCGCCGACTATCGAGGGTATGGAGACAACCCCGGTTCGCCCACTGAAGAGACTCTCATCAGTGACGCAATGTCTCTCTGGCAACATGCCACCGAGAAGATGAAGATCCCGCATGATCACATTGTGTTGTTTGGTGAATCATTGGGAGGAGGAGTCGCGGTTCAACTAGCGGCTGAACAATGCAGAAACGGATCGCCGCCGGAAGGACTGGTCATTCAATCCAGCTTCAACTCACTCGTGGCCGTCGCGCAGAGTAATTACCCGATCATGCCGGCGAAGTTGTTGTTGCGTGATCAATTCGACTCTGCCTCACAGATGGTAGACATCGAGTGTCGCTATCTACACGTGCATGGAGACAATGACCGAGTGGTTCCCTATTCGTGCGGTCGAGCACTCTTCGAGGCCGCACCCGATGACA
The DNA here is from genome assembly GCA_029243145.1 of Planctomycetaceae bacterium. Classification (GTDB taxonomy): domain Bacteria; phylum Planctomycetota; class Planctomycetia; order Planctomycetales; family Planctomycetaceae; genus JABURQ01. Next base: position 35,029 of record JAQWSQ010000188.1, on the reverse strand, counting down.
TCTATAAAACGTTTGTGACTTTAGAAAACGCCGGCCACAACGATCTCTATTCAGATCCCCGAAACTTTGTGCCATTCTCCCGGGCGATTCAAGAGTGGTTGGAGCAATGAAGGTCTCAAGCAAAGGCGTGAGAGAGTATTGAATTTCATACTTCTCTTATTTCAATCAACTTTTTGTGAGAGTTCATCGGCTTTCTTGGGCTCGGGGAGCGGTTCGATGTTGACGGCTTTCAAGACTCGTTCGGCCATCACACATTTGCGTCCCAGAATACGAGCCTGTAAACGAAAGAATCGATCCAAGAGTCGATCTGCCGCCGCGTAAACTTCGCCGGGGCTATTCGGGTCCGGGAAATTTGCAATCAAAAACATTCCCAACTTCATATCGGCTTGTGCATGATCGAAAGGGTAATCGACATGACTGACCGCATCGTGGATCGACTTCATCTGCTCAGTCATCGACTTCATGACCGTTAACATGGTGTTGATGAGGCTTTCGGAGGGGTTTTGGTCAAGTTGTGCCATCAATGCATTGAGTGAAGCGTACTTGTATCGCAAATCATCGACAGTCCCCAATCTTCGATACAATGCCTGCCTTGTCGCATTGAGATCGGTGAGTTCATCGATCCAGTGGTTGGCATCTTCGATACGACTGGCGACATCAGGATGACCGAGTGCCTGGATGGCTAGTTCGATCATGGTTTGGACGGCCCGGTCGAACTCCTGCATTGTTTGGCGAATGGTCGCCTGTTGGCGAGTGATGTTCACTCTCTGACTTTCAATGCGCTGTGTGGTGGTCAGATTCCGTGAAAACAAATCTTTCGCGAATGAGAATCTGGCTCTTTTCAGCCATTGTGCTTGATGGGTTTCCAGCAGCCAATCGTCTGTCTCGTGTAAACGATTCAGGACAGCACCATAAGGTTTGGCAAGATTGAGCACCTGCTTTTTCAGGTGACTTAACTTCTTGCGAATGATCATCGCCTCGACTTTCGTCACATCGGGAATCTTCAAATCGGCTTCGCGATAACCGAAGAACGAGTAGTTTCCCTGAAGGCATCGATGCAGGGAATGAAAACTTTCGAGTTCACTCTGCTGGCGATCTGCCATCTGCTCGAACGGATGCATCATCTCATTCCGGAATTTCTCACCGAGTGCTTGCTTGTAAAAATCTTTGGTCACTACCTGACACAATCGTTCGAATTGAGTCGAGAGAATCGAAGCCGGTGCATGGATTCGACAGATTCCGCGTGTCTTCTCGCTCATTGCCGCTTCGATACGTTGTTGGTCTGTCGGATGTGTGTCAAACCAATGTGCGGGACGAGAGTCGATCAAATCGCGAATTTTCGCCTGCTATTCTCTCGTGAAATTGGACATATTGTGGGCGACCAATTGCGGAAAATTATCAACGAGTCGATCTTCTTCAAAGAACGTCCCCAAGTCTCCCATGGCTTGTTGATAGGCAACACCGAGCAATCTGATTCGACGTAATGTCGTGGCAAAAGTATTACTCCCAAAATATCGCGTTTCATAGCGGTCGGCATCATACTCCATCTGTCGCAGCATCATGCCGCTGACAGCATTCCCAATCATCATCAAACACCACAAAATCCCACGTGTGGCTTTCAGCGCAATTTGGATGATCACTTTTAGAAGCGTGGAAATGTTTCCAATCTGATCAATTCGATAATCCAATTGATCGCGTTCATAGACCACCCTTGTAAACCAATGGCTAATCAATCGAACAAGAAACGTCAGACGCATACCGGCACCTTGAGAGAAATGACCAAATTCGTGGGCTAACACACCTCCGAATTGCCTTAATGACAACCCGGCTATCAACGGCATCCCAATCGTCAGCGAAACCTCACGACTAAACAAACTCCAGAATCCATGATGCAACGATGCCGAAGCATTGACGTCGCAATTCACTTTAATCGATGTGGGACGAGGTGCACCGACGGCATCGCATAGTTGTTCGATGAAGATAAATAACAGGGGATCCTGATTCCGTTTGAGAGTTCGTGTCGGGCTGCTCTGAACAGGTTTGGAAATGATCGGCTTGATCATAAACAACAACAAAACAGGCCCGATGATAATCGGCAACGCATAGGCGACGATCCCCCAGAGACCGCCGGGAGTTTCTAACAACCAACCATGTTGTGCAACGTGATAAAACACGGCTCCACCGACGCCGATAATCATTCCCATGTAAATGAACCAAAGAACGATCATCACGATTGTGATAACGACAATGCCCAGCTTGTAACCCATATTCTGCGAAACAGGCTCAACGGAAGTTTTCAACAACTCAATCAGTGCCCCGGCACGCTCTTTCGGCGGTAGCGACTCCAAATCGAGATCTTTCGTGGGCGAATTCTCCTCCGCAGTTGTCATTGTTTTCACCTTGAGGGGATATCAAAATGTTCGACGATCAGTATGACTGACTCCTAAAGTTCACATTGCTAGTCCGATCTCACAACGAATGAGATTCAAGAGAAATTAGAATGACATTTTTCCGTGAATCAGTTTGCCTGCGGCATGTCCGAACCGCTAAAGTTGAGATTGGCAATCATTCTATCACATGACAAATTCCCGAAATTATACTATGCGACTTCTGCTCACTTCCTATCTCTTGTATTCCTTGATTTCTCCAACCTCGGCGACTGCCGATGATGGACTGCTCGCAAAAGACAATCTCGTCGCCTGGTGTATTGTGCCTTTCGATGCTTCCAAACGAGGACCGGAAGAACGAGCCGTCATGCTGAAAGTACTCGGCCTGAAAAAGTGTGCGTACGATTGGCGACCCGAGCATGTCCCGACATTCGAGGAAGAAATTCTCGCCTACAAAAAACATGGCATCGAGTTCTTCGCCTTTTGGAGCGTCCACGAGGAAGCCTTCAAGCTGTTTGAGAAACATCAAATTCATCCACAGATCTGGACCATGATTCCCGGCCCTAAAGGACCGTCCCAAGCAGAGAAAATCACGCAAGCAGTGGCCTCCCTCAAACCTCTCGCCGAACGAACGAAACAAATCGATTGCCCCCTCAGCCTTTATAACCATGGCGGCTGGCAGGGTGAGCCGGCCAACATGGTCGCGGTCTGCCAAGAGCTGCGTGATGCGGGTTACGATCATGTCGGCATCGTCTACAACTTTCATCACGGTCACGAACACATCGAAGATTGGCCCAAACTGTTCAAGCTGATGCAGCCTTATCTACATTGCCTCAACATCAACGGCATGAACGACAACGCCCAACCGAAAATTCTGAAACTGGGTGATGGAAATCACGAACTCGAAATGCTGCGTGTTGTCCAAGAGAGTGGTTACGACGGCCCTATTGGTATCCTCGATCATCAAGGGAACCGGGATTCCAAAGAAGTCCTGGCGGAAAACCTGGAAGGTGTCGAGAAACTCACACCAATGCTGAAAGCCAAACAATCCAAAACGTCGAGCGCTAAAAAAAAACGCCCCTGAATCCTGAATTCTCACCCGAATTCGTCACCCGAACCTCTGAAGACACGCTGAGAGCCGGGATTCTCGAACGCGGAGCAGCCGTCTTCACCAGTCCCAAGTTTGCCTGTATTTCTTGTCACAAAGTCGGACAAAATGGCGGTATCATCGGTCCCGATCTCTCCAAGATCGGCAAGGACCGAAAACTGCCCGAACTGGTGGAGTCTCTCTTCTGGCCAAAACGCGAAGTCAAACCGGAGTTTGAAGCCTGGCAGATCGTGACCTCCGCAGGAAAGGTTCATCGCGGCTATCGGATCGAATCAAATGAGAAGCGAATTGTTTTGATCGATCCCGCGAAGAATGAAACATACACCACCAACAGACAAGACGTGGAAGCCGAAGTCAAAGCTGGTACGTTGATGCCCGATGGCCTTGCGGCTGCGATGACGCGACAACAACAACTCGATGTGTTGCGGTTTCTGACAGGACTGGGTACGGAGATCGATCCGTTTCAGCCAAATTGGAATACGGCTCTCGCCCACACACACAGTCATGCTCCGGCCAAGTTCGACTGGACACGCGCGCCACTGCATCCCGAACATTGGCCATCGCACACTCATTCGATCAATCAGTTTCGCGTCTATGATTTCTTCACGAAACAGGCCGAGCATTTCCGGCAACTGACTCAAGACAATCCTCTGGCGATGCCCCCCCTACTCTCCGCTCACCCCGGTCTCGACGGCGGAGAACACGGACATTGGGGAACCCAGAAAGAACAAGACTGGGCCGACGACCGGTGGAACAAAACCGATCTCGGGAATCTACAAAGTGGAATATTTCGGGGAGCCGACATCACTGTCCCTCGGGGTGTCTGTGTTCGTATCGGCGAGAACCGCGAACTGTCAGCATGCTTCAATCCCGAGACACTCACTTACGATGCTGTCTGGAAAGACGGATTTTTGAAGTTCTCTCCCGTCCGACACGGCTTCATGCAAGGCGTTCTGATGAATGGTGAACTGGTCTCCAAACGCATCAGTGAACCGCCGAAACAGCCGATCAAATATCACGGTTTCTACCGACACGGGAATCGAGTGATTTTCGCCTATCAAATTGGAGAAACCGAGTACCTCGATTCGCCGTGGGTTGAAGAGGGACTGTTTGTGCGCAGTGTCGCTCCGCGTGACGAACACCCACTACGACATCTCTTTGAAGGTGGTCAGCGACAATGGCCACAATCAATCACAACCCCGATCGTTCCGGGCAAGAGAAAACCGTTCTCGATCGACACCATTGAACTGCCGCTCGACAATCCGTGGAAAGCACAAATTTTTTGTGGCGGTCACGATTTTCTCGCCGATGGCTCGGCTCTCGTTTGTACGATTCAGGGAGATGTCTGGAAAGTCACCGGTCTCGATTCCACTGCCGGTCAAGGAGGCTCTGCTCAGTGGACACGATTTGCGGCGGGATTGAATCACGCATTGGGTCTCGTCATCCATAACGATGAAATTTATGTGCAATGTCGCGATCAGTTGGTCCGATTGCACGACACCAACAACGACGGTGAAGCCGACTTCTACGAATGTTTCAGCAAAGCGTTTGTCACTTCTCCGGCCGGTCACGATTTCATCTGCGGATTGGAACGTGACAAAGATGGCTATTTCTACACAGCCTCCGGCAATCAGGGGTTGGTCCGCATCTCGCCTGATGGAGAAACCGCCGACGTGATCGCGACCGGCTTCCGCAATCCCGATGGTCTCGGGCTCTTGCCCGATGGCACGGTGACGGTCCCGTGTTCGGAAGGAGAATGGACCCCCGCCTCGATGATCTGTGCTGTGAAACCAAACCCGAAATCGATCCCTCATTTCGGCTATCGTGGTTTGAAGAATGATCAACCCCCAGCACTCCCTCTCGTCTATCTTCCCCGAGGACTCGATAATTCGTCCGGCGGTCAAACTTATGTCGACAGCCAGAAATGGGGACCACTCAACGGTCAACTGCTCCATTTTTCGTTCGGCATGGGCCGACAGTTTCTTGTTTTACGCGACGAAGTGGAGGGACAACCCCAAGGTGCCGTCGTTCCTCTGCCGGGAGAATTTTTGTCTGGCGCCCATCGTGGACGCTTCCGCAAACAGGACGGTCATCTCTATGTGACCGGCATGGATGGTTGGGTCTCGTTCACTCCCGATGACGGTTGTTTTCAACGAGTCCGATTCACTGGCCAGAAGACACAAATGCCGGTCGGCTTTCACGTTCATGAGAACGGAATTTTGATCGAGTTTTCCGAACCGCTCGATGTCTCGGTAACCAATCATCCCCGCAATCATTTTGCGCAAGTCTGGAACTATCGATTCTCTCCCGGCTATGGTTCACCGGAACTTTCTCCCAGCCATCCCAACACACCGGGACATGATCCCTTATGGATCCAGAAGGCCAATATCGCCGTCAACCCCCGCACGCTATTTCTCGAAATTCCCGATCTGCAACCGGTCAGTCAGTTACATTTGAGCTTGAAAGTGAATGAAGGGCCACCAATTGACATGTTCTTGACGGTTCACAAGTTGGACTCTGAATTCACTCAACACTCAGACTACATCTACCGCGAGAAGACACTTCTGCCGCACCCGATTTTGTCTGATCTGTCGTTGATCAAAAATCGTGTCCCCAACAAATGGCAAAAACCGATCGAACAAGCACGCGAAATTCGCTTGAGGACTGCCACCAATCTCAGTTACCAACAAAAGAGCATCACTGTTAAAGCGGGTGAGCCGATCAAATTCACGTTGGTAAATCCCGATGTCGTGCCGCACAACTGGGTGTTGATCAAACCGGGACAACTGGCGACCGTCGGTGACATCGCCAACAAGCAAATTGCGGACCCCGAATCGGCAGCCCGGCAATACATCCCGGTCAGCGACGACATCTTAGCCGCGACTGACATCGTCATGCCGAGCAAAGAATTCTCGATCTTCTTCACCGCCCCCGACAAACCGGGCCGCTATCCGTATCTGTGTACGTTCCCCGGCCACTGGATGGTGATGAACGGCGAACTGATCGTGGAATGATTTACTTTGAATGAGTCTCACGCAGCGGCGCTGCGGCGCGGAGAAAAGTTCCAGAATCGTATCTCTTCGCTGCGTCGCCGCGCCTCTGCGTGATCATTGACTCAATACACAGAAAACGATTCAGTCCTCAGTTTCTAACCCATTCACAATTCTTGAGATCCCGTCTTTCATCAACTCGGTTCCAAAGTTGATCAGATACCCCAAGCGAAAATCCAACAACTTCAAGTAGGTCAATACTTGTTTCGCGTGGACTCGACTTACCGACTCAATCGACTTCAATTCGACGATCACGCTGTTTTCGATAATGAGATCGGCTCGAAATCCCTCTTCAAAACTCAATCCTTTGTAGGCAATCGGGACAGGAACCTGTCTCTGTACTATGAACCCTTTCTTTTTGAGTTCTTCAGCCAGGACAATTTCGTAAACCGATTCCAGTAAACCGGGACCAAGTTCGCGATGGATCTCGAAGGTGACATCAAGAATTTTCGTTCCAATATCATTTTCATGCATAGCAGATTCTCTCCACGACAACAGAAGTGATCTAGCGTACAGATATCAGCCTTGAAGTCAAATCATTTAGTCTCACGCGGCGGCGCAGAGAAAAACTCCAGAGATCGTATCGCTTCGCTGCGTCGCCGCGCCGCTGCGTGATCAACTAATAATGAGAGATCGAAGAAGCGTTTACACCCGTTCTTCGCTCCACTGCTTGCACAATTCGATCACGACTTTGAGGCAATCTTCCAGCTCCTCCAAGCTCGTCCATTCTAAAGGACAGTGAGGGTTATGCTGACCGCTGGAGATGTTGGGCGTTGGCAAGCCGGCGACTGTTAAGAGTGAGCCATCAGTTCCCCCGCGAATCACGTCAAGCCGAAGTTTCAATCCAGCAGCCTGAGTGGCGGCAATCGCTTTCTCGACAGCCCGCGGTTCTTTCTCCAAGCCGTCTCGCATATTGCGGTATTGATTTTTGATTTCGATCTGAATGTTGGCTTTCGGAAACTCTCGACGCAACGGCTCGGCGATTTGTTCCAGAAGTTCTGCTTGCTTGATCAGGTTTTCCGTCTCGAAATCTCGCAGGATGAGTCGCGCAGAAGCCTTCGCCACGCCACCCTCAACATGATAAGGATGAATGAAACCGTCCCGACCTTCCGAAACTTCGGGAGCAAGATGATCGCCGGGTAACTCAGCCAAAAATCGACCGAGAATACGGATCGCATTGACCATCGCATCTTTACCGACGGAGGGATGCGTATTGATGCCGTCCACAGTCACGACCGCCTGATCGGCAGAAAATGTTTCGGTATCCACACGACCTCGGCCATCACTATCCAGTGTATAGCCACACACGGCACCAACATCGTCGAGGTCCAGATGTTCGATTCCTCGTCCAATCTCTTCGTCGCAGGTAAAGACGAATCGGATGGGGCCGTGGGGAATGTCAGGATTCTGCCCAAGATGTTCAGCCAACGCCATCATGATGGCAACGCCTGATTTGTCATCGGAACCGAGAAGAGTCGTGCCGTCGGTGGTGATGATGGTCCCGCCGACCAAACCTTTCAGATCGGGATTCTCTTCTACGCGAATCACTTTTGAGGGTTCGGCAGGTAAGGCAATGTCTTGACCGTTGTAGTTCTCGTGCAGAATCGGATTCACATTTTTTCCCGAGCATTCGGGAGAGGTATCGACATGTGCTACCAGCGCAATCGTCGGCGTATCATGATCAACATTGGACGGGATCGTCGCGAGCACCGTCCCGACGTCACTCATCGAAATGTCGGCAAGATTTAACTCACGACATTCTTGTTCCAACAGGCGACAAAGATCAAGTTGTTTCGCAGTGCTAGGAGACGAAGAACTGGTTTCGTCAGACTGTGTGTCCATACGGACATATCTTAAAAAGCGTTCCAGAACTGACGACACGGTAAGGCTCCTGTTCGGCGGGACTTTTCCCACTCAGTGCTCAAATCCACAACTCAAATCCACAAGGCCGCTTCGGCAGTGATTCCGGGACCAAACCCCAGCATCACACACGGCGATTCCGCCTGCATTTCTTGCAGTCGCTGCATAATGAACAGTACCGTTGGTGAAGACATATTTCCACACTCTTCGAGGACACTGCGTGAGGCGATCATCTGCTGATCGGTCAGTTCGAGCGATTCTTGGCAGGCGTCCAGTATCCGTGGGCCTCCCGGATGAACGATCCAAGATTTCACATCTTCGATAGCAAGACCTTGTTCGCCGAGCCAGCAGTCTAGCCAGGGTCGCAATTCCTGCTTGATCAAGCCGGGCAGTTGAGACGAAAGGCTCATTTGAAATCCGTGATTGCCAATCTTCCAGCTCATCAAATCTTCCGAATCGGGGAAGACATGGGAATTGTTGGCCATCAACAACCAATCCCCCGGCACGGCTTCTGAAAGATCGCGTGCCCGCACGACCATCGCCGCACAACCATCGGCGAAGAGAGAATTTGCCACCACCTGTTCGTTATTCCAACCATACTGCTGATGGAGCGAACAGAGTTCTGTCGCACATAACATCACACAGGCATCCGGTTCGGAATCGAGAAACGATTTCATGACCCTCAAGCCGTTGAGCGCTCCGTGACAGCCCATAAAACCGAGGTGTGTTCGACCAAGATTTCGATTGAGTTGCAAGTCGTTAATTAAGCCGATGTCAAATCCGGGAGCTGCAAATCCCGTGCAACTCACGGTGACCAAGTGAGTCACTTCTTCGGGGTCAACCCCCGCCTGTTGCAAACTGGCCGACGCTGTCTGGCACGCCAACTCTCGAGCCTCGACTTCATAGACCTTCATCCGGTCCGCAATCGAAGGACCACCATCGGTCAGCGATTGAATCGGGGGATAAAAGGATTGCACGGCGGGATTCTCACCGGACGAAGAATCGACCACAACACTATGTCGCTGCGAAACTCCGGCACGCCGATACAGAACGGGGATCAATCGCCGCTTTTCACTCGATTCATCTACGATGCTCATCGCCATCTCGGTCGCATCGGCTTGATCAATGTGATGCGGAGGTAGCTTTGTTGCCAGGCTTCGCAGATAAGGCGATTGACTGTGCATCGGAGATGTTTTTGTGGGGCTGATTTGGCTCATAAAGCTGACTCACTATCCAACCGGGAACAGCCGGGACAAGTCGTCCCAACAACATTCCAGCCGAGACTAATTTTGGTTTCCGAAGAAAGGAAGAGAGACGACGGCACCAGATGTGTCGTTCTGCTCGCAACTTTTCGACGGTTCGCGTCCAAGAAGTTTCATACTCAGATTCAGTCACGGACGGATTCAACAAAAGTTCCGCTGCTGAAAGTCCCATCTCGACGGCCCACGCCATGCCTTCCCCCGTGAATGGTTCAACATAACCGGTCGCGTCACCCATTAGTAAGACAGATCCCGCTGCAAATCGAGACCGACGTCGCGACAACAAGGGAGCACCATGCCATTCTGAGTCGTGGAATCCCTCGGGAACAGCACTTCCCGCTTCTTTCAGTACCATCGTCAATAATTCACTATTAGACGAAGACTGTTTGCGAGCTTGGGGGGAAATCGCTGAAGAATAATTGATGGACCCATCTTCCAAAACGACACTACCGATATAACCCAACTTTCCGGTTGCCATTTCAATGGTTCCCCAGTCAATTCCTGGATTCGCTTCCGGTGGAAGATGTGCACTCATTCCGAAATACGAATGCTCCTCGACCGTGGTCGAAAATTCGTCTCGCAACTTTAATGCTGAACCAGACAACCCGTCGGCAACAAGCACCGAAGCTCCTTCAATCACCTGCACGTCTCCCTCCGAATCCGTCAACTCGACCTGAATCGCAGAAGAGGATTCTCGTGACGGCATCACCAGAGCCGACATATTGTCCTGAAACTCGACTCCCGCTTCGACTGCCGCTTCGACCAGAATCATGTCCATCTTCTGGCGAGAGATCACAATTCCCCCCGGCATGGGAATGTTCAATTCCCGTCCACGGGATCGCAGTCGAAACTGATCAACTGGTATCGCCCCCGCATCAAGCAACCGGGAGGACAAATCGAGTTGATCGAGAGTGTTCAAGGCATTGGGATTCAGACAACAACCGCAGACCTTAAATCGGGGGAAGGCTTTTTTCTCGACCAACAAGACGCGACGACCGGCTCGTGCCAAACGAATCGCGGCGACCGAACCTGCCGGACCTGCGCCGATGACAATCGTATCCCAGGATGTCGAAGAGAAAGAGTTCATGCACCGTCCTCTTCGCTTCTGCTCCACTCCATGAGAAATCGTTGCGGCCAATGCATCGTGAATTTGGGGGAATGCAGTCCTGCCTGCTCCGCCAAGCGTTTCACTTCCTCGATCCGAAAGGCGGCCTTCACCGATTGCGGACCATCAAAATGAACGATGGGGGATCGAGACAATAAATGGCATCCAATGGTTGCCATGATGTAACCCCATTGCGAACGGCGGAGATCGTTGACCAGAACGGAATGTCGCGTGGCTTGAGCTTGCTTCTGTAAGAAATGCTCTGCTTCGTCTTCAGTCAGGTGATGTAAAAACAATGACGAATAAAGAATGTCGTAATCTGTCGGGAGATCACCTTCGAGAATATTAAGTTGATGAAATTCCAATTGATCGAGCCCCGCAGTTTGCGATTCCTCGCGTGCATATTCCAATGCGGTCTCACTAATATCGGCTCCATGAATGGTGACCGGCAACGACGAGCTCTGGGCTTTCAACGCCAAACCACGTGTAACGTCGCCACCTCCACACGCCAAGTCGAGAACGCGAATCGGACGACCGAGCTTTTGGGCGACCCGTTCAATGGCCGGCCATAAAATTCGACTGCTTCCACTAATTTTATTGATGCGCTTCAAACCCAACAGGGCAGCGCGATGATCGTCGGCCCCCAAAGCGGGGTCATCCATCAATTCGGGTTGCAGGTCGCGGTTCTCCATCGATGCGGGCAGCTTTCCAGAAACTTCATAGAACGGAACAATTCTCTTCAGTTTAGGAACGCAATCTCCTGCGGACACTCCACATTCCCGTCTCTACATGAAAAAACCGGTGAAAGAAGCACTTCTGCCCCTTAAATCACCCTAATCCCCCTTATAATGGAGATTCAACGAATCAAAAACTCAGAATGGACCGTCCTCTTGCCTTTGAACACAATCTCAATCAGTCACGGACAACGACAGATCTTCGACAAAGGAGACGGCAAGGTTCTCCTCTTTGTCCATGGTTTTCCACTCGATCATCGAATGTGGCGTGGGCAACTCGAAGAGTTTTCACAAAAATTCCGAGTGATAGCTCCCGATCTCTGCGGTTTCGGTAGCAGCGATTCGGTCACCAATGATGCCGTCTTGTCGATGAAACAATTCTCCGATGAATTGGTGGAAATTCTGGATGCTCTCGACATCGACGAACCTGTCTGCCTCATCGGCTTATCAATGGGAGGATATATTGCCGGACAGTTTCTCAGAGACCACCCCGAGAAATTGTGGTCTCTTGTATTGTGCGATACCCGTTCTGAATCGGATTCCGAAGTCGCCAAAGATAATCGCTACAAAACTGCACGAGTCGTGCTCGAAGCGGGCAGCAGCTCACTTGCGGAAGTCATGGGAACCAAACTCTTCGCACCTCAGACTCCCGCCTGCATTCTCGAAGAGGTCAAAACAATGATCGCCGATGCCTCGCCTGCCGGCATCGCCGCGGCGGCACGAGGCATGGCCGAACGAGAAGCCTTCACCGACGAGCTGAAAAGTATTGCTGTACCAACTCTTGTGATGGCGGGGGAATATGATTCGATCAGTCCTCCTGATGAAATGCGAACAATGGCAGAACAGGTTCCAGATTCCGAATTCGTCGAAATCTCTAACGCCGGCCACATGTCACCCTTGGAAAACCCGCAGGAATTCAACGCCACGCTGCGGACATTTTTACAACGTGTGGAAATGGGGTAACGGCTACTCTTCAACAACCGCACCAATCGCGGCAAATGCTTTGTCGCATAATTCGTTGATACGCTCTACGGGCATCGCCGGAGCCGGCATCAATACGACAACGTCTCCCAGCGGTCGCAAAATAAGTCCCCGTTTGCGGGCTTCCAATGTTACTTGATGCCCGATCCGAAGCTTGGAATCGAACGGAACGGCACCATCTCGATCTTTCACCAACTCGATCCCGACCATCAACCCGCGTTGACGAATCTCGCCGACGTGCGGATGAGCGGACAACTCGGAGAGCCGCTCGCTCAACAGCGCAGAAGTCTCGGCAACATTGGCCAATATATTGTTGGTTTCAAACAAATCAAGTGACGCGACGCCCGCCGCACAACCAAGCGGGTTCCCGGTATAAGTGTGGCCGTGATAGAAAGTACGGCCTTCGTGTGGTTCCCCGAGGAACGCCTCGTAGATCTTGTCGGTTGTCAATGTCGCCGCCACGGGGAGATATCCTCCCGTAATGCCTTTGGCGAGACAGAGAAAATCGGGCCGCACACTTTCCTGTTCGCAGGCAAACATCGTCCCGGTTCGTCCAAACCCGACAGCCACTTCGTCGGCAATCATCAGGATGCCCCGTTTGGCGGTCTCCTCGCGGATAAACTTCAAGTAACCTTCGGGGTGTACGAGAATCCCGGCTGCTCCTTGAACGAGTGGCTCAATGACAAACGCGCTAATGCGGTCGGAATTTTCATCGAGGACACGAACGACTTCATCCCGGCAATGTTGCAGGTAACTTTCACGAGTGTGGCCTTCAGGAACCCGATACACGACCGGTGATGGCACGCGAAGAGTTTCAAACAACAGATCCCCGTAAACCTGATGAAACAGATTGATCCCACCGACAGAGACTGAACCGACAGTGTCGCCGTGATAGGCGTGATCGAGACAGACAAACCGATTGCGTTTTTCCGAAGCGCCCGGTTTTTGGTGATGATACTGATGAGCGATCTTCAAAGCCGCTTCGACAGAAGTAGAACCACTGTCTGAATAGAAAACCTTATTCAGACCCGCCGGTGTTTTCTCGACCAGTTTGCGGGCGAGTTCAATCGATGGGGGTGAAGACATACCCAATAGAGTCGTATGAGCAATTTGATCGAGTTGCTCTTTGACGGCGTGATCAATTTCGGGAACACGATGTCCGTGAATGTTACACCACAACGACGAAATCCCGTCGAGATAACGGTTGCCGTCGGAGTCAATCAGATCGAAGCCGTCCCCCGAAACAATGATCGGCGCGTTCTCTTCCCGATACGCTTGCATGGGAGCAAACGGATGCCAGACGTGTTCGTTGTCCCAGTTACGGAGATTGTTCACTTTGATGCTCTGAGTCGAACAGTGGGAAGAGAAAAACGTGACACGGGCAATTGTCTCGCCCATGCCACGTCGTCATTTTCATATTCGGCAGGGAGGCCCCTGCCCTACGCTAATCGACAAAGCAACTACGACAGTAGGTCTTTAACGACCTCTCGTTCGGACTTCAATTCGTCAACGGTTGCCTGCAATTTTTCTTGACCGAAGGCGTTGTGTTCGATGCCTTGCACGATGCTCCAAGTCTTGCCGTCTGAAGTCAGCGGGAAGCTGCTGATCAGTCCCTCGTCAACGCCGTAACTTCCGTCACTGCAAACTGCTGCACTAAAAGTGCTCCCAGCCGGTGTGGGCGTGACGACATTCTTGACCGTATCAATAATGGCATTGGCGGCTGAGGCTGCCGAAGAAGCTCCGCGAGCTTTGATGACGGCAGCGCCTCGTTTTTGCACGGTGCTGATGAACTCATCTTTCAGCCATGCTTCGTCACCAATGACGTCGGGAGCCGGTTTGCCTTCAATTTCGGTATTGTAGAAGTCGGGATACTGAGTGGCAGAATGATTGCCCCAGATCGCCATTTTCTTGACGGCAGCAACCGGCTGACCCGATTTCTGAGCGAGTTGCGAGACGGCACGATTTTCATCGAGCATCGTCATCGCGTACCAACGATCACTGGGAACTTTGGGAGCATTATTCATCGCGATCAGGCAATTTGTATTGCAGGGGTTCCCGATCACGAGGACGCGGACATCATCGGCAGCGGCGGCTTCAATGGCTTTGCCGGTGCTGGTAAAAATAGGTCCGTTGATTTTAATCAGGTCGCCACGTTCCATTCCGTCTTTACGGGGAACCGAACCAACGCATAACACCCAGTTACAATCACGGAACCCATCTTCAAGATGATCGGAATCGGCTTTGACAACGCCGGCAAGGGTCGGGAAGGCACAGTCGTCGAGTTCCATTTCGACGCCATCCAAAGCCGACAAAACGGGAGGGATTTCGACCAAATGCAGAATCACGGGCTGATCGGGGCCGAACATCTGTCCGGAAGCGATTCGGAAAATCAGGGCATAGCCGATTTGACCAGCGGCTCCAGTAACGGCAACGCGAATAGGGTCTTTCATGGTCGATTCTTCTCAGTTGGCAGGTGCAGTGAATGAAATTTGCAGTTGTGATCTCTCTTTTTTACCCGAAAACAGGTCGTCCGGGCAACCGAACGCCGTGGAATGCCCCAAGCACAGATAGCCCAAGTGCGCAAGCACTGGGGGAGGGGAGAACGTGTCGGCCCGCTGTGCTTGCGCACAACGGCTATCTCTACTCTTTTCGAAGTATCACAGGCTGACCGTCTTCATTTTCGGCGGTCAGAACCCCGCCATTAGCCTTCGTTTTGACCATGGTGAGGACAATGCCTCGTTCGTACTCCAACTTGTCATCATTTGGCATATGGCAGGAAGAGGTGATCGTGCCGACTTCTTCACCAGCCTCATTCAAGACCGGTTTACCCACGACGGGAGGAATTTTTGAATCCTCGTACCAGTTAAACCGTTCGAGTTGTCGATTGACGTGTCCCATCGCATCGAGTCGCGCGATGGGCTCCTGTCCCAAGTAACATCCTTTGGTGAATGAGATCGCCAGTTCCGTTCGATTGGCTTCCTGAGCCAGATTTTCGTCCGAGACATCAACGCCGTATTGGGGAAACGCTGCCGTAATGCGAATGATCTCCCACGCACCGTAGCCAGCAATGACGGCTCCATCTGCCACACCTTGCTTTACCACATTGACCAGTGAATCTGTTGAGCCGATCAACCAAAAGGCAGGACGAAAACCATTCTCCCACGGAAAGAGCCCCACATCGGAAATCGCCGACAACATTTTCCCCAACTCGTCAGACTTCCCCGAGATGAGCAACGACTCAACATCGTCATCCACGCTCAACGTGACATCTTCCGTGATCAGATATTTATCGAGATGTTGATGCAGGAACTCAACGCGTGATTCGTCCGTGAGGATGCGAAAACGGTCGGCTTCGCAAATGATCACGGCCACCGCCAGAATGCGGCCTTTCACATTGCAGAAGAACGCCTCGGATGTTTCTCCCGGCTGCATTTTCTTGATGTCGTTGGTGCAGAAGTTGTGCAGAAACTTAGCCCGGTCTTCACCGGTGACGGTGATCATGCCGAAGCCATGTCCGACGATGAGAGCCGCACTCGTCCAAGCCGCCTGATATTCCCTCAGTGGATCACCGAAATCAGCAATGGGCCGTTGTGCGTCTGCGGGGATATCAATCAAACCAGCATTTTGGAGAGCGGAAAGTAGTGGCATGGGGGTTGGACTTTTTGTCAGCAGTTTCGGATATTGTCTCTCCTCCCAGCATAGCCGATGAATGATTTTTTCGCATCGCGCACAAAAAAAGCGTGTCGGCAAACACCGACACGCTAGAAGAGATCACAAATTCAGCTAGCCAAAATCAGCGACGGAAACCGAGGGCCATACCGATTCCGACGATGCTTGCGTCTTCATCATCATTATAAACCGATTCCAGCAATTGCCCTTCGACACCACCGCGAAGGTACATTTCTGAACTATTCAACTGACGGGCATATTCCAGACCGAAGGCGAGTTCGGACATTGGAATCACATCATCTGGATCAGATCCGCCATCTTCGCTTCCATAAACAAATGCCTGGCGGACACGACCGTAAACACTCAGGTTTTTGGTCATCTCACCAATCAGGTTAACGCCGATCACGGGTCCAAGGGCATCTTCCCACTCATCCTGACCAAAGCCACTAGCGTTATCCAAATCCATCAAACGAAGGCCCATGCTGATGTCTCCACGCCAGTTACAACCGAGTTTAAATCGGCTCAAATACTCCAAGTCGAGCGTGTCCAGGTCAAATCTTTCCGAAGAATCTTCTGCCCTAATCGCGATTTCAAAATAGCGGACTTGAAAACCACGACCTTTGTCGTTCATGTAACCGAACGTCGTGCGGGTTCCCGAATACAGCTTATCCTGAGTGGTGTCATTGTCGGTCTCTTTGAGAGACATGTAAAGCAACTCAATCTCACCAAAGGCGCCCGCTTCGGGGCAACACCAACTGCGATTTCGACAGCAAGTGTCTCCACAACCACCACAAGAGTCACCACAGGTATCGGTCGCACAAACCGGAGCGGAAGCAATTGTGTTGACAAAGCTAACCTGTTCCTGCTCCATCTGATTCAGACGGGCTTCCAAGTTGGCGATCTTTTGTGTTAATTCATCATTCGTTTGTGCTGATCCCATGGTGGGGACTGCGAAGGCAATTGCCACGGCAATCGCGAGTGTTGAGCGAGTCATTCTATGATCTCCATATCTGCATTGAGGCGAGCGAGGTTTTGTGAGATGAGATTCCGGTAGAAATCGTGCAGTCATCAATAGTTAATAGGGAACATCAGACGGGTAGGCTGGAGTTATTTAGCAGGAATTAGCATCAGCTGTTGAAATGATCGGGAAATCACCTAATGACGGCTTGTCTTCTCTAACCGGAATATACTCACACCGTGCAAGAAGTGATTTACCTCAGTTTTTTCGATATCATGACGAAGTCTATTCTCGACGTCGTCAATTTTAAGAGAACCCACCATGAGCGGATTTGAACTCACACTTGATCAAATCGAACAATTTGATGAGTTTGGCTACATCATCCTCGATTCTCTTCTGGATGCCGAAGAAGTCGATTTTTTGCACCGCATTGCGCGGGCCGACTTGAAGATCAAGCAAGATGTCGCCTCGCGCGCCGATGGCGAAGGGGGCGCGATCGATTTGGTTGTCCGCAACGATGTCGAACCCGAATCCATCTACGGTGCCATTGTTGCGTCAGAATCTCTGGTGAACGCCGTTGAAACGGTTCTCGGCGATGAAGTGTATCACTACCATCACAAGATGATTCTCAAAGAGCCAAAAGTCGGCGGAGCCTGGGCCTGGCATCAGGATTATGGCTATTGGTACAACAACGGCTGCTTGTGGCCGAAGATGGCAAGTTGCCTGATCGCCGTTGATAAAGCCACGAAAGAAAACGGCTGTTTGCAAGTTGTGCCGGGCTCTCACCATCTGGGACGGATCAATCATGTCGATGTCGGCGAACAAACGGGAGCCGACCCGGAGCGAGTGAACGCCCTACTCGAACGCTTGCCGATTGAACATGTCGAACTCGAACCTGGTTCGGCGGTTTTGTTTCATAGTAATCTTTTGCACCGTTCCGATCAGAACACGAGCGACAACCCTCGCTGGGCGTTCATTTGTTGTTATAACGCAAAGAGTAACGACCCGTACAAGGAAGGGCGACATCCGCGTTACACGCCACTGGATAAACGCCCTGATACAGAGATTGCCTTCACGGGGCGTAATCAGTGGAAGAAGATGGAATCGGTGAGTTCGTGATGTGGCTTTTAATGTCCTCCTCATCCGGCCTTCGGCCACCTTCTCCTTCAGAGGAGGAGAAGGTATTCATCGGCGCTGAAATCACCCATAAAGTTGCAGATTTTTTGACAGTGCAAGAACTGCGAGTACTCTTTTGTTGCTGCATGCCACCCTCTCCTCCTTTGGAGGAGAGGGTGAGGAGGTTTGAATAATGCCTTCCTCTCTCGAACAACTCACTGAACGAGTCAAGCAACGCGCGACCGAATGCGGCTTTGATCTGGTCGGCATCGCACCGGCTGTCACACCGACCGGGTATTCGTCGTTTCTTGAATGGATTGACGCCGGCTATGCGGGCGAGATGCAGTACATCCCGAACCGCGCCAAGGCGTACGAACACCCAAAGCATGTTTTGGAATCGGTGAAGTCGGTTATTATGGTCGGCTTTAATTACTTCACCGAGCCAGCAATTCCAGGATCCACTTCCGAAGATCGTGATGGACTCGGACGTATTGCCCGCTATGCCTGGGGGACCGCCGACTATCACGATGTCTTGCGAAAGCGGCTCAAGCAATTGGCAGCCGTGCTACATGACGAGATTCCCGATTGCAAAACGCGGGCCGTCATTGATACGGCACCGCTGCTCGAACGTGATTTCGCTCAACTGGCCGGGCTTGGCTGGATCGGTAAAAACACGTTGCTACTCAACAAGCAAAAGGGAAGCTGGTTCTTTCTCGGCGCATTGCTGACCAATATCGAACTCCCCGCCGATGCTCCGCACGAGACGGCCCATTGTGGAACCTGCACGCGCTGTCTCGATGTCTGCCCGACCGATGCGTTTCCCGAATCGGGAATTCTCGACGCGAGAAAATGTATCAGCTATCTGACAATCGAACTTCGCGATCAACCGATCCCAAAAGAGTTGCGAACCGGCGTTGAAGACTGGTTGTTCGGTTGCGATTTGTGCCAGGATGTTTGCCCGTGGAACTCGAAAGCCACGGCATCCGAAGAACCCGAATTCCAACCTCGCAAACAATTGAACCCCACCGATGCCGCGCGGTTGCTTTCTCTTGATGATGAACAATTTCGGGCCGAATTTCGTAAGACACCATTGGATCGACCGGGTCGTGCGGGACTATTAAGGACCGCTTGCATCGTTCTTGGGAATGTCGGTGGACGTCGGCACTTGCCCCAATTAGATCAGTCACTCTCCGACAAGGAGCCACTGATTCGTGGAGCCGCAGCGTGGGGAATCGGACAACTGGGCGGTGTGAACGAAATAGCAGAGTTGCAATCACGGTTACAAACCGAAGATAATGAAATCGTTAGACAAGAACTTCAATCTGCCATCCAGCACTTGGAAGAGACCCACGATGCCGACTCTCATTGAATCCCCCACACAAGTTGAAGCAGCCGGTAACAAGCCGAAGATCATTCGTGAGTATATCGGTCGCGTCAACAGCGAAACCGAATCAGCCAGCATCGCCCACATGCAGTCTCCTTCAGGGTGGGTCGAACCGGGACAAACACCCGAATTCGACGAATACACCGTCGTCCTCAAAGGCTGCTTGCGGATTGAATCGAAAGTTAACACGATTGATGTGAACGCGGGCCAAGCCGTGATTTGTGAGGCGGGTGAGTGGGTACGATATAGCACACCCGGAGAAGAGGGAGCGGAGTACATCGCAGTCTGCCTGCCGGCGTTTTCGATGGAGTCAGTTCACCGCGACGAAGATTAGTTTGTAGGGTCCGTTATGCGGACCGTTTTCCTGAGATACATAACCGTTTGGCTTTTGCCGATATTCAAACGAATCAGAGAGACCATCATGAGCAATCCTATCAAACTCGGAATCAACGGAGCCTGTGGTCGAATGGGACAACGCATTGCCGCGCTGGCCTTTGAAGACCCGGAACTCGAAATCATCCTCGCGCTCGAAGACTCCTCTTCTCCGCACCTGGGAAAAGATATTGGTGAAGTCTGCGGGATTGGCCCCATTGGCATCACGGTCACCGATCAAATCGGACCTCACCCCGATGTGATCATTGATTTCTCCGTCCCTGAAGGATTGATGACCGTGCTGCCGCAATGTGCAGAGAGACAAATACCGCTCGTCATCGCAACGACCGGCCTGACTCCCCCGCAAGAAGACGAAGTGCGTACTGCTGCCCAAATGACACCCATTGTCTGGGCTCCCAGCATGTCCCTGGCGGTGAATCTGGTCATGAAACTGGTCCAACAGGCGGGCGAAGTTTTGAAGCAAGTCCCCTCGGGCGTTGATGTCGAGATCATCGAACGCCATCACCGCTTCAAAGAAGATGCCCCGAGCGGAACGGCTCTCAAATTTGGCCAGATCATCGCCGAGACCATGGGACAAACAGAACACATTCATGGTCGCGAAGGCCGCATCGGCCAACGACCACAAAACGAGATTGGCTATCATGCCCTCAGAACCGGCGATAACACCGGCGAACACACAATCGTCTTCGGCCTCTTGGGAGAAACTATCGATCTGACAGTTCGCAGCCAAACTCGTGACAGCTATGCTCACGGTGCTCTCATGGCCGGAAAATATTTGATCTCTCAAGGAGCCGGTCTCTATTCCATGGCAGATGTGCTGGGGTTGTGATTGGAATCAAAAATCGGAAATCTGGAGATCCGCTATCGACTCTGCCTCGTTCTCACATCAATCGTTAATCAATACGCTGTTTTTTGAACTTCAAAGAGTCATCATGTTTCTGTACCTATTTCTCTTGCTCACAACGGTTCCCTTTCTGGAACTCTACATTCTCTTGCAGGTCCATCACGCGGTCTCAACAGCATGGGGATCGGGCTATGGCTTGCTGGCGACATTAGGAACCGTCATTGTCACCGGAGTGATCGGCGCAGCACTCGCCCGGCAACAAGGTTTGAGTGTCTTACAAAAACTCCAAAAAAACATGAACGAGAGAGCCCTTCCCGGCGATGCCATCGCAGACGGCGTACTCATCTTGATTGGGGCCGCACTCTTATTGACCCCCGGCTTTCTGACCGATCTGTTCGGGTTCAGTCTCCTCGCCCCCTTCACACGAATCGGATATCGCAAGCTGCTCATGAAATGGGCGAAGCAGAAAATGTCTCGCGGCGAAATGAATGTCACCATGTCCGGATTCGGAACTCCACCCTCTGCACAGAACTCGACAGACGCCCGGTACGAGCCAAATCTCAACGAAGAACAAGACCACATCGACCAATCTTAAAAGTGAAGCGATCTCAATTCAGCTCGTTATCTCAGTGACGTGCCGAATTCCGTTTCAAGCAAGCCGTATCAAAGCGTCGATAGTTTCCAGTGACGAGAACTTTCTGGAGAGCCTCAAAAGAGGCCATTAATCTCCGGTAATTCAACTCACCCGATCTGCCATTTGATGACAGGAAAACGGGTTTTTCTTGCAAAATGGCAGACTGCGGCAAATGGCGAATCCAAAACGCCCAGCATGATGATGAAATTCAACAAAAATACTGTTTTTACCATAAGAGTTTCAGCTTGAGCGATTCCCCTAAGCTAAGCTGAACTGAGCGATTTTTGCTCGCTGCGTTCGGAGTCCCGTTTTTTCTGCTGTTGATGAGTGTTGATTGGTTCAAGGCAAAGTGCAGGCAGAAATAATGTCATCCGAATATTGTAGAAAACTCGATTAGGGGCTTGGGGAATATGTACGAGAGTTATTGGCAATTATCGCAGAAACCGTTCGAGAACGATTTCGACGCAAACTTCTGCTATCCCAGCCAGACCTATCAGTCCGCACTTCTGAAAATGCTGTACGTGATCGAACAAAGCCAAGGTGCCGGTTTACTTGTCGGCGGTGTCGGCTGCGGCAAGTCCTATCTGATCTCTCAGTTAGCCCACGAGATGCCTCCCGGATTCGGACCTCTGATACACCTCGTCTTTCCACAAATGTCGGCAGAAGAATTGCTCGGATATCTGGCCGTCGAAATGGGAGTGAGCCCCAAGAATATTGATGGAAATTCAGGGCGACTCGATGTCATTCTGCGGGAATTGGAAACTCACCTGCAGCAGTATGTCATCGGCGGGCAACGTCCGATCATTGTCGTCGATGAAGCCCACACCATCGCAGAGGCCGAAGTTTTACAGGCGCTTCAACTACTGATGAATTTTCAACAACATCCCCAGAAAAAGTTTTCACTGATTCTCGTAGGCGAACGAAGTTTACTGGCACCTGTGCAACGATTGTCACAACTCGACGAACGTATTTCGATTCGCTGTGCTTTGAATCCGATGTCGCGAGAAGAGACACAAGGTTACATCGATTATCGACTTCAAGTGGCCGGTCGTGAGAAAGAGATTTTCACCGAAGATGCACACACTTCGATTTTTGAACTTTCCGGTGGAATACCACGCCGCATCAATCGGCTGTGCGATTTAAGCCTGCTCGTCGGTTATGCAGAAAATCTCACGAAACTCAGCGCGACCGAAATTGAAGCGGTCTCTGATGAACTGCTAACAACTGCTGCGGAGTGAGTGCGGTTTCGAGACAACATGCAGTCGAATGCCTACTGCATCGAGGGCTGAATTTTCTTGAGCAGTTCTGCCGCCAATGCCTTGCGTTCACTCGCAGAAGCCTCTTTGATTTCCGCAAAACCATCTTTTAACAGTTGAGCGCGTTCGGGGTCAATCGCTTCAACACGCTTCACGATATCGGGAAACCCATCAACTTCACTCCCCAGTGATTGCCCTTCGGCGTATCGCTTCAAGATTGAGCGAGGTTCGTTGAGCGGATCATTATTGGCACTCACCTTAATCGTTTTTTCTTCAACACCCGAGCCAGAATTGCACCCGCTACCGATCAGCAAAATACTCCCCAGCAATAAACATGACAGGCTTTTGAATCCACGCATCAGAGATCACCTTACTTTTGGAGAAAAACACACGTATCGAATCAATTCCATTCAAACATTTCAGACGCAATCCAAAAAACGTTAGAAAGCGCCGACCGGCTCTCCATCTGAGCGATTCCCCAGGCGTTGAAAGGTCAGAAGGTCAATATTTTCACCGATAAATCGGACCGACCCATCTCCCAAAGCCACATTCACCCCACCCGTGTGTAAACTTCGTGGTGGGATGATCCCGAATCCCCAATCGTGAGCACCACCAGGACAACAATCACCGCCGGCAGAAGGATATCTCCAATTAGGAGTCGCCGCAGTGTTAAAAGTTGATTGCCCCGCAGCGTACCAAGCCCATGAAGATCCATTGTTTCCACGAACTCCGTTGGGACTATTTTGCGCCTGCGTACCAATGGCATTCAATTCTGCGGCAGTAGGGAATGCTCGATCAGCAATGGAACTAAACAAACCGTTGCTCGTGTAAAACACATCGTACGGGTACACCCCGGTTCCTCCTGTCGCCCCTGTTCCTGAAAGAATTTCAGCAGTCATAATTGTGTTGGATAATCCATCCGTGACATCGGCCATGGTTCGATCTTGCTGATAACCGATCATCCCGTTGAAGTTACTACCTCCCCAGACGGTATCGAATGAACTACCGGTACACCAAGCATAATTCGTACCCGGTCCTCCCTAACTCACACTACTTCGCGGCGGACCCGGAGGCGCGGAGGGACATCGAAAAGTGGGAATCACTTCCAATAACGTCGTGCCGTAAAGATATCCCCATCCCCCAGCTCCGGCTTCGTTTTCGGCAGCAGCCTTGTCCCGATTGTAGAGTGTGGACTGTTCTATATAGGGGAGCAATTCAAAGTTGGCACTTAACGCATGCCAAGCGCTCCAGCCGTGATCTGTTCCTCCCTTATAATTGCGAGGAAATTTCATATGCACGTCATGGTGATTGTGCATCGCCAAAGCAAGTTGCTTCAAATTGTTTTTACAGGCTGATCGACGTGCGGCTTCCCGTGCTTGCTGGACAGCAGGAAGAAGTAACGCCACAAGCACCGCGATAATCGCGATGACGACAAGCAGCTCAATGAGCGTAAATCCCATTCGCTGAGATGACTGCGGGCGGATAGGAGCAGATCGTATGGACTGCATATGGAAGGTCTCCCTGTGAGGCTCTGGAGCATGGAATTGACGGAACGGTTCTCACTTCTAAACTGGGAACCGTAAAGGGGAAGGAAATCACTTCTGAAGCTATCGAAAACGCCACCTATGGTCAATGTAATTCTTGTTTTCTAGATGAACACGCGAACTCCGGCCCAGCAAAGAATTGACCATGAAACTGAATCAAACATTATCCACTTTGCGGCAAATCCATCAGCTTCGCGAAGCGATCAAGAACCTGATTCTTGAGCGGCACGAATTCCGGGCCGTCAAATTCTCCTGATTCGACCAAATCAAAGGCAAGGTCGCGGGCTTCTTCCAGCAAGTCGCGGTCGCGAGACAAATCTGCCACCCGAAACGGTAACTGACCGCTTTGTCGAGTTCCGAGCACATCGCCCGGGCCGCGCATTTCAAAATCAGCTTCGGCGATTTTGAAACCGTCCGTGGATGTTGTCATCACGTTCAGTCGTGCGAGTGCTTCCGAGGCATCGGTCCGCGTGAACAGGAAACAGTAACCTTGAAACAAACCTCGCGAGACTCGACCGCGTAGTTGATGCAGTTGCGAGAGTCCAAATCGCTCGGCATCGAGGATCCCGATCAACGTGGCATTGGGGATATCGATTCCCACCTCAATCACGGTCGTCGAAATCAACACATCTATTTCACGCTCTGCAAACGCTTCCATCACTTCCATTTTTTCCTCAGACGACATCCGTCCGTGCAAGCGTTCCAGCTTGAGCCCCTGTAGTGGACCACGAGTCAGTTTCTGATACGCGGTCTCCACGTCGGCGACTTCCGTCCCACCATCTTCGGAACTGATCCGTGGACAGACGATGTAGCACTGTCGACCTTTTCCGACTTCTTCACGCAGAAACGTCCAAGCTTTCTTCTTAGCAGGACTATGAGTTAGTAACGATGTCACGACTTTTTGACGACCGGGAGGCAACTCATTCATCACCGAGAGATCAAGGTCACCAAACTGCGTGAGGCATAGACTTCGGGGGATCGGCGTGGCCGTCATCACTAACACATGCGGCGAGAGGCCGCCCGCCTCAAATTGCGCCCGCTGCATCACGCCAAACTTGTGTTGTTCGTCAATCACCGCCAGTCCCAGATTCTTAAACGAGACGGCGTCCTGAATGACGGCTTGAGTTCCGATAATTAACTGAGCCGTGCCGTTGCGAATCTCTTCTTGCACTTGTGCCTTGGCGGCGGGCTTGAGTGACCCCGTCAGCAAGCGTTTTTCGACACGGCTATCTGCTAACAATGTTTGTACGGTTTCCCAATGCTGTCGCGCTAAGACTTCAGTGGGAGCCATCAAGACAGTCTGCCGATCATTGGCGATACACGTCAACATCGCATACAAAGCGATGGCTGTTTTTCCGGCTCCGACATCGGCCTGCAACAAGCGATGCATGGCAAATTCTGAGTTCAAATCCTCGGCGATCTCTTTGCAAACGCGGTTCTGACCCGCTGTAAACTCAAAGGAAAAGAGTTTACGAATGCGGCTATCAATTTTGACCGAAGAGGGTAACGCAGACGCTTGCGGTTTTCGTTTCCAGACACGACGACGGAGTGCCACGCCTAATTGAAATTCCAATAAGTCATCCAAAATCAAGCGGCGTTTTCCCAGCTCGTATTCCTCTGTCGATTTTGGAATATGAAGCATCCGCAAAGCATCACACAAAGCAGGTAACTGCTGTTGTTGACGGAACGACTCCGGTAAGGGATCTGCCACTAAAGGGGCATATTCCTCGGTGGTCTCACGGAGCATGCGTCGCATTTGCTCCATCTTGATTCCCTCGGTCAACGGATACCGGGGTAACACTTCTAATCGTGAGTTCGGGTCCACATCATCTTCAAGGATCTGATGGTGAGGATGAGACATTTCCCATCGCCCCGACTTGAATTTCGGCTTCCCAGAGAGCAGGACTTTCATCCCATGCTGGAACCTCTTTTTGATCCAGGGCTGATTAAACCAAAGCCCCCGCAAGTACGCTCCATTATTCTCAATCAAGACGGCAGTCAGCGTCCCTCCTTTGGAGGTGTATCGACCATCAATATCGACCACCTCACCGAAGACTGATTGCAGTTCTTCTTCTTCAAGATCAGGAATCTGTCGCACATCGGTGAGATCGAGCAAATCGCGGGGAAGATGCCAAAGAAGATCTTCGATGGTGCTGATATCGAGTTTACGAAGCAATTCAGCGCGATCAGGTCCGACACCTTTCGCGTACTGGACATCGCTTTGCAACGGATCTTCGGACATCTATCGATCTCAATCTTAGAGCCAAATAATAACGCCTCAAAAGAATGTATACATAAGGACACACCACTGTCAAGATCTGACAAGAGACCTCAGCGATACTTGGCAACCGCAGCGACAGCAAGTTCGTCACACCTCTCGTTTTCGGGGTGACCGCTATGACCTTTGACGAGTTGAAATCGAACCTCATGGCGATTGAGTTCTTCGTCGAGTTGCTGCCAGAGTTCGACATTTTTAACAGGCTTCCAGCTTTTTCCTTCTCGCCTGCGCCAGCCGTTCTTTTTCCAGTTGGGCATCCACTCTTGAGCGCCCTTCGCAACATAGGTGCTATCGGTGATAATCTCGACTCGGCTCGATTTTGTGAGAGCCAATAACCCGGAAATCACAGCCTGCATTTCCATCTGATTATTGGTCGTTTCCTCAGCGCCGCCGGAAGCTTCCTTTTCAGATCCGGTCGAAGGATGGCGCAAAATGTAGGCCCAACCTCCCGGTCCGGGATTCCCGCTACAAGCACCATCCGTATAAATTTGCACGAAAGGAGTGGTCTGTTCACTCATGATGGACGCCTGATTTCAGCAGTCTCACGATTAGCGTTCGCGATAGACAATACGTCCACGATTCAGGTCGTAGGGAGAGACCTCAACCACAACACGGTCACCCGGCACAATACGGATGAAGTGTTTGCGCATTTTGCCAGCCACGTGGGCCAGTACGAGATGACCGTTATCGAGTTCCACGCGAAATTGTGTATTCGCCAATGCCTCGACAACATTACCTTCGACTTCAATGGCCTCTTCTTTGGCCATAAAACCATGTCCTCATTCTTAAATTTCATTGTATGCTTTGGGCTGGGAAACTCTTTCCCTAGCCGCAAGAGAGTATTCTGTCAGAAGATCGGAAAAATTACCACCCATCCGATGAGACACCAAACACAGACACGCACAAGCACGCCCTGCTCCCTAGGGAAAGGGACTTAAAAGATGCCTGAAATCAACAAAACAGCAGGGGCTTTTTCGTATTTGTTCACCATTTCGAATTTCTGTCAAACTTCAAATTGACCCACATCTGATCGTAATCTATTTTGACACTGTGACGTCTCTGCGGAGAATTTGAGGAAAACGGCGATGAATCTCATCAAACAATTTTTATCAGAAGAAGACGGTCCGACCGCTGTCGAATACGCCGTGATGCTGGCCTTGATTATAGCAGCCTGTATCGTCAGTATTGGGACCGTCGGACAAAGTTTAAACAACACTTGGGATCAGGTGATCCACGCCCAGATTGAGTCCGCAAAAAATACCCCTTGATCGTACGCCAGGGCGTGGCCTGATGTGAGGATACGCCCACTCTAATGTCACGTTGCTTCATCGGACTCGGATCCAACCGTGGAAATTCGAGCCAGGCCTTTGATATGGCCTTAAAAACTCTCGACTCTCACCCCCACATCTCTCTCGTCAACACATCGCCATTTTATCGATCTGACGCCATGGGAGCCGGTGCAGGTGCCGACTTTCTGAATGCCGTTGCCGAGTGTGAAACCAACCTCTCCGCGGACGAGGTGCTCACCCAATTGCAAACACTCGAGAAACAGGCCGGCAGAATCGAAAAAGGAACCTGGGGCCCCCGCGCTCTCGATCTCGATCTGCTCTACCGAGATGATGATGTCAGCGAAACCGACGATCTCACGTTACCCCATGTCGGAGCTTGGTATCGCCGATTTATCTTGATGCCGATGTGCGACATTGCCGCAGACTTTCGTCACCCTGTATACCACGAAACTCAAGCAGAATTATTGGCCCGCATCGATGCTCGTCCGTTAACGATCCAATTGATCGGCTGCGACATCTTTTCCGGCAACATCGGTGACCTCGCAAACGAATTCGCCGAGGTCACATTCGAAAGCCCTTTGCTCCCCGATCCCTCAGAAGGGCTGATTGTTGTGGGCAGAAAATCCGAGGGATTGAAAACCGACGTGGCTCAAGTCGATCTCTCTCAACTCCCCGGCAATAATCTCGATGCACTCAAAAGCGTTTTGCAAGCCGTGATCGGAAACTGCGAAAAGGC
This sequence comes from Planctomycetaceae bacterium, assembly GCA_029243145.1. Lineage (GTDB taxonomy): Bacteria > Planctomycetota > Planctomycetia > Planctomycetales > Planctomycetaceae > JABURQ01. The sequence goes on along the minus strand of JAQWSQ010000188.1, from coordinate 6,444 downwards.
GTAAGAGAAGTCCTCTAAGCACGGTGTCACGCATGAAAACAGCCGGCTACATTCTGCTCGCTTTAGCAATCGCAATCAGTCTGATCTTTTACGGTGTTGCGTTATATCAAGTAGGGACATCGCCCTTTGATATCACAGGGTTCGATTTCACTCTCTCCGAGGGCCTCAACATCGACGCCACCGGACCCGACCCTTATTCCGGACGGATGATACAAATCTCAACAGCCCCGCTTCTGATTTCCTTTCTCCTTGCCATTTCAGGCATGGTACTGCTTGTTGCAGGATCGATTTACCATGATCGACGAGCGCAGTAATTTTCTCAGCCTAAACGACTCCGCGAACTCGAAGATCACATCACCGAGAAGTAGTTTTCCACCGCGAAGTCAAAGGCGGCAGGCGTCAACACTTTCTCCGTCCCCTTGAACGTGCAATAGTTCTTCACTTGCAACATCAAGTCGCGAGAGTGACAACAGCGAAAGGTACGATCTACGCCATAATAGTGTTCTCGAATGACATAATCGACGGCGTCTTGATCAAACGTAAATCCGAGACTAGGCGCCATGAACTCGAAAATCTCCCGAAATGTCTCTTCGCTCGGATTCCCAACTTCGATTTTGTAAGGAATACGCCGTAAGAACGCATCGTCGACCAGATCTTTGGGTTCCAGGTTGGTGGAAAAGATAATCAATTGATCGAACGGCACCTGAATTTTCTTACCACTCGGTAAGTTGAGAAAGTCGTAGCGTTTTTCCAATGGCACGATCCAACGGTTGAGCAACACATCGACCGGCATTGTCTGACGACCGAAGTCGTCGATCACCAATGTTCCACAGTTACTCTTCAATTGCAGTGGAGCTTCGCAAATCTGAGTGATCGGATTCTGCGTCACTTCCAGCTCTTCCATCCGCAATTCACCACCGGCGACGACCGTCGGGCGAGCCACCTCGACCCAGCGCTGATCGACTCCTGAAAGGTCAAACAAGCCACCATCATCGGGTTGCTCAATCTCTTCGTGAACACCGGGATCAAACAATTTGATAATATCGCCGTCAATTCCCAATACGCGGGGAATCCAAATCGTTGAACCAAAGCAAGACGTAATTCGCTCGGCGATACTCGTCTTTCCATTCCCCGGTGCACCAAACAGAAACATACCGCGACCCGAGTTAATGGCCGGACCGAGCCGATTGATCATTTGGTCTGTGATGACCAAATCCTCAAACGCATTTCGCAGATCTTCTTCGGTCGCTTCCTGCTTCGCGATTGATTGAATCGCCATCGCCTTCAAGTAATCTTTCATCGAAACCGGAGCCGGACCAATGTAACTGCATTCGTCCGCATATCGGCGAGCACGCTCACGACCCATATCGGTGATCGTGTAATCGTAATCGCCCATCGCGGCAGCCCCCTTAAACATGACCAACTGGTCTTGTTTGAGTTGCTTTAAAATGGGGTCGACAATCTGGAACGGCAACTTAATTTGCTGACAGAGTTCACGTCCGGTGGCCGATCCTTTCGCCAGTAAGAATTTCAGTAACAGTCGTTCGATCTCCTCAAACGTCAACCGAGTTTCGGCAAGCGTTGATGGAATGCGCGGGCGATAATCTTTGTCGGCTTCAAACTCGTCCCCCAACAGTCGGTTAACGCGATTGAACAATTCTGACAAATCGCTCGAGGGAGCACCTTCGACTGCTCCAATGTCACTCTCAATATCGTCCTCAACAGTCGCCGTTGAGAGAGCCGTGGCTTCCATCGTCGCCGCACCATTAACTGCAACATCTGCATGACCTTGCGCGGCAACCGACGACGTTTCATCAACAGATTGCCCGCTAGTGTCGTTTTGTTCTCGTCGGGCGCGCAATTCTTCGAGAAATTCCGCCGGTGAAAGTTTCTTCTTTCCGAACATGCCTGATCTCAGCTCCGTAAGGAGGTATCTTAGTCCGCTTTGAAAAAAGCGTATTTGTGGACGTCGCAGTGATCTTGGAGATCACAAAGAGAACCTAGGTCACATCTACGGAAGCGTCAAACTGTAAGATCCGAAGATTTCCACTTTTCCTGGAGTTGACAGGCAGCTGCGATATTCACGGATCCCATTTATCTGTAATAACTTATGGCATCAACTCGTCACGATAAGATACGGCCAGTGGCAATCGCCAGTGGACTTTCAGACCATAATCCCGCAATTTGAACATCCACGCATACTCATCATCAAGTAATACAATTCCGAGAAACACCCATCTACCATGAGACACATCGCCCGCACAAACATACAGATCACTCCAATCGCTATGGGCTGCTGGCCCATTGTTGGAATCACCAGCATCGATGTCACTCGTGAACAAAGCCTGGCCACACTCAATTCCGCATTTGAGGCGGGCATCAACTTCTTCGACACCGCTTACTGCTATGGTTATGCAGGCGAAAGCGAACAAATGATCGGACAGGTCTTTGCCGAAAAGCGTGACCAGATTGTCATCGCCTCCAAAGGGGGCATTCACTGGAAAGACCAAAAACAAATCAAAGATGGACGACCAGAAACCATCAAACGTGAATGTGAAGAATCCCTCCAACGACTCGGCACCGATCGAATCGACCTCCATTATCTGCACGCTCCCGATCCCAAAGTCTCCCTCACAGAGACCGCCGGAGCGTTTCAGGAATTACTGGACGAAGGCAAAATCCTCAGCGTCGGTGTCTCCAACTTCTCATTCGAGCAATTGAAGGAGTTCTCGAAAGTCCTCGTCCCTAATGCCTTCCAACCTCATTACAACATGCTGCAACGTGAGATCGAAGAAGATCGCCTTCCTTGGTGCATCGAGAACGATGTTTCAATCATGGTCTATTGGCCGTTGATGAAAGGACTCCTAGCGGGGAAGCTGCAAAGAGATCACGAATTCGCTACAAAAGATGGCCGTCGTAAATATCCGATGTTCCACGGCGAAGAGTGGGAAAAGAATCAGAACTTCGTCGATGAGTTACGTGAGATCGCCAACGAAACCGGACACTCGGTGCCACAAGTCGTATTGAATTGGACCATCCAGCGTACGGGTATCACCGCCGCTCTCTGCGGAGCGAAACGTCCCGAACAGATCATCGACAATGCAGAAGCAATGACATGGGAACTGACTGCGGAACATGTTGCCCGCATCGATCAGGCCATCAAAAACCGCGGCCCGATTATCTCAAAGGCCGCGGTGTGACTGAAGTAGGAATACAAGTCGTTTTATGGGCTGACGAAAAGATACTCCGCAATGGAAGAAACTGGGAGTTAATAGCTCCAGTACTGGCAGTTCTCGTAGCAAAACCAGAATCGAACCTCGGCCCGAATGAGACAGATATTAAAATTGCGGTCTGAGAGACCTACGCAGTTACGAGACTCCATATTGAATGAATTCAGGCACCGATTCTCACAAATCTCCCCGCGACTCCATGCTGACTGATGAACTGATCCTGCCATCAGAATTAATGTCAACAAAACAACGGACAATCGGATCATAAACAGTCTGCGCATAATATATTCCCCTGATTTTTAATCATTCCATCACGGCCCAGCATGATGTTTGAGAACTTAATATCACGATGCACAAGTCCTTGCTCGTGAATATATTGTAAACCTTGAGCCGCTTGACGAATCATTTCACATACATCACCAACGGAGGGCGTCCCGCATTTTTTCAGCAGCGAGGAAAGATCAATCCCGTCAACCAACTCCATGGCCAGATAATACGTTTCATCTGCTTGCCCCGCATCAAGCGCTTTGACGACTCTGGGATGATCTAACTGACCGACGGCTTGCATTTCTCGTTGAAATCGTAAAATGGACCGCGGATGACGTGTTCGCCATTTGGGAAGCACCTTCAGGGCCACTTCTCTTTTTAAGCTTTGATGGCGGGCCCGATAAACGGTCCCCATCCCCCCTTGTCCGATCGGCTCTAGCAACTCATAGACACCAATCGTCTGACCGGGCGTAAACTCGTTCGAGTACGACTGACGATCCGTTCGTTCTAACAGCGCTTGATCGAGCGACGCTAAAGCAATGCCGCGCACGGCTCGTTCGCATTCTGGCTCACGTATAATTTCCAAGCCCCGACTCGGTTCGCCTTCCTGCAAAACACGAACATACCCATCCAACTCATCCATCAAATGATGAATCGTGGGCATCTGCCGACTACTGTCGAGACCGCGTTCGCGGAGCTCGTCCAGCTCAGAGAGCCCTTCGATGAGTTGATCGTTTTCAGGGTTCATAAATTCAGGTTCGTCTTGATTCATAATCTTTCCCAAAACAAACGCACGTCTGTTCTTGGAATGGAACTGACTAGGTTGAATCCAGTCACACACCCCAAGAACGAAAACGCGTTGGTCGAAAAATAGAAATGAGGTGAAGTTTCGTCGAAAAGAAGGACGAATCAGAGTTCTCAGAAGGAAAACTCACAAGAGGGATAACACTGCACCGCGGACTCACTATAAATTAGACAAACCACATGACTTCATAAACTTACAGCCTGCCGAGTTCTTCTTTCAAACGCTTGAGAACTCGGAATTTGGCGTGTCGCACCGAAGATTCGGTAATTTTCAGAGATTCTGCAATTGATGCGGCGGATTCGTTCTGAATCGCCATACGCCAGAATGCGGACCAGGTACTCTCCTGAAAATCATCCCGAATCATTTCCAAAGCACGATGCAAGAGAAGCAGTTCGCTCTCATCCTGTTGATTTTGCTGCGAAGACGAATCCTTCAAGGGATCAGGGATCTGATCAAACATCAGTTGAGCATCACTTCCGCCTCGAGCATGAAGCAATTGCGCGTCTTTTCGCCAACGATCCCGAAACACATTCTTGGTGACGATCAACAACCAACCCCGAAAATTGCCAGAGCTGTAGCCATCAATCCGTTTCCATAAGGTATGAAAGACATCTTGAGCCAGATCCGAGGCATCATCGGGATTCAGGCCGAATTGTCGTCCCCAGTAATAAACGAGCGGACCGTAGAGATTGGCAAATCGTTTCCACGCAGCGGGATCCTGCAATTGAACCTGTTCGATCAGAGCAGAGGAATTTGAAAATGTGTCTTGCACGGACATCAGGGAACCTCGGAACCGAGAATCTTCACACACTCTGAAACATACCTGCTCAGACAACTCGCCACAATATCGACTTGGAGACATGGAAGTCTTTTATCACAATGTAAGTGACTGTCGGTGAAACCGATCTCCCAAGAAAAGCAAGGCTTGTTTCGAGGATGAGACATTGCAAAAGAAAGGTATCAAAGTATATCTCTTTTAAACCGCGCATAAAAAAACAGGGACCGGCATCACGCCGGCCCCCGTTCTCTCGGGTCTGTTTCGTCGAACGATCTTACGATCACTCGCCGTAGTATTTGGTCAACTCCTCGAAGATGAGCGGCTCTTGAATCGAGTCACTGGCGAGGCGGGCTCGGAACCGGCGATTACCGGCAGATGAACCTTTGACCTGAATCTGGTAAGTTACTTCCTGATTCGGTTTCAAATTCTGAACCGAGCGGAAGAAGACAATTCCTTTTTCGACCACATGATCCGATGGACCTTTGGCGGAGACAAATTTCACGCCTTCTGGCAGTTCAAACGCGACACCGACATTACCGGCTGCAATCGATCCACCATTCTTGACGCGAATCTCATAGGCGTTATCAGCACCGACTTCGACGGGATCGTCGAGGTCCACAATTTCGAGTGACAAGGCAGCCTTTCCTTCAACTCGTGTCTCGAGTTCGGCAATGGCTTGGGCTCCCTGTTCGGAGACTACGGCGACTTCGTGAGTGAAGTTACCAAAGTTGACTGCCACCAATTCCACAGAGATTTCCTGTTTGTCGCCAGGTTTCATTTCACCCAGGAACCAGTCAATCACGCGTGATTGTGCATCGTACTTACCGTTACTACCGGCTTTGACAAATTCAAACCCGTTGGGAAGTCGATGACGAAGACGAACATTTTCAGAGACTGCTGTACCATCATTCTCGACGTGCAAGGTGTAAACTCCTTGACGACCTTTGTATCGCAGTCCCGGTCCATCGAGTTTCAACGCCAAGCTGGGAGCAGCCACCATCAGGTTGACCGTTTCCAATTTTCGCAGGCTGTTGGATGATTCCGCAGCCAGTTTAATTTTCTGATCGCCACCTTCGATAGCGGCCAGTGCCAATCGTACTTCGCGAACTTCACCCGCTTCGAGCGAACCAATTTCCATTAAGAGTCGCTCACCGCGTGGGTGTTTGAGTCCTTGAGGAATCAGAGCTTCCAGCGTGACATCGCGAGCGGTACCAGTTCCCGTGTTGGCAATTTTGATCACGTGAGCAACCGGCTCACCAATCAACACTTTTTCTGGCCCTTCGACGGTGACGCCGATCATTGGTTCCGACACCACGAACTTACCAGCAGTTTGTCCCGTGAATCGAACTTTCGAAGAGAGTTCG
>JAQWSQ010000100.1 GCA_029243145.1 Planctomycetaceae bacterium | reverse complement strand
TCTACGTCAACAGTGGACGCAGTTGCATCTCGGCGTCCGGTATCTGGGTGCCCAAGTATGGTGCAGAGATCGCTGATGCCATCGCCAAGAAGCTTGGCGCTGTGGGGCCAAAGCCAATGACCGATCCTGAATCCGGTCTCGCTGCGTTTACGATGAAAGGCGCAGCCGAAGCGATGAACAACATGATTGACGAAGGCTGCAAGTCACCTGCCGTCACCGATGTGACCGCCAAGTATCGCGATGGAGAGCGCTTGATTCAGGAAGAGCGTTGCGACTTCCTGCTTCCCACCGTGTTACATGTGACCGACCCTGACGACGCGATGGCCAACACCGAGTTCATGTTTCCGTTCGGTTCGGTTGTCGAATGCCCGCAGGACAAGTTCCTCAAAAAGTGCGGCTACACACTCGTCTGCACAGCGATCACCGACGATGAAGACTTCAAACGCGATCTGATCGACGCGACCAATGTCGACCGACTCAACATCGGCGAAGTGCGGACGTATCAGATTCACTGGATGCAGCCACACGAAGGAAACATCATCGACTTCCTGTTCCGCAACCGCGCGTTCCAGACCGAACCACCCCCGGCCACGGAAGTGTGACGACAAAGCGGACAGCGGAAAGCCGAAAGCGGGATTGATCAACGCGAATTATCTTGTGGGTCAAGTTTTGCCTGATGTTCCATCGTTTTTTTCGCTTCCTAGGATTCAGGAGGACATTCGTGGCCAGTAAAACAAATTCTCGCTTCGTTAAATATTTGGTTCCGACAATCAAAGCGCTTTAGAGTTTGGGCTTTACAGCACGACCGAAATAGGTCCGTGAGGCACTTGAAGTTCTACTTGAGATCTCAGAAGAAGAACTCGAAACAATACATAAATCTGGGCAAAGTCGATTTGAGAACGATGTACATTGGGCTCGATTGTATCTTGCGAAAGCCGGTTACATTGACGCATCAAAACGCGGAGTATGGAGCCTAACAGAGAAAGGCAAAAACGCTGCGATCAATGATGGAATGACTCAATCAATCTTTGAGGAAGCCGTCGATGTGATCAGGGCTTCGAGAGATCAGACGAACGACCACAATCCCACTGAACTTCATAGCGACGAATTTGAAGATATTGAGGAAGAAATTGATGAAGAACTGGAACACCGTGGAGAAACTTTAGAGCGTTTGAAAGTATTGTCGCCGTATGGATTCGAAAGATTCTGCCATGCCTTGCTTTTGGAAACAGGATTTGAAGATGTGGAGATGACAGGGCAATCGGGCGATAAAGGAATCGATGGCAACGGAACTTTGCGCATCAATCCCTTTGTCACAATCAAAGTCATGTATCAATGCAAAAGATATAAAGACTCAGTCTCATCTCCGCAGATTCGAGATTTCAGAGGTGCAATTACAGGCCGGGCAGATCGAGGTCTATTCATCACAACGGGAAAGTTTACACAAGATGCGGAAATCGAAGCAAATCGAGATGGCGTAACTCCAATTGAAATGGTCGATGGCTCTGCTCTCGTGAAACTGATGGAAGACTTCGAGTTCGGACTTCAACATGTTCGAACTTTTCGACTCGAATCGGCTTTCTTCACTCGCTTTGAGGAGTAAAACATTGTCAATCTTGGTCTGCGAGCATTTTCTATTTCGCCGTAACTTGTGGGGTGGGGAATCAAAAGATGACTAACACGATCATCGCCCCCTGTTTGGCTCGCGTCGGCGACTCTTTGAGACGGAAGTTCTGGCATTGCTTTTCTCGCGGTGCCATAATGCGAGTAGACAATTTACGGTCAAACAATTCTGCCACGGGGAACTTTCCACATGAACCATCGATCTATCGGTTTGTTTGCTATTCCGCTGCTTTGTTTGACGAGTCTCTGTCAGGCGCAGAAACTGATCTCCGACATTCCTTATGTAGAAAACGGACACGCACGACAGGTCCTCGATGTCTACGTTCCCGAAAAGTCCGCGGATAAGCCCTTGCCGGTAATGTTCTGGATTCACGGCGGTGGTTGGACCGTCGGTGATAAAAGTGATGTGGCATTGAAACCCAAAGTTCTCACCGAACAAGGTTTCGTTTTTGTCTCGACCAACTACCGACTGTTTCCCGATGTCGAGATGAATGTTCTGACTCGCGATGTCGCCAAAGCTCTCGGCTGGGTCCATAAAAACATTGGCAAGTATGGCGGCGATCCGCAACGTATCTTCGTCGGAGGTCATTCCGCCGGCGCGCAGCTTGCCGCGTTGCTGTGTACCGATGACCGTTACCTTAAGGAAGTGGGGGTTTCGTTCGATGCGTTGCGGGGATGTGTACCTGTGGATGGAGACACCTACGATATTCCCAAGATCATCATGACGGCAGAATTTCGTCAGACACTCTACGGCGGCAAAATGTTTACCTCCGGGCATCGCCAGAAATTTGGAAACGATCCAGAGAAGCACATCGACTTTTCTGCCGTCACTCATGTGGCCAAAGACAAAGGGATTCCTCCGTTCCTGATTTTCTATTTTCCGGGGAATTCCAACACGCGCGCTCAAGCAGGTCGCTTGGCAGAAGTGTTGAAAAAGGCCGAGATCCCTGCCAAAGCATTTGGCAAATCGGACAGTAATCACAGTCGATTGAATAATGATCTGGGGGAGCCGGATGATCCTGCTACCCAAGAGCTCTTCAAATTTCTGGATAGTTTAACGGACTAATGAATTCAACTCACGGAAGACTGACAATGTCCAAACCTGCTCAGATTTGGTTGCCTCACTTCATCCCCTGATCTTAGCATGGTAGAATAAAACTCTAGCCCTATTGTTGTATGAACTCAGGCTCAACATGACCGATATCGAACAGGAATACCGAGACCGACTCTCGACGATGTCGGTCGCCGAGAAGGTGGCTCGCTCTCAAGCGATGTACCTCTGGTCGCGGGAGGTGATCGCCAAGCAGATCTCCGCGGAGCATCCTGAATACAATTCAGAGCGACTGAAGTGGGAGGTCACGGCCCGCATTTATGCCGATGAGCCGGAAACCATGCAACTCGTCAAAAGGATGCTCGATCGTGTTTCCGATCGAAGCCTTTGAAAAGACTCTGGCCGGTCCCCGGCGTGCTGGCGCACGCGGCTCAATTTATTTGCTGTGACGATTACTCCTTCGTTCGTTTGTCCAACGGTCGGCTGATCAGCATCTTCAGTCGGGAGTCGGAATCGATGAGTTTTTTGGCCATGATGTCCTGTTCGGTGAAGCGAGCGAGCAGAATTTCTCCGTCGGTCGCGCGGTTTCGGTCATACGAAATATAGATCGTGCCGTCGGGAGCCTGAAAACCATCGGGGTAAGAGATTCCCTTTCGTTCATCCAGCACCAAACCACCTTCCCAAGTGTGTCCTTCATCTTCAGAGAGCCAGGCGGAGAGTTGAATACGCCCTTTATGAGCATCGATCTGGTCTCCATGTTTGATGAGCAAGATGCGTCCCGATTTTATTCTGCGAACATAAAATCTCGCGTTGGGATGACGAATGTTGGCCGGCTGTGTTGGTGTCGCCCAGGTCTTTCCGCCATCGGTCGAGGTGGTCTGCATGATCCCTTTTCTGGTACGGGCCAACATCCAGAGCGAGCCATCTTTCCGTTCGACGATCATGTGCTCGTGCCAGTCTGGATTTGGGAATCGGACCGCTCCGCGACGATCCCACGTCACACCCTGATCTTTTGAGACAAAGACATTGGCACCGCGCAGTGGGTCGAGTTCCTGGAAACAGCCTTTGAACATCCGAAATCCTGGACGTTGATCGAGAGAAATCGGCAACATCCATTCCCCGGTCGAAAGAACCGTCGGCTTGTTGAGAGTGACTCCATGCCAGATGCGACGTGGAGGAGACCAGACCGGATTGTCGGCGTCGGGGTTTTCACAAACGGTGGCCCACACACCGGCGCGACCATCAAACATATCCATTGACTGATCGAAGATGAGCCACAGTCGTCCGAGCGGATCGGTCCACAGATTCCCCACCAAAATACTGCGATCAACGGGCAAGTCGTCAGCATGAGAATCCAGAACCAACCGTGGCGACGACCAAGTCTCTCCCTGATCGTCGCTGGTGGCCAGTACAAAGAAGGCTTTGGGACTATCTCCACCGGCAACCCAGCAAGCCCACAATCGCCCGCCCGGCGTCCGCTCGATACCAATGGTCATACCATAATCGAGCTTGTCGTAATCGTACTCGGGAAGCGGACTCGAATTGGGCGTGGGAGGAACGAGGGCAAGATCGGCAATCGCCTCTGCCTTCTTGATGCGTGCTGCCTCTTCGGAATCGGTTGACTGTGCTGCGGCCTCTGAAAGCATCAGAACAGTCAACAGGAAATAGACGATGCCAGAGAAACGAGCGTGGTTCATGGATTGCAATCTTGACTGTTCGAGTTAGGTCGTTCAGGAATGTAGGATTGTCCCATCATGTACGAAACTGGGCACGATCTCAATTTGTTTTTTTCAACCGGCGTGCGGTAGATATCAAAGGCCGTTAGGACGTTTCATTCTCGTCTCTTTTTTCTCTTCTAACAATTTGTGGAACTGGTGTTCAAATTCGAGTATTCTGGGGCTCTTCACACTGTAGTTGCCACTTTGAAAGAATCACTCGCCATGCCAAAAACCGTTCGCCTGTTGTTTGCCTGCTTGCTCGTTGTTATGACACTGCAAATCTCCTGTCAGGCAGACGACAAATACGCCCTGCCCACGTCTGATGAAGGTCTTCCCGGTGAAGGGGTTGTTCGTCGATATGACTGGTTTAAGAATCTCTGGGAATCCAAACGCACGTCCTGGGGAGAGCAAGTACAGAAAGACCAAAAGGCAGTTGTGTTTCTCGGCGATTCGATCACACAAGGTTGGGGCGATGATTTTCGCGGTCACTTTGCCGACATGAAGCTGGCCAATCGGGGTATCAGTGGAGATACCACGCGAGGCATGCTGATTCGTTTGGAAGAAGATGTGCTTGCACTCAACCCGAGTGCTGTGGTCTTATTGTTGGGGACCAACGATATTGAAGAAAATGTCGAGCCGGAAGTCATCGGTCGAAACTTTGAGAAGATCATTGTTGCTCTCAAGAAGCATAATCCCGAAATGCCAATTGTGTTGTGTCGTATGTTCCCAAGTTCCGAAACCAAAAAACGATCCAAAGAGACCATCTCCAAAGTCAATCAGTTGTACGATGAGACTGTCCGAGGAGACTCGCAAATTACGGTTGTCGATACTTGGACACTCTTTGCGAATGCCGAGGGAGATGCCACTCCTCAGTGGTTCCCCGATTTACTCCATCTTAACAAACAAGGTTACGACCGTTGGGCGGCTGCCGTTCATCCCGTTTTTGCGACACTCGGTTTTTCCGATACCAAGCCGGATGATTTCCAGCCTGAAGAGGGATTTGTGTCACTCTTCAACGGCAAGGATTTATCCGGTTGGGGATTTCTTCCGACGCCACCCCGCAAGCAACCGAAGACGCCGCGTCCCGGAGCACCCGTTTTTGTCGAAATCAAAGAACCGATTTCGTTTGACGGCAAAACCGTCAGCAATGATGGACGCTATGCAGCCATTAACGGCAGACTGGTCGTCACAACACCCGCCGAAGGCCGCAGAATCCAACAACTTTGGACAACCGAAGAATTCGGTGACGACTTCATCCTCAAGCTCGAGTTTCGGGCCACTCCAAATGCCGATAGTGGTGTTTTTATCCGCAAGCCCCAATTGCAATGTCGTGACTACCCACTGGCTGGGCCTTACAAGGATCTCAAAAATTACAAAACGGGAGATTGGAACGAGTTGATCGTCACGGTGAAAGACGGCGTCGCACACGCCACTTGTAACGGTGAGTTACTCACTGACGACATGGCGGTTCCAGAAACAGGTCCAATTGGCTTAGAGGGTGACCGGGGACAGATGGAATATCGCCGTCTGCGTCTTAAACGGCTCAAGTAATAATCAAGCCTAAAACATTGTATTTATATGGATTTGAAGCCGATTGGAGATGCTGGCCGCTATTGACCGATTTGGAGAATTCTTCTACAAAACCGACTCCAAATCATAATAATTAAGCCTCAGGCACCCTCCATGTCCGCAAATGTCCTTCCATTTGAGCCTCCGCAGAGTCTCTGTTCTGACGACCACCACTCGCAACCATTGCGCGTGATGTTGGCTTCGACGGAACGCGGTTGGCACGGTGGCGAGGAACAGGCTCGGCAATTAGTGGAAGGACTGCGTTCACGCGGTCACGATTGCCGCATCATCGCCTTGGAGAGCGGTGAATTTTCCAAGCGAATGAAGAAAGCCGGATTTCAGATCTATACCTATCCTCGAAAAGGATGGACGCCGCGAACATTAATCAATATTCGGCGTGCAGTCTGGAACTTCAAACCACACGTCCTGCATTACAATGACGCCCACGCGATGACGACCATCGGATTGGGCAGCGTTTGGTATCCGATTCCGGTACGAGTCTGCACGCGACGCGTGGATTATCAAATCAGTGGGAGCTGGCATTACAACAACTTGGTCGATCGAGTGGTCTGCATTTCCACCGTCATCAAAGAGATTTGCGAATCCGGTGGCGTTCTCCCTCAACGACTGGCCTTAGCGCAAAGTGGGGTCGATCCAACGCGAATGGAGGGTGGAAATCGCGCACGAGGTCGCGCCTCTTTGGAAATCAAGGAACACGACAATCTGATTCTCAGCGTCGCAACTTTAACAGATCACAAAGGTCATCAATATCTTCTCGATGCAATACCAGACATCCTCAAGTCTCATCCTGGCACAATGCTGGCATTGGCCGGTGATGGCGACCTGACAGAACAACTCAAAACCCAGGTAGCATCCATGGGACTCACTGATCGCGTGATGTTTCTCGGGTTCCGAGAGGATGTCACTGATTTAATGGCAGCGTGCGATTTGTTTGTGATTTCATCACACATGGAAGGACTTTGCACTTCGATCATTGATGCGATGATTGCCGGTCGTCCAGTCGTTGCCACACGAGCAGGTGGAATTCCTGATTTGACAGGCGAGACTTTTGAACCAGAAGCAGAACCGGTTGCTTGGATGTCAGAAGTAAAAAGCGTGACTGACTTATCTCACGCCTTACGAGAAGCGCTGGAAGCATCTCCCGAAGAACGCGAGGCACGTGTCCAGCGAGCACGAACACGTGCACTTCGACTCTTTACCTCAGACCAAATGGTCGAGAAAAATCTCGCCATTTATCAAAGCATACTGAATTCAAAATCTGCGAAAGCAGCCTGATCTGCCTTGAATTCCATTCATGGAATCAATCGAACAAGGATGTACCTGTGAATCACACACCACTGACAGTCATCATTCCCTGCAAAAACGAGTTACCAAACATTCAAGAATGTGTGGATTCCGTTCGCGAAATTGCAGATGAAATTATCGTTGCAGACTCGGGTTCAACGGACGGTACCATCGAATTAGTAAAAAACTGGGAGGATTGCCGTTTAATTCAGCGCGATGAGTATGTGAACTACGCGAACTTTAATAATTGGTGTATTCCACATGCGAGCCACGATTGGGTTCTCGTCGTCGATGCGGATGAACGGGTCTCGCCGGAACTCGCACTCGAAGTGAAAGTGATGAAAGCAGAAATGCTTGCGAATACCGACAATGATGCTTTCTGGATGCCCCGTAAGAATTACTTTATGGGGCAACTCATCCGCTACTCCGGTTGGCAACGCGATGGCGCGGTCCGTCTGTTCCGAAGTCAGTGCCGGTACCAACCCAAAAATGTCCATCCACAGTTCGATGTTCCCTCTGAGAAATTGGGCAATCTGAAAATGCACCTCTTCCATCACACTTATCGGTCATTCTCACACTACATGGAAAAAGTGGAACGCTATACGACTTGGGGAGCCAATGATGCTTACCAAAAAGGACGCCGTTTTCATTTGACGGATTTAGTTTTTCGACCGGTATTTCGTTTGTTTCGGCATTACATATTAAAGCGTGGGTTTCTCGATGGGAAAGCGGGGTTCGCAATTTCATGCCTTTCTGCAATGTCCGTCTTTCTGAAATGCTTGAAGCTTTGGGAAATAGAAACAAACAAGAAACATGCAATGCAGCCGGCAGAAAGAAATAAATCCTCTTTCAAACGCGCCGCTTAATACCTACGACATGAGAGGCCATTCTGAGAAAGAAGATTTGATTTGTCATGACAAATGCCCCTCATGCCATTGCGATTCCAGGCAAGCATGAACTGCTGATGCGGATCATTACGCGCACTGTTGCTCCTGGAAAAACGATTCGAGTTTTGGACTTGGGGGCTGGGGAAGGTGCTCTGTCCGAAAAACTTTTTAAGCTTGGGTATGATGTCTCGGCGTGCGATCTCTTTCCAGAAATGTTCTGTTATCCTGAAGTCGAATGCCGAAAAGCAGATCTCCATCAACCGTTGCCTTACGAAGATGAGACGTTTGATCTCATATTAGCGATTGAAGTTGTGGAACACCTGGAAAATCACCTGAGCTTGTTCCAAGATATCTCGCGTTTACTGAACGAAGGGGGAGTTTTCCTTTTTTCAACACCGAATATCATGTCACTCAAATCTCGAATGAGATTTCTTTTTTCCGGTTTCTTCTACTCTCATGGTCCCTTGACACCGGGCGTTGATGACCCGGTTCATCAGCACATTGCTGCTTTTACGCCAAATCGGTATCGGTTCATCCTGGAAAAAGCAAACTTGGAGCTTACGACGATAGAAACAGATAAAAAACAAAAATATTCCCTGTTGCTATGTTGGTTGGCTCCTTTCATTCGTTGGTACACCAAGAAGAAATTTGGGACTGAGCTGACCCAATTCGAAAATTGCTCCGCAGCACTTTATGGGCGAACAATGGTGGCCATTTCTCGCAAGAATTAGCCTCATCTGAATGCGACAGGGGACTTAGTGTGCTCTCACGAAACATGTTCATAATTGAATTCGGACAACGAGGATTCCTCGATGGGAAACATGATCAACAACTACAAACAACAGTTCTTTAAAAACCGTCACGAACGCACCAAGTATGCCGCCGATCACATTCTACCGATTGTGATCGAGGCCTTGCCGCAGCATAATTCCGCTGTGGACTTCGGTTGTGGCGTAGGGACCTGGGTATCGACACTGAAGGAACATGGAGCCAACGATATTCTCGGACTGGAAGGCCCGTGGCTCGATGAGAAGCTTCTCGAGATTGAACCGCAGGAATTTCGCTCGGCCAATTTCGAAGAAGTCGTTTCGCTCGACAAGAAATATGACTTGGCCATGACTCTGGAGGTGGCCGAACATCTCTCTCCCGAAGCGGCCAGTAATTTTGTGAAATCGCTCGTCAATGCCTCCGATTTTGTCCTCTTCTCGGCTGCGATTCCGCTGCAGGGTGGAGTCAGACATTTGAACGAACAATGGCCCGATTACTGGGCCGAACTGTTTCGCGCAGAAGGATATGCGGTTGTCGATTTTGTACGCTGCAAAATTTGGGACGAACCGAATATTCCCGTGTGGTATCGACAAAATATCCTCATGTTTGTGAAAGAGAATCAGGTCAGCCGACTGAACGTCGATCAAGCCGATCTCGTCACTCACTCCATGGGACTCTCCATGGTTCACCCCGAGATGTATCTCGGAAAAATGAACTTCAAAGGTGGACTCAAACTGATCCGTCGCTCATTCCGCAGTCGCATTAAAAGTCTGTTGGGAAAAAGTTAAGCACTCACAAGAAGACTCGCAACCATCAACAAAAAAAGCCCGACTGTCGATCACAGCCGGGCTTGTTGAATTTACTGGGACTTTATTGGGCAATTGATTTACTCGGTGATCTCGCCATACATGCGAACTTTGATCGGCTCTTCCTCACCAACAATGGCAATCAAGAGTTGATCTTCGACTGAACCGGGATTCGCGGGAGCCTTCAGAATGACGGGGACGACATGGACGGTTCGTTCGGTCTCTGAAATCTCGGCATTCAATCCGTCATACTCTGATTCGCATTTGACGCTCTCTAGTGCGAAAGGTTTACGACCTTTAACCACTAATCGAAATGATTTTTCTTCACCCGCTTTAATCGTTCCCAGAGACACAATTTCAGGAGTGACGGTGTACGCCGACTCCACTTTCGCTTCCACCAAAACGGGAACCTGAGGGCTATTTGCATCGTCTGTGATTAACATCACTTGTTCGCGAATCAATCCAGCCGGGGCATTCGCTTTAAGGGTCACTTTGAGCTTGTAGTTCGCGAGACCGCCATTTTCGTCGCGGCTGATTTCGACCACTTCCGCCGTCAAATAGTCGCGAGGAGATTTCACTTCCTTGATGTTCCAGTCAGGGCGACCGGCGTACGCGATATCAAGTGTCTTCACGTTCTCCTCACCTTTGGCGACTGCTCCGAATTTCGCCGCACCGGGCGAAATCACAACATCGGTACGGATATAAGCCGTTATCGGAATACGAACTTCTGCGAACGTGGGAGCATCGAACGTAATCACGACATTCGAATCCTTGCGACGCATGAACTTTTCGGTGTCCATTTGGATTTCGATGTAAGCTTCTTCGGCACTTTTAATCAATGTTTTGGAAGGGCTGGCTGCCGAACAGCCACAAGTTGTACGAACGTTCGAGATATGAACGTCTTCCTGATAGATGTTCTTAAGCTTCAGGCGATATTTGGTCTCGGCAGCGCGAGCAACCACTCCAAAATCGACTTTTTGTTTTTCGAACATTTTAGCGGCCCAGTCGAGTTCCTGAGCCTGAAGCACAGACGAAGACACCGCAATTGAAACCAACAAAATGATCAAACACCGATAAATTGCGAACATGTCTCCATCACCTTTCAACAAGAACTTAACCTCCATGACGGCTCGCCAAATCCTACGGTTCGCTTGATTCGACAGCCTGACGCTTTTCGTAATTTATCGATTTTCCTGCAAACTTACCACTCGAAACCCTGTATTAAAAGAGCTTTGAAACCGTTCCGAGGTGGTAGAGCCTTCACTAATAATTCAATACGTTCTGCAAAAAACTGTCGAGAGTGTTCTTCTCAATTGATATTATGATCACCAGTTAGCGTGTGACGCTCATTTTCGGAGTGAGTTCACAAATCTGACCATTTCTGGAAATACCACCATTACCCCACACGATTTGCCTGAGTTTCTTTATGACCATTCATCAACGATGTCCCAAATGTCATGCGGAATTTGATCTCCCAGACGAAGTCGCGGGTAAATAAATTCGCTGCAATCAATGCAATCACCCCGAGGCCACCACACCTCCGGTCGTCAATGATGATGCCCCGCTTGAGCTCGAAAACCTCTCTCACGAAGGCTCCACTTCTTCTGGCAACAAGCTCATTCCCATGATCATCTTGGCTGTCCTAGCCATTCCGGTCATCGGAATCGGCTCTTGGGCAATTCTGAAGTCTATGTCTGGCGACTCGGGTTCCGACCTTACATCCGCTGAAGCCGAAGTCGCGGAAAACGGTAAAGCACATAACGAGACGGATCAGCCGAAGCGAGATTGGGCCGAGGCGGCCAACGAACAGCATGAGCGTATCAACTCAGGTAAACCATTCACTCCCAAAGGGAGTTCAGTTCGACCACCCAACAATCCCGGCAAAATCACTTTGAATGATCCCAAACAGCCGAACATGAAACCTCGTCGAAATCGCGTAGATGAAATCGAGCTGGGATCAATCCGACTGACTGACAACAAAAGGCTTCATGCCGAACTCGCGGAATTATCCAACGCCATCGCCCTGAATTGGATTTACATGTATCCCGAAGGACAACTGGCAGCGGAAGGCTTTACCGAAATTGAACATCAAAAGAAAGTCGACGAAGTCTACGATTTGGCAGACAAAATCAGTGATCAACGCTTACGCGGTGTGGTTCGCGAAGCGGCCCAACAACTCGACAAATTCCCGAACCAATACACAGAGATTCGGGGCGACGCGTCTCTCGAAGGTGCCATTGTCTCGCTCGTTGGTCAGCAAATCGTCAAAGCGCAGTTTTTGGCGATGAACAAACTCTTGGAGAATTTGCATCGCCAACTTTGGACACAACTTGATTCTGTCCTCGCCGATATGTCTGGCTCGGCTCCCGAACAATCACGACTCTTTTCCGCCACAATCCCTCCCGTAAAAAATCGCGGGTCTCGCTCGGTCGATGCAAAATTCTTTCTGTTGAACGAGTCGAATGAACGGCTCCATGATGTCATCATTCAAGCCACTTTTCGAGACCCCTGGAAACATGAGACCACCAACTGGTACTACTACGAAGAGTGGAACGCCGGAGGCGAAAACCAACTCACCGGAGGAATTGACTGGGGAACCGCCGGGATTGCGAATACTGTTGAAGTGGATTTGGCGGTCTGGTCACGAGAACGTTTTTCCCCCAGTTACACGTTGCGTTTTCCCGAATATTTTCGAGATGCAGTCGTCTCTCGTCTCAATGACGCAGAGTCAGCCCTGAACGATTCTGGAAATTATCTCGTCGCTTCAAACGCGGCGGAAGAATCACTCGATATTTTGGTGGGGCCGCAAAATGACCCTGAACTGAGACGCCTGACTGAGTCCTTGAAACAACGCGCTGATGAGATGAAACTCAGCCATGAATTACTCTCAAAAGCCGTGCAAGCCGAAGCGGAATTGGAAGGTCGATGGTTTTTTGGAAAGTTCAGCGGTGATCTGGGAGCCAAAATTCTGACGAGGGAAGAAAGTAGGGCCTCAGTTGGGCGATTCAGCAGAAGAAGGGGAGGCAGCGTGACTACTACAAAACTCAAAGTCAAAATTTACGCCCCCGACGCTCCCCCCGAATACAAAGGGCTGAATGGTACAATCGGTTTCAGCAAGGCTCGTAAGAATTATGTTCTCATGCTGACACGAAACTCTTCTTCAGGACTGACGCGGGTCACGGAGCGTATCGAATTGAAAAACCAGCTCGCTCCCGATACACGTCAACTTCTGATGAAAAATGATGAACGTCAATTTTTGTTTTCAGTCGATCCCAAAACAGGCTGGCTAGTTTCCGAGGATACCTTGGGAGCCATCGAGGTGCTTGTCCCTTTGAACTCCACGAATGTCTCGAAACAACTCAGTGAACTCACAAAGCCATCACCCAGTGGGATGACCAATTCTCAGACTGGGCTTCGATCACTCCTATCCCCCAGAATTTATTCCCTAACACCCAACTTCCCAAACCACTCAATGAGGAACACCAAGCGGGAGAAATGCAGCGAATGTACGCGATCCCTCCCGGTCAGTTACCACAATACGATGTCAATCCAATTGGATTCAATCGCGATAAAAACTTTGCGTATAGCGTGACCGGTGGGAAGTGGGGTGTTTTTTGGGACTTGAATTCCGGAGATGCAGAGAGCACCTTTATGCCTGCCGAGGGAATGACTATTTCTCCCGATGGAAAATGGTTAGGTCGATTTGGTCGTCCAAATCTCGCATCAATGAACAAAAAAGTTGAACCGATTCCTAATTCGAACATGACTGCTGTGGCGTTTTCACCTGACAGCAAACAAATCTATTGCGGGACGGCTAAGGGGGAGATCGGTGGATGGAACGTAGGAGATAAAACCCATTTCTTTGAAGTTGCAATGACCAAAGAAATTATCACCATCACAGCCGACGACCAGAAACGACTCTTTGTGGCCGCCAATAATAACGAAGTGTCCTGCTGGAAACTCGGACGCAAAGATGCAGAATTTTTACTGACATACACCCAACATCAGGCTCCCGTCAAACTGATTAATATTTCTCCCGACGGCAAGTATGCGTTGACCGTGGCCGATGAGAATGTCCGTAAAGAATTTTCCCGAACTGAAGGCGTGCTCGATCTACACATCTGGGAGATCGACTCTCAGAAGAAAATGTATTCCACGAAAATCGGTCGTCATCCCTCTGCGTTTGCCATCTCTGATGATTGGCGATGGATGCTCATTGGCGAATCCGACAATCAAATCTATCTATGGGATTTAGCTGCCGGGAAAGAAATTGTCCGCTACCAAGGACACCTTGATTACGTCTCTTCGTTAGCGTTTTCTCCCTCAAACAATTTTGCACTTTCGGGGAGTCGCGATTTTTGGGTCATTCAGTGGGGGCTTCCCGAAACACTCTGGAAGCAGAATCCATAACCCCAGAATCAATCGAGATCTTCGATATATTCACATTGAGGTAAGCTTTCCAGAAAAACGCGCCCGTACCGTTTTGTTTTGATACGTGGATCGAGGATCACCACCTGTCCCGTATCGGTTGTGGACCGGATCAATCGACCGAAACCTTGCTTCAACTTGATGACGGCTTCGGGAACCTGATAGTCCATAAAGGGATTGCCCCCTTTTTGTCGAATCGCTTCCACCCGCGCTTCGAGCAAGGGTTGATCGGGAACACTGAACGGCAACCGGGTAATAATCACGGTTTGAAGCGCGTCCCCTTGAACATCAATCCCCTGCCAGAAACTGTCTGCTCCAAACAACACACTCCGATCACTCCCCAGAAACTTCTCCAAGAGTTGAGCGCGTGTGTGTTCCTGCCCCTGACAAAGAAGCTGGTAATCGTGTTGTCTCATCCAACTGGCAACCGCCTGGGCACAATTATCGAGCATGCGATAACTGGTAAACAGTACGAACGCTCGCCCACCGGTGATGTCGATGTATTTTTTAATTTTTTCACACACTTGCAGTTCAAAATCACGGCCTGCTTGAGAAGGGTCGGGAAGATTCGGCGTGGTGATCAGTCTGACCTGCTTTTCATAATTGAAGGGGCTACCCAGTTTGAGTTCTCGACCGTCGAGTAATCCCAATCGGTCACGAGTGAAATCAAAACTGTCACTGCCCACAGCCAATGTTGCCGAGGTCAGGATGACGGAATCGACCGGCTCAAACAATTCCTTGCGTAGCACAGGCCCCACATTGATGGGAGAAGAAGCCAACTTGATTCGCTCTTTCCGACGACCCGTTTTCTCGACCCAATAGACCGAATCTTCGGCTGTTTGTTCGAGCCAGCTCTCCAACGCAACGGCCAACGCGAAACATCGATCGGCGGCACTCAACAACTCCACCCGTTCTTCTTCTTTCTCCAAACTATCGCCATGCCGACCAATCATGGACGAGAGCTGGCGGAGTTCGGGGCTGAGTGTATTTTGCAAATTGGGAAGCTGTTTGACTCTTCCGTTTTCGGGGGCGTTATGTTTGAGCCATTGTTCCACGGCATAGAAGAAATCACTGGTACGAAATCGCAGCTCATTCACGAGTTGCTGAGCATCGTTCAAATTGTATTGAAGCAACAGTCCTCTTTGAGAACGGTCGTTATAGAGTCGATTGTAAAGATAGTCGAGTTGTCCATTGGAGATTGCCAACCCGAGGTGATCGCTGGCAACTTGCTCCACCGTATGAGCTTCATCCAAAATGACGACATCGTAATCGGGTAAAATGCTGGCCCCTTCCCTTCTCAAAGCAAGATCAGAGAAGAAGAGTGCGTGATTGACGACAATGATATCAGCATTCCAAACGCGACGCCTCGCTTGATAATAAAAACATTGATTGTAGGTCGGGCATTTGCGACCGAGACAATTCCCGTGTTCGCTCTGAACTTCATCCCAGACACTAATCAGCGGACGAATGGGAAGATCCGAACGGCTACCATCATTGGTTTCTTGAGACCACCCTCGGATGTCTCGCACTTGCTTCTGTTCTTCATCGCGATCGAAGATGGTCGACGAAACCTCATAGGCACGATTCATTCGTCGCAAACTCATGTAGTTTGATCGACCTTTTGCCAACACGGCAGAAAATTCCACTGGTAAAACCGCGTTGAGAAATGGAATATCCTTTCCGATCAACTGTTCTTGCAGATTGATCGTCTGAGTGGACACGACAACCCGTGTCCGTTCATTTTTAGATCGATCAGATGCTGATGCCGCCAGAATCGCAGGCACCAGATAGGCAAAACTCTTACCGACTCCCGTCCCTGCTTCGACGATCAGATGTTCTTTGTCGGCGATGGCCGCTTCAACGGCTTCGGCCATTTGTACTTGTTCGGGACGGCTTTCGTACGATTTCAGCCGCGCAGAAATTTGTCCATCCTCATTGAGAACAGAACGCGATGTCAGCGTCACAATATCATCCTTGTTCGGCTCATTCGTCATGGTCAAGCCGTCTATTCAATCCATCCTTGGTGCGACTGCTCAATCGCATCGGGACTCAATTTTATTCGGGGTGACGGTGAAGTGCCACAAGGCATACATCATCGCGATTGGAATCGCCGCCTGCAAATTTCTCAATGTCGTTCAACACATGCCGAATCAATTCGTCCGACTCAGCCGGAGCTGTCGCGACCGACTGCATCAATCTGTCCATACCAAACAATTCCTGCTCAGAGTCGCAGGCTTCGGTCGTCCCATCGGTGTACAGCAGAATTGTGTCACCCG
Organism: Planctomycetaceae bacterium; assembly: GCA_029243145.1. Classification (GTDB taxonomy): domain Bacteria; phylum Planctomycetota; class Planctomycetia; order Planctomycetales; family Planctomycetaceae; genus JABURQ01. The sequence goes on along the minus strand of JAQWSQ010000100.1, from coordinate 13,496 downwards.
GTTGTAGCGTCAGTTCAATCTGCTTGTAGGTGTAACTCGGTTCGAGTCCCAAAGGCAGACCTGAATCTTTCCGACTGAGCGCATTCACGGTGCCATCCGCGCGACGCATAATCGGTGGAAGATGTCCCGCATTGGCGAGTTTTACTTTATGGGTCTCGGGATTAAGAACCGCCAAGACACACGTCACAAAACGGTGCCCGACACCTCCCGTCGCCAACTCGTTATTGAGACCTTCAATGGCACGAGCCATATTATCGGTCGTCAGAAGATGATATCTGGCTGCCGAATACAAGCGTGCCATCAATAATGCGGCAGGGATTCCTTTGCCGGCCACATCGGCAATCGTGAACGCCCAGCGTTGACGAGGCAGGAGAATATAGTCGAAATAATCTCCTCCCACGGACTGCGCTGACTCATAATAGTCGGAGAAATCATATCCTGTCGTTTCGGGACGATTGCTCGGCAAAAAACCGAGTTGAATTTGATGAGCATACTCGAGGTCGCGTTGTAAATCGCGTTGTGAAATTAACTGTTGATGCATGGCCGCGTTTTCGATGGCCAAAGAAACCTGCCCGGCAACAGAAGTCAGCAAGTCGAGGTCGTCAGATGTAAACGATCTGATCAAAGAGTACGCCGCCAATTGAATCACGCCGAGCGATTCCTGGTTCTGATCGAGTAGCGGGATACAAACCAGCGACCGAAGTTTTGCACCGGCAATCGATTCACTGCTGCTGAATCGCTGATCGGATTGCGCATCTTCTGTGAGAACGGCCGTTTTTTGGCTTAAGGCATAATCCAAAACGGTACGACTCACACGACCATCCTGATTTTTTGTACGGCTGAGGATGGAACGCACCACGGGAAGTCTGCTAACAGGATCGATCAACATCGCGAATCCTTCATCCGCTTGTGGAAAGATCTGAAACAGACACTTCATGGTTCGTTGCAGCGCTTCATCGACATCGAGCACACGATTCAATGCCTGGCTAATTTCCAGAACGGCTTTCAGTTTGGCTTCACTGTTGATATCGAGACGATAGGAAATGGATTGCGAACTTTCTGCTGCGTTGATCGAACTGAGAATCGAAGAACTTTCCAACCCTCCTTCTGCTTCTGTCAACGCAGGGATCTCTTGCCCCACCCGCGTTGACGAGGCGGGATCCTCAGAATCAGATGGCCCCAACTCAAACTCTTCTCCGAGAAATTTCTCTGGAAGATCGATGGTGAATTCGAGAATGATTTCGCAAATGTCAATTTGATCGTGTTCTTTGAGTTCACTCCGCTGCAGCACTTGCTTGTCGTTGATGAAAGTCCCGTTGCGACTGCGCAAATCCTCAAGATAGTAACGACCATGACTGACATGAATCTTGGCATGATGCCGGCTGACCGCTGCGTTATCCAAGACAATCTGACTGTCGGGGTGTCGGCCGACGACTGTCTGATCTTCCGTGAGTTCGATGATCTGCCCAGGCGCGCTCCCTGCGATCACTTTTAAATAAGCCATTCCACATCTCGCCGACTAGAGAAAATTCAAGACCGCTTGCCGGTCATTCTATCGCGAGCACTCTGTGGTGGTCAAACCCTCGCCGAAAAGCAGTTTCATCGGGAGATTCAGTGATATTTCGTCGAATACTGAAGAGAGATGACTGAGATTCTCAAAATTTCGTTATTCGAGAATTTCAGCCAGCCGGGAACCCAACATGTACACAATGACGGTTAATGACGAAATCATGGCCATCACCATCCCGGCAGCAGAGAGTTTACTCGCCTTTTCAGGAACCTCTTTTCCCATCGATTCCGCAACCACACAAATTGAAAGGTGAAACAGTTCTGCCGCAAGACCAGCCGCCATCGCCACAATCAAAGCAATCCATTGTTCGAAACGAACACCCAATACCATGGCCGTCACGATAATGATCAAACCTGTGAAAATCTGGCCATACAGAGTGCTACCGCTTCGAAACCCGAAAGAAAAACCGCGTTCGGCTTTAATCAATCGCATTCGCCAGTCTGACCGTTTTTTTTGCGGTTTGGGTGGCTCACGTTCTTCAGGACTCAAAACTGGATATGATGTTGCCATGAGAGCGCCTTCCGATTATCGACGACCAGATAATAACGAACTCAATTGCGTTGAGCTTGAGTTAAACGGACCAATTTTGGGTTCGAATGAGATCGTAAAGTTGAGGTTCTCTTTACTTGCGTCATACGAGGTTCCGAAATGCATGAGAGCGTACTCGCCAACACGTGTGATGGTGAGTGATTGTCCGCGATTCTGATTTTCTCCGAGATCGTACGCCGTTCCAAAAGTCGAGATCCATTTGGGACTCATCACGTAAGAATAGCTGGCGGTAATCATTTGGCTGTTCAATAGACCGCCAGAATTTTGGCGATAACCGAGGTAAGCACTGCCGCGTAAAGAACGTTGCGATAATAATCCGACACTCCAGTTTTGTTGACCGAGATCGAAGGTGTCTAAAGTTGCATTGGCAACCACCTTGTTACGGGCACCAATTCGCCACTCGTAATCTCCATAGATCAATCCAAAGTCTTCACCAAAGTTGTCGCGATCAGATTCCGGGAAAAACGCAGCACCCGCTTCAAAAACCATCCAGTCTTCAACGCGAGTCCGTTCGGGAGGCCCCTTTTTGGTTTGCAGTCGTTGACGCACGCTAAATCGTAACGCCTGTTGATCTTCAATCAACTCGTGATAAGGAGCCGTCACACTACTGCCTGCCCCTGACCGAATCGCATAAAACCGAGGGTCATACGGCGAAGTTGCAAATCCTGGTTCAAGTGGCAACGCACCGCCGAACGTGTTGGTGAGCAATCGGCGACGGAAACGTTCCTGAGAATTTTCATCAAATTGATTGTACTGCGCGAGGCCCGCATAATTTGTCGAAGAATCGGTATATGTGTACTCCGCATTGAAATCGATTTTGTGCATCAACCCGCGCAGGTTAAAGATATCGCTCTGCACGTAGGGATACATTTTCCACATCATCATATGGGCTCGTGCTCCGGCTTGTCCGACAAGTCGATCAAGAGACGAACCTGTTAAGTCTTCATCCCAATAAGCGGCTTCACCCATCACAAACGGCACAAAATTCAACGGCCCCACCGTAAACGGTGCGTCGATCTGTTGCCGCGTCATGGCCACCAATCCTTCCACCGGTGCCAAATACGGGATTGGATTCCAAATATCATCTGCCGGGAATGGAGACGGATCACCGGGTTCGATCAAACCGTAACCGACCGAACTGTGAGAACTGTATGTCAATAATGAATTAAAGAGTGGCTCGGAGAGAGCGTACAGATCGGCTTTTGGTAGCCATTCGGTCGTCGCTTCAAAATCATTCAGTTCGGGACGCGCCAACAACGACCAAGACCAATTGTCCAAATTCTGTTGCAGGTATGCGAGAGTTTCGGCATCTTTATTACGATCAAATTCAGTTTCATAATACTGTTCCAAATAGTTACGATCTGAAATATACCCTAACTCAGCCCGGAACAGCATGTCGTTTGGCAACCGCTCGTTATGTTCCCACAACGCCATCCCTCGAAAATTGTCTTCCAGCGGAACCGCCTGACGATCACGTCCAAGATTGTCCCGACCGTTGTCGTACATGAAATCGACCGTTGCATTCCCACGACTGGTCAGATTGGGGCCCAATAATCCCCACCCCTGATATTCAAAATCGGTTCCCAATCGCGGGCCACGTTCGGAGTAATAATCTGTTCTTAAATCCCAATCGATGGTATCCGGTAATTGCAGACCAAAAATCTGTTCCAGATCCCAAACAACTTCTGCCTGAATACCAAAGACTCCACTCTGCGAAAGATTCGCACTCCTAATCGGAAGATTGGGATTGTCAGCAGGCCCCGAAACTATGGGTGTATAGAGCAACGGATAACCTTCGAGAATAAACGTATTGTTAATACTCGTCATCCAAAGAGATTCAGGACGGACTGGTTGACCCGTCTCAGGATCAATCGTCAGCGGTTGCGGACCCAACCACGATTGAGTGGGACGATTTTCGAGATACACATCGGTTGACTGGATCCGATAGCCGGGCTTACCGTACTGACTCGTTGATGTCCAGGCATTCTGTGCATGCAAATGGTCTGGCGAGAGTTGGCGAATGCGATCTGCCCTGACGCGAATATCGCTGCGGAGCTGCGGCACATAGGCTCTTAATTCCGCATCGAGGATCAACGCACGTTGTGAACGTGCATCATAAAATGCGCGACTTGCTTCAATTTTGCGATTCCCTTGACGAATAATGATGTTGCCTTCCAGATAAAGTTGCAATTGTGCATCGCGAGTTTGCAACATCTCCTGCCGAAAGTCTTCCGATCCATTTGCTTCCGTCCAGATGACCACTCGATCTGCCGAGAGATCGATGATCCCCACATCAAAGGACGAATTGGGGGCGGTCACGCCATCAATCAAAACCTGAATGCCTCCGTTGATGGTCGTAATCTGTTCGGGAGGAATGGTGTTTTCAGAGCGTCGGGAAGTCGCATTAAAAGGCTGACTGCTGCGACGGAATATTCTAACACGTCGTAAACTGCTATCGGTTGTCTGTAATTGTACTAATTCAAGTTGTGAAGGATTTGCGATCTCTTCAGGAACCACATACTGAGTTGGCTCCACGCCGGGTGGAAGTTCCGGTTGATTCAGATGTTTGACCGCACGCAGAAAGAGCGGGCTTTCCTGACCGGACGTTTCCGGCAACTGATGTTTAAATCGCATACGCGTCGGTGACGCCGTCCTCAACCTCGTAAACATCTCGGCTGAGGTGATCTCTTCGCCATTGAGCTTGTAGCGAATATTCTTTTCGAAATAGACAGCCAGTCTTTCGAGTGTTCCGTTTTGATTGGAGAGATTGCTGTGTTCTCTCCAAATCACCATCTGCTCACACTTCACCGCTGTCTCGCCCTGTTGCAGCACACAGTCGCCTCGCAAGAGATAAACTTCTAACTCTCCGTCACGCCAACCTTCTGCAAAATCCGCAGAGACGGTAATTTGATCGTCCCAGACGGGTTGAACATTCGTCGCGGGAAGTGTTTGAACTCCAGAAGCGCTGCTGTCCGGTTCTGATTGAGAAGCTTGTTGAATGGGTTCTTGTAGGAGTGAAGTAGAGCCATTCTGAGCATAGCCTTGACCGTATGCCATCGGTGCGCACGCCGAGATCGCGATCGCGACAAAAATGCCGCCAACGATCAGCCGGGCGCTAATCATTCGATGAACTGAAACCGACACGGACATCCTTGTCTTTTTGGTCGGAAGTGATTGTGGAAATGTCTCAAAGAGAGAAGAAGTTACGGCAATTTAGGCCTGTTCCGTCAGGGGCCGAAGTATAGGCCGAACACCAATCAGCCGTCAATATGGACTACGCCCTCCGAATGAACACATAACTCCTTTAGTAATATTGATTTACAATTCGGAAAGCAGCCTCGATCTCACTCCTTCTTCGACTCCACAGAAGACTTCTTAGAAATTGAGGAAACCGCGAGCATCGCGAGGATCGGTTCGATGGGTGCCCTCATCCGGGCATTACTCCAATAAACGGTGTGTACAAGCGAGAGTGAGATCAGCAAAGAAGCAGAGATGACCAGGAACGACGAAGACAATTTTTGCCGGCTTTTTTTCACGATCAACGAGATCACTACTCCCAACAACAGTACCGTGGAAAAGACTCCGATACCCCATTGGGCGATTCGTGGGATGGGCCGACTCGATGTGCTGATTGGAACCGGATTCCAGAAACGAAAAAATCGGACGCCACAACTTTTTAGAAAGAGTCTGGGATGTTTACGGATCGTGTCTCGTGCGCGATCCCCCATCCACTGACTTCTTGCGACCTCACTCGTCAAGGCGGGTGTGTGATCATTCATCCGGTCCTCAAGAACGTGCTGCCAACTTTCAAGCGACTCTCCGCTCCAGGTGGTTCTCCATCCCCTTTCCACGACGTCTTCGTAAAACACCTCGTTATTCGCCAACAACAACGTATATCCACCATGGGTGGTCATCGGAATGAAGGCATCAAAAACAAAGTAGTTCCGTATGACCCAAGGCGAAACCATTAACAACGTACAGATCGCTACTGGCAACGCGCGTTTCAGGATGTCTTGCAAAAAAGTGGCCCCAGAAGACTCACGCCATTGTCGAAAGCACCAGACGATTCCTGCAATCACACCGAACGCCCAGATTGTCGGTCGGCATAAAGCGGCCAGTCCAAAGAGTATGCCGAGAGCGATGCGATGGGTGAAAGTGAATCGAGGCCTGACCGACAGAACGATAACCGCAAGGACTAATGTCGTAAAGAGAAGCTCCGTCATCGGAAGAGTTGCGTTTATCAACAACAAGGGATCACACACAACAATGCCCGTTGCCAGCGTCGACCATAATTGATTCCAAGACTCTCGTGCCAATATCCAGACGAGACTCACAATCAACAACGAGCACACGAGATTCACGACAGCCACACTCACCCAACCAGGAAGAACACGCAGAGGAACAGATAGTATCAATGGATACAGTGGAGGACGATAAGCGGTGAGAGGGGCATCTGCCGAGACACGAAAGCCGTTCCCCTCTGCTAACTGCTGTGACAATGATAAATAAGCATCACGGTCGTCCGTCAGGTTGTCTGAATAGAAGGCAATCACACCAAGGCGAAGAACAAAGGCAACCAGCAATATGCCCCACAATTTCGGTTCTCGAACGAGAAGACCGATGTTCGATGGTGTGGTATCGTGCGGTTGAACGGCCATAATGACTCGACACAGATAAGCTTTTCAGAAAAACGGGGGAAAGTCGCTGGTCTCAGCAGCCAATCTTGTTTTAATTTCACATGGTCTGCAAGTAACTCTTTTCCATCGTCGATTTTGCGCAAACGCATGTCCACACCCAATCGTTTCACCAATCGCCTGATAACGGCCATTTTCCGAGCCCGAAATCTCTTGTTTGGTGTCGCATGTATTCTGCTGATTGGTTCGATTGTGGTTTCGACAGATTTGGAGTTCGACCAAAGTATCGAATCGCTTTACTCTCAGGATGACCCTCAACTTCAAAAGTTTCTGGAATCCAAACAATTATTCGGCGGTGACGAATTCCTGATGGTTGCCTGGCGTCAACCCGATCTCTTTATGGATGAAGACCGCTTTGAGCTCACGGAAAATTCAAAGCAGGATATTGAATCAGTTGTCGATCAATTGAACGAGCTTCCCGGAGTGAATGCGCCCAGCACACAATCACTGGTGTCGGCGTTAAAATTTCCATTTGGTCGCGCTCGTGTGCTCAACATGGTGGAAGGCGTGCTGATCGATTCGCAGCATCAGATCACGTCAGTTGTGGTTCGATTAACTCCTGAGAAAAGTCCTGACTTGCGTGCCAAGACTTTTGAGCAGATTGTCGAAATCGCAGAAAATCACGAACCACCGGCATATGTCGCAGGCGAACCCATCCACATTCATGACATGTTTCGCTACGTGGAAGAAGATGGCACGATCTTGTTTCGGTTCTCTTTTGCATTGCTGGGAATTGTCCTGTTGGTTCTGTTTCGTTCGTTGCGATGGCTGTTACTCCCCGCACTGATCGTCGGCTTGTCGGTCAATATGACAGAAGCCATTTTGGTTCTCGCCGATGTTAAGCTCAGTATGGTCAGTGCCATCATGAATTCACTGGTGACCATTATCGGAGTGGCCACAATGATGCACTTAGCCGTCCATTATCGCGATCACCGATCCACTCAGAGCCCGGAAGAATCTTTACGAGAATCACTGAGCGAATTAGTTCGACCGATCTTTTGGACTTGCGCCACAACCTCGATTGGTTTTCTGGCATTAATGTCGAGCCAAATTACGCCCGTCCGCAGTTTCGGCATGATGATGTCGATTGCTTCGATGCTGGTTTTCTTCAGCGTCTTGCTCATCATTCCGGCTGGAATTTTGCTTGTTTCTCGTTTTCAAAACGATCCCCAATCCGCACCTGCCGAAGAACAATTGGTCAATCTCCTGGATGTGAATTCGCATCTCGTAGGACGATTCCCGTGGATTATTTTAACGGGCTTTACAGCCGCCACAATCTTTGCCGCATTCGGATTTCAGCAGCTAGAGGTGGAGACCAACTTCGCCAAAAACTTCCGTTCGGAAAGTCGCTTGGTGAAAGCACTCACGTTTGTGGAATCCGTACTGGGCGGCTCGACAACGCTCGAGGTGAATTTTCCTGCTCCTGAAAAATTGACCAACAATTTCCTCAAGAAAGCCAGTCGTCTGACGGCTCAGCTTCGCGAACTCGGCGATGAAGAAGGCCCTTATTTCACCACAACCAATTCACTCAATGATGGCATCCAACTCGTTCCCACCGTTCCGTTTATTTCCAACACCCCACGCAAAAAACTGAATCGTATTGTGGCCATTCAACCAGAATTTGAATCGACCCTTTATAATGCGGAAGAAGGCCGCATGCGCATCTTCATGCGGACGCTCGAACAACAATCGGCGGAACGAAAAAATCGCATCATCGAAGAAACCACCAAGCTGGCAAAAGAATCTTTTCCCGAAGCTAAAGTTGCGGGACTGTTTGTCTTACTCACATTTTTGATCGACTCTCTGATGTCCGACCAACTCATCAGTTTTGCTTGGGCGGCGGCCGGCATCTACCTGTTAATGTCGATTGCCTTTCGCAGTCCGTTGCTGGGATTCGTTGGATTGATACCAAATATTTTCCCGATCATTCTGGTGATTGGTGGCATGGGGTGGGTAGGATTCAAAATTAACATCGGCACTGCCATGATTACTTGTGTCTCGATGGGTTTGACGGTCGATTCGTCAATCCATTTTGTATCGGCGTTTCAACGAGAGCGAAAACGCGGACTGCCTGTTTCACAGGCTTTGAGCGTCACGTCACACAATGTCGGGCGTGCATTGGTCTTTGCGAACTTGGCATTGGTTGTCGGCTTCAGTGTGTTGACCTTCTCGCAATTCATTCCGTTGGTCTACTTCGGTGTGCTGGTCAGTCTCGCAATGATCGGTGGACTTGCCGGCAATTTGATTCTGCTGCCGATGCTGCTGCAACTGATCTATCGTGAATCCAAAGTGGCTGACGAATCGAGTTTGAATAATGCAGCGAGTAGCACTCCTTGACGTCGATACTCGACCACAAGTTCAGCCTGTTCCAAACGCTGTGTCAATTCTGCGGAATGATCGGCTTTGCGATAGAACGTCATGACATAGTCCGGGGCATCGGGCATGTTGGGATCAAACGGGACAATCTTAATTTGATGATCATCAAACACTTGGGATTGTGACGCCAACGACGGCAATTGATACTGATGCAACACCGGCACTAACCCCACTCGTGAGCCTTTGGGAACGGTCTTCACGACTTCTTCCTGGAACTCTCGATGCAGGCTGCCTCCCCAGTAGGTTGGTTCAAAACCGAGATCATCGGCTCCTCGCAGAGACAACACACTCAAGTTGTAATAGCTCAACAAACAGGGGTGTAAGACAAACATCGATGTGAGTTGTGCGCCCAAAAATGCCGTGAGCCAAACGATGATTCCAAAGATTCCCGCCCGCTCAGAAAGCCAAGCCCACGCGACCGCTCCCCCCCGTCCAATCACAATCGCCCAGAGAGGATAAGCTGTCAAAAACAATCTCACTCCGTCGTAAACGGAAACACTCGGCAAGCAAAACAGTGCTATCGGAAAAAACGCACATGCTAGAATCACTTGTAACGGTCCATCAAACATGCGCCCCAACGGTTTGACCTTTAGTCCCAAGAGGCCCAAGAAATGAAAACCCAACGGAACGGTCACGGCAAACATCAACAGCGGATAATGCCAAGGCACCACCGCATACTCGGCCAATTCGGGAATCGAATCATCGGCGTGATCGATGTAGGTCTCACCCAGATAATAGACTTTGTTGACTGACCGATCCGTGGTGCGACCGAGATATTCTTGTAAGTGGTCGAGGGGAGCACTCCACAACCAAGGCCAACAGAAGAACAATGTAATAAAGCCGGCCACACCGAACAGCGCTCCGGGTACGAGAGACCGCTGCCTCCAGTAACAGAGCCCCCAGATCCCGACCGGCACCATGATCAAGAGGCCCTGTATCTTCGTCAGCATGGCCAGTCCCCACAATATGCCACAAAAGATGGCCGCCTTTCGCGTGGGAGGTTGCGACTTCGTCCAACAAGCCGCAACAGAAAGAACGGCAATCGTATAGAAAAGGTTTGTGACCGTCTCCAGAGACGCCAGATGAGCGTGTCCGACAACGCGAGGCATCATCACCAGTGCCAGTGACGAAAAAAAACCGGTCGCAGGATTGTAGAGATACGCGGCCACCCACCCGATCAACAAGACGGTCAAAGCAAACGCCACTGCCGACCCAAACCGGGCATGTAACAGACTCCAACCGGTTCGTTCAACGGTCTCGGTTGGCAGGACATCGAAGGCAAGATCATGGGCGACTCCCAACCATAATCTTCCCAACGGTGGATGATCGGGAAGATATCCATTCTCGATATTAAAAATTTCCTGCAAGCTGGCGGGGTCGAGTGCTCCCCAACCGTATGTCGCTATCCCACGCTTCAAGTAGACTCCCTGTTGCACATTAAACGACTCGTCCAACGTCACTCCCGGACCGCTGGGCCAAGTCGGAAGATCACCACCCGGATCGAGAGCAACACCAACCAACGCTCCCGCAAGAACCGCTACTAAGAACGGACCGAACCAGAATTGGGGATGAAATCGGGAATTGAGTTTCATGAAACCCTCAGAATCGAGCAATCGTATTACACGGTCTGATCGGATGCAGGCTCTTCGCGATCGATATCATTTTCGTCCAGTATATCGCCCGGCGGACGGTCGCCGACGTATTGAAAATAGGTGCATTGCAGACGACCGTTGTACAACTTCCGTCGGCGTGTGGCTTCTCCACCATACAGTTTTTCAAAGTCCTGATTCGTGGTGATGACATAAACCGACCACGTTTTGAGATGGCGGAGGGTTCGTCCCATCTCTCGATAAAGTTCGTCAACTTCTGCGTTGGTTCCCATCCGTTCGGCATACGGAGGATTCGTGACAACCACGCCGTAATCTCGTTCGATTTCGATCTCTTCAAAGGGTCGATGCAAAATTTGGACATTATCGGTCACACCTGCCTGAAAGACATGTCGCTTGGCCTGCTTGACGGCCCGCTTATCCATATCGCATCCCATAATCGGAACCGATAACTTGCGATTCTGCAAATCCTTGGCTTCCTCGCGAACATCCTTCCACATTTCTCGGGGAAGTTGTGGCCAGTCTTCCGCGATGAAATATCGATTCAATCCGGGTGCTGTGTTCGTGCCGATCATGGCGGCTTCAATCGGGATCGTGCCCGTTCCACAAAACGGATCGATGAATGGTCGCCCTGGTTTCCAGAAGCTGAGTAACAATAAACCCGCCGCCAGAGTTTCTTTGATCGGAGCGATCCCCTGCATGTCTCGATAACCGCGTTTGTGTAACCCCGGACCCGAAGTATCCAGTGTGATCGAAACGTTATTCTGATAGACGTGAATGTTGACTTTGTATTCGGCACCCGTCTCTTCAAACCAGTGACGGTTGTGGAACTTCCGTAAGCGTTCGACAATCCCCTTCTTCACTGTCTTTTGACAGGTCGGTGTGTGGTGCAGTTGCGAATGGACCGATTTGCCCGTCACGGGGAACTTGGCATCGACGGAAATCCATTCTTCCCACGGCAACGACTTCGTTTTCTCGAATAATTCATCAAAATCCATCGTGTCAAAACAGGCCATCTCGATGACCACTCGGTCGGCTGTCCGCAACCACAAATTGGTTCTGGCGACATCCCGAACGGTCCCCGAAAAACGGACTTTGCCATCTTCGACACGGATGTCGTCGTAGCCCAGCGCTTCCAGTTCACGAGCGGCGACCGCTTCGAGTCCAAACGTGGTCGTGGCAATGAGAGTCAAAGTGTCCATAAAATTACTGACGCGCGGCAGCGCATTGGCGATTAGAGAGTCGGGTGAGTGATTCTTTAGTGTATCGGTTCCCGTGATGGAGACAATGCCTCCACGAAGTTCAATCAGCGAGAAAGTGCTTGCCCTGCTGCCCTTTCCGGCAACAATTCTGATATGCTGGCCGTCATAATCCTTTCTGTTGTAAGAGGAAGCCTGATATGTTTGGCGGCCGCGCTTCTTTGAAATCGCTCATGATCGTTTGTCGCTCTCTGGCTTCGATGCTCGATGCGGGTGTCGATGTCAAAAAGGCGTTCGAAATCTGTCGAAACAAACTCGCCGATTCCTCGATGCGCCGCACCATTAGCAACATCGAAGATCAGATTCGGCAAGGTTCTGATATCTCAGCCGCGATGGAAGATCACGCGGGCTATCTGCCAAGGCTACTGATCGATATGGTGGCCGTCGGTGAACAGACGGGAAACCTGCCCGAAGTTCTTGAGAGTCTCTCGGTCCATTACGAAAATCGACAACGCCTGCGACGGGACTTTTTTGCGGTTATCGCGTGGCCTTGCATTCAATTTGTCGCGGCGGTGCTCATCATTGCTTTGCTGATTCTCGTTTTAGGAGTGGTGGCAGATACACGCGGGGGAGATTCTATTGATGTTCTGGGGCTTGGGCTCGTCGGCGGCAAGGGAGCCATCATCTGGTTGACCAGTGTCTTCGGGAGCATCTTGGCAATGTATATCGGCTACATGCTGATTAACCGCTCACTGGGTGGAAAACAAATCTTCGACTCTAATCTGTTAAGAGTTCCCGTATTGGGGGGCAGTTTGAGAGCGTTTGCCGTGGCTCGATTTTCCTGGGCGTTCGCGTTGACGCAACAGTCGGGCATGTCGATCAAGCCGTCGATTGAAACGAGTTTGAAGGCAACTTCGAATGGTGCGTTCATTCAAGCCATCGGTCCTGTCTGGAACGATCTACAGAATGGTGACTTTCTGGGTGAAGCCCTCAACCAGACTCAGCTCTTCCCGGAAGAATTTATCGAGATGGTGCAAGTCGCCGAAAGTTCGGGAACCGTTCCCGAAGCTCTGCAACGCATGTCACCACAGTTTGAAGACGAAGCCCGCCGTAAGCTCAGCGCCTTGGCGATGACTTTGGGCTGGCTGGTTTGGTGCTGTGTGGCGATTTTCATCATCATGTTGATTTTCCGCGTCGCGGGTATTTATCTGGGAGCCTTGGAAGACGCAGGCCGACCGATTTGAACGATGGAAATCATCCACACAATCGCTCTTTTCTCAAACATTCAACAGCCGTTTCAAGATGTCAAGATGCCAAGATTATGTGGGACACTTGAAAAGGATCTTCCATACTCTTGGCCGATACTGTTCCATACCCTTGACCCGGCATCTTCCATACTCTTGAGCAAGTTGTTGGCATCGTTCGGGTTATGGCGATCTTCACATTGCAGGCGAGAGTTGCTTTTTCTGTGGACGCATCTTCCACGCCACGCGAAATCGCC
>JAQWSQ010000099.1 GCA_029243145.1 Planctomycetaceae bacterium | reverse complement strand
GGCCTGGTTTCTTATGCCAGCAATTACAGCCATTTCGGTGTCAATAACTCTCAAGCGAGTATTGACGAACATTTAACCGAGACACATTCCAACATCAACCACGATATGAACGACTATACGAATACCACGTTCAATGGTTTGACCCACATCTCGGCAGGAATCGACGAAGGGGCCGATGCACTTTTCAATTCGACGTATTCGAGACCATATGCTCTCAAAACGATGGTGTTGATGACCGACGGCATCCCGAATCCTGCGACACCACAAGCGGTCCTAAATAGCTCTCAAGCAGCCGCGAATCAGGATGTGAAAATTTATACGGTCTCGTTCGGAACCGCGGCGGATCAAAACCTAATGCAGCAAGTTGCCGTCATTGGAAACGGAAAACATTTTCACGCGACAAATGCCCAAGAGCTCAAAGACATTTTTCGCGAAATCGGTCTGACAATCCCGCTGACATTTACCGAATAGAATTCATCTGACGCGAGTCCATTATGCAACGTAACCTCAAGCGAAATGCAACATCATCTCAAACGACGACCGCTCGACGGGGAGTGACGACGGTTGAGTTCGCACTCTGTTCATCTATATTGTTTTTGTTCTTTTTTGCCCAAGTTGAGTTCTCAAGAGCCAATATGGTTAGAAACGGACTGCGATCTGCTTGTTATCACGGTTGTCGAGAAGGAATTGTGGTTGGTGCAACGACTGCCGATGTTCGGCAAGCTACGGAGAAGACATTAATTGCCTTGGGGCTCCGAGAATACACAGTCACCATCACACCAGCGACAATCACTAACGAAACACAGGCTGTGACCGTGGCTGTTTCTGCATCACTGACCGCCAATAGTTGGGTGACTCCCATCTATACCAACGGAACAGTATTGGATAACGAAATGACGATGGAGCGTGAATTGGTCGATCAACTGATCTACTAAAGCTTACCTTGAAGTGTTTTCTAGGGAGAATCGTTGCTGAGGCTTTGACGCGAGCGATGAAAAACAGGATCATATAGCAGATTGCATCTGCACCCGACCATGATCCGTTATGATTGCTCCAACACCACATTCAACTTCGTCTCCGCCATCCTATGCGTGGTATTGGAACTTCGGAGCCATTGTCGTTTTCTGGGCGGTTTATCTATTTATTCAAGTCCCCGTTCCCGGCATCAATGAGCCCCACTATCTGTGTAAGGCCAAGCATTTTTGGCAGCCGGGTTATGGCAGGGGAGATTTCTTTCTCGACTCGGCCAACACACACTACGTCTTCTATTCAACATTTGGCTGGCTTACTCTGTTTCTGCCGTTGTGGACAGTCGCAATTGCAGGGCGAGTCATTTCTATCGGAATGCTGGCGGCTAGCTGGACGTCATTGGCACGGCGTGTTTCACCGGTGCATTGGGCGCCGGCAGGATCTGCAGCCATCTTTCTTGGCCTGACATCATTCCAAAACTTTTCCGGTGAGTGGATTGTCGGCGGTCTCGAATCCAAAGTGATTGCTTACGGCTGTCTTTTCTATGCGTGGAGCTGTCTGTTTGATCAAAAATGGTATCTCGCAGCAATTCTGATGGGAGTGGCGATCAGCTTTCATCCCGTGGTGGCAGGTTGGGGACTTATCTCGACCTGCTTGGGAGTAGGATTGTTCGCGTGGCAAAATGGAAGCGATGTTCTCAATTTGTCTGCGAAGAAGTTCGGCTGTTGTTTCGTGATGACACTTGTTTGCAGTTTACCGGGATTGATACCTGCGCTGACAACAATCTTGACGCCCATCGACAGAGCAGCCGAAGCCGACCAGTTACAGGTGTTTCGTCGTTTGGGACATCACCTGAATCCGGTGCAGTTCCCGACTCAAGCGTATTGGGCTTA
Organism: Planctomycetaceae bacterium; assembly: GCA_029243145.1. Lineage (GTDB taxonomy): Bacteria > Planctomycetota > Planctomycetia > Planctomycetales > Planctomycetaceae > JABURQ01. Next base: position 1,778 of record JAQWSQ010000099.1, on the reverse strand, counting down.
CGGAGGCTTACTGCTTTTGTGGGGAATACTGGTGTGCTACCAAGGCTCTCTTCGCAAACAGAACCAACAATCAGAAATGACGCTGCAACAACATGTATGGCAACGGATTGTCTTGGGAAGTTTGTTGGTCGCTTTTGGCGGTCTCGCGATTGGATGGGGAAACCATTATGCCGAGAACCCTGCTGTGAACGAATGGCTTGTAAAATTGATGAAGTTTTATCCCTTTCGTCTGGCCGATGTCGTGCTGCCCCTTGCCGTCAGCTTGTTAATGATCAACCTGGCTCAACGAGACGGACAAATTGTTCGCTGGCGAAGTGTCACCCTGAAATTATCCAGCCTGATAGTCGCGGCAACAGCGTTGCTGTTGATACTTCCCAGTCGGAATGTCGATGGTTACTCCGCCTCCAAAACAGAATCGTGGATTGATGTCTGCCATTGGATTGATGGCAATGTCTCGAACGACGCGATTGTGTTGGCTCCTCGAAGCTCGGTGACGTTTCGCTGGTATTCTTCGCGTGCAGCCTATGTGACTTTCAAAGACTGTCCGCAGGATGCGGCGGGGATTCTCGAATGGAACCGACGTTTGAGTATTTACCAAGACTGGGCTTCGAGATCGTTTGAGAACGACAAACAATTCTCGGAAGACGAGTTAATCGAGTTGGTTCAATTAACCCAGGCAACACATTTATTGGTCAGTCGCATGGGACCATTCGAACGCGAACCGACTCATCGAAATGAGCATTATCGTTTTTATGAACTCCCCAAAATTGAAGATTGAAGCCAAACATAGAAACGCGCAGAAAAAACTCCCTGCCGAACGTATCGTCCGAAAGGGAGTCATAAAGTCTCGTAATGCTCCAACTATTATTTGTTGAAGTACGGGTGCTCTGGATCGCCTCGGGAGAGAAGATAGGCCAGAAGATCGAGAATCTCTTCTTCGTTCAACGTGTTCAATAATCCTGCCGGCATCATTGAGGATTTTGACGGGAACATTTCTTCGATTTTTTTACGGTCCACGTTCAGCATCGAACCGGGATCGAGCATGTTGGTGATCACACGAAAGTCATCGCCGGCAAGGTTGGCGATTCGTCCGATAATGACTTTCCCATCTGTCATAATAAACTGGGTCGCCGCATATTGGTCGCTGATCTCTTTGTTAGGATCGAGCAGCGATTCGAGCATGTCTCGGGGGCTAAACCGTCCTCCCAAACCTGAGAGATCGGGTCCGACCGCTCCACCTTCGTTGTTGAAACGATGGCAGGCGTAGCAGTTCGCAGCTCCGAACATTCTCCGGCCACGATCGAAGTCGCGTTTTTTCAGTTGATCGGGAACAAGCGGTCCTAAATGGTCCATTGTCCATTGTTTAACCACGGGACGATTTTCTTCCGCAAATGGATTGACATTCTTGGGAGGCGCCGCGTTCAGAACTTTTTCAAACTGTTTCATTTGTTCTGGAGAAAGTTTCGCAACAGCGTCCTTTTTAATGTTGTTCACAAAGATGCCGAAACTGGCTCCTCCGCCAAATCCCTGCGCTTTGGAAAACCAACCGAGAAACTGTTCCCGCAATTCGGGAGTCCAACCCGTTTTGAGATGCCGAAGCGATTTGGCATAAGCGATTTGTTCTTCTTGAGTGGGAGCCGAGTTCAGCATAGCCACTCCCGCAGAAGCAGCATCTTCCGCTTCCAGGTAAACGAGTAACTGTAAAAACTCGATTCGAAGTTCTGTCCCTTTCACGGGCAGATAGGAATTGAATTTTTTACCCAACGCAGCACGACCGG